>JAFTCN010000008.1 GCA_017454675.1 Clostridia bacterium
CTCTGTTCCAACCCCACCGCGCTATCCGCAACGATATTAGGACCCTCGAATCCGCCACTCCGCACTCCAAGCTCGATTACATCATGTTGGGTTGCGACAGAAACGCGATAGACCTACGCGACGAGGTTGTTGTCGTTGACACCGTCTCCTATCTCGCTGTCGCCCGTCATTGAAGGGTGATCAAGGAAACTGTATTTATCGCAATTCAAAGTCAATTCATATGATTTGCCGTTATAGTTGAAACTGATTGCCTGCGAGATCTTTCCGCTGAGTATGCCTTCCTCGAAATGTTCGTTCATATAATTTAGTTGTTCACTGGCACAAGTTTGAATTTTCTCAAATATCGGCATATACTCCTGTATAGAGTATATTCTTCCAAATACAATCTCTACGTCATTCGCTGAATTAGCAGTTGTTTCGTCCGTAGGTTTGGTCATTGTGATATCCCCATCTTCCGAAATAACGCTGTTGACTTCTCCGGGCTTTTCCGTCAAGACCGATAATTGTGTCCTGTTCATATACGCACACCCTGAAAATAGGAATAATAAAACAACTAGCACGCATATTATTCTCGTAATCTTCATTCTTTTACTCCTTGCAATAAACATTGTTGGGGACAATTGGATTATCGTTATCGATTACAACCGAATAATCCAACAGGTTTTCAGATATTAACAAATAAACAGTGTTTGCAATTTCTGTTACCGATGAGCAATTACTATTTCCAGCACAATATTGCGCATACTCCTGGAAAAACATATACTGAAATGCCGAGAATAGACTTCTGTTCAGAGTGTACTTAAAGCCGATAACACAAGCTGCACCTTTATAGAATGAATAATTGACAAGATTACCTCCGCTTTGGTTGCTGCTCCCGGATTTGCATGATCCAAAGATTACCACCTCTGCCTGCTCAAAAGTTTCTGAATATGACAGTATTTCTCCGGCAGTCAGGGTTTTTGTTTCATCCTGTATTTCCGTATAATACAGTTTTCCTTCACTTCCGTGGCCTCGAAGAATAATGAATCTCGAATTATCTAATGTTTCCAAGACCATACCATCGTTCAGTTCACCGCAAAAAGCATTTACTGTTTGACGATTTGTTGGGCTTTTTCATCGCTTGGAGTCCTCCTTTTCCCTTTTTTGTTGGAATACTTAATACCCAATGCTATTATATCAAATATTTTAGGATATGTCAACCATTTTCTGCAATTTGTTTTTATTTCAGCAATGACCGGACTTTCCCATGTTCTATGATCATCCTGATGATAACCTGACTTTCCCGCGGTGATCTTATGGGCAGTTCGGCTTTTGTCTTTTTCTCCCGATCGGCTGTTCTCTGATCATCCTTATAAGAACCAGCCCTCAGGCGCCTTTTTTTATCTTTTTATCCGGACGGCAGTATCGCTGCCTGAATACCGTACGTAAATAAAATCGGAGTCTCGGATGTGAGATTAGACTTTGATCTGTCATATCCGGGGCGAAAGGCGGAAATGCAGGTTAATTCGACCGACTTAATAAGATGCATGTCTAATAAGATATACTGCTTTTATTTGATAGTTTTACGTTAGTCTATTATATTGTAAGTAATCATATTTGACTTTCATATTCGATTAACAAAAACACTTGACATTTTGCTGATTATGTGATATAGTTCTAACCAGAAAAGTATCACGATCTTCTACCGACCGGGCTGACTGCGCCTCTCCGGCCCCAGCGGCTGCCCGGACGGGCGGATCATCCCGGACCTTTTGTCCGGCCGCCACACCCCGAAATCCCCTCCGGAGGGAAGGAGAAGGAAAGACATGGAAATCAAACTGTTGAAAGAGCTCAACATCGTTTTTGAAACGACCGAACTTCTGCGGAACGAGCACAGCGGAAGCTCCTGCCGGGATCTGAAAGACGCCATCATGCGCAAGTTCGAGATCGACAAGGCCGTCCTTGACAGCTGCTTCGACTCGATCATAGAGATGAGCGAATACGTGACTGCGGGGATCGATTCCGGGACCGATCCCGCTCTTATGGATTTTCTGTTCGGGCGTCATTCGATGATCCCCGGCTGTTTTGCCGATTTTATCGTACACGACGTCTGCAGGATGCCCGGCGGCGATCCCGAAGCGCTCTTCTCCGCCCTGCGTGAGGCCCCGAAGAACGTTTTCTTCGTCAATTTCTCCGCTATGCTCACCGACGAGTTCGCGCGGGGGGGCGACGCGCCTCCGATCACTTCGTATCAGGAGCTTTTCACCTTCATCGAAGGTCTTCCGGTGCCGGAGGACGAGAAGTTCCAGCTCTGCCGCCTTTACAACAACTATGAAGAGTACCGCGGGAAGCTGGCTGACATACTGGAGGCGGCGGGAGCCCTGTTCATGGAGAAATACGACATCATACGCCACTACGCCGCGTGGTTCGTCGCCGCCGTGAACGAGCCGCTGGCCGAGGGCGGACTCGACTTCCTCAGGGAAAAGTATTCCATCGAGCCCGAGACCGACGCCTCCGCGCTCTGTCTCGCCCCGTCGGTGGCCATGTGCAACGGCACGCGTCACCTCGTGAGCTATACGACGCAGGACAGCGTCGACTACCTCTACGTCGGGGCGCTCTTTGAGCCGCTGCGCGAGATAACCGACGTCTCCACCGCCGACGAACGTCTCTGCCGCGCTCTCCGCGTGCTGGGCGACAGCCGGAAGTTCGAGATCCTGCGCCTGCTCGCCGACGGTCCGAAGTACGGCCAGCAGCTGGCGTCGCTGCTCGACATAACGACGGCCACGGTCTCGCACCACATGGCCATGCTCCTCGACGCCGGGTTCGTCGAGATCAGGCGCGAATCGAACCGTATATACTACACCATCGGCCGCAAGAAGATCCGCGGGTTCATCGAGGAACTCACCCGGAACCTGCTCGGCTGAGGCCTCCCGCGGCTGCGTCGGAAAGTCATTCGTCAAACAAACTCCGCTTTATAAAAGAAAGAGGGTACACAAATGATCTACGCAAAACTCATCTCGGCGCTCGACAAATGCTTCCCCACCGGCAGGATCGAGGACTACCGGACGGTCACGTCCTCATACGCCTACCGGAATTCGGTGATCTCGCTTCAGATAGCCCTGACCGCCGACTCCCAGGACCCGGTCCGCCGCTTCGCGACCTTTGAAGTCAGCGGCATCCCCGGCGACTGCGTGAACTTCCGGCTCGTCGAGTTCGTCCAGTCGCTCATGCCGGTCTATCCCGGCCGCCACGACAGCGGATATATCGACACGCGGCCCGGCCTCTACCCCGATATACTCGCGAAGCTCCAGAACGGCGGCGAGGCACCCGTCTCCGGCGGCATCCTGCGCACCGTCTGGGTCGATATAGACATGAAAAAAATACCTGACGGATACTTCCCTGAGGGCGCCGAAGAGGCAAAGGTCGTATTCAGAGTCACGAGCGGCGAAGATTCATTCGACCTGCCCTACACTCTGCGCCTCATACCGGCCGACCTGCCCGACCACGGCATGACAGTCACCGAATGGTTCCACTGCGACTGCCTCGCCGAGTGGTACCACGTCCCCGTATTCTCCGAGGAGCACTGGCGGATCATCGAAAACTTCATGCGCACCTATGCGGAGTGCGGCAACAACGCCGTCCTCACGCCGGTGTTCACGCCCCCGCTCGACACCCGCATCGGCGGTGAGCGCCCGACGGTCCAGCTCGTCGGGGTGAAGAAGGGCGGCAACGGCAGATACTACTTCGATTTCACCCTTCTGGACCGCTGGATCGAGACGGCCGACCGCTGCGGCGTGAAGAGATTCGAGATCTCCCACCTGTTCACTCAGTGGGGCGCGAAGCACGCTCCGAAGGTCATCGCGACTCTGCCCGACGGCAGCACCGAAAAGATTTTCGGCTGGGAGACCGACTCGACGGGGCACGAATATGTGAAGTTCCTGCGCGCCTTCCTCAAGGCGTTTCTGGCGCATATGAAGGCGCGCGGCGACGACAAACGCTGCCTTTTCCACATTTCGGACGAACCGCACGAGGATCAGATCGAACAGTACCTGAGGGCCAAGGAATCGGTGGCGGACCTGCTCGAAGGATACACAGTAATGGACGCTCTTTCGAACATCGCGTTCTTTGAATCGGGGGCGGTTACGACCCCTGTGCCGTCGAGCAACCACATCGAGCCGTTCATCAGCGCTTTTGAGGAAAGAGGACTGACGGGCAGGCTGTGGACATACTACTGCTGCGGGCAGTGCGTCGGAGTCAGCAACCGCCTGATCGCCATGTACGGCGCGAGGACCCGCTACATAGGACTGCAGTTCTGGAAATACCGGATCGCCGGATTCCTTCAGTGGGGGTACAATTTCTACTTCAACCAGGGATCGCGTGACCTTATAAATCCCTATATCGAGTCGAGCGGATACTGCTGGGTGCCGTCTGGCGACGCATTCTCGGTATATCCGGCTCCCGGCGGGACCGCGCTCGAGTCTATGCGCATAAACCACTTCCGCGAGGCGCTTGAGGACCTTTCGGCGCTGCGCCTGTGCGAGTCGCTCATCGGCCGGGAGAGACTTCTGGCGGAGCTGGAGGCGGTCACCGGCGAGATCGTGTTCTCAAAGTGCGAATACGACAGCGGCGCGATGGAGGGCATCCGCGCGCTGGTCGACAGACTCACCTCGGAAGCGCTCCGCTGCCGCTGAAGCCGGAAGCGCAAACGGACGGCGGATGCGGAAAGCTGACGCGGAAAGCTGATACGGAAAGCTGACGCGGTCAGCGGACGCGGAAAGCTGACGCGGAAAGCTGATGCGGAAAGCGGACAGCTGACAGCAGACAAAAAATTAAACATTGACTTTTCCGCCGATTTAAGCTATACTATTTTATCTATGTTTTTCTAACGTGCCCGCGTGCGCAGCCGCCTGAGGGCGGCCCCTCACGCGGGATCCGGCGCGCCTCGCCGGGAAAGGACATCCCCATGAACGTCCCGGAATACTTCGGATGCATGGTGTTCAACGACACCGAAATGAAAAAACGCCTCACCGAGGACGTATATCTGCGCCTGCGCAGAACGATGGACGACGGCCGCTCGCTCGACCCCGGAGTCGCCGATGAAGTGGCTTCCGCCATGAAGGACTGGGCCCTCGAGCGCGGAGCGACGCACTTCTCGCACTGGTTCCAGCCGATGACGGGCGTCACCGCCGAGAAGCACGAGAGCTTCATCACCCCCGCTCCCGGCGGAAGGGTCATCATGGAGTTCTCGGGACGCGAGCTGATAAAGGGCGAATCCGACGCCTCGTCCTTCCCGTCCGGCGGCCTGCGGGCCACCTTCGAGGCACGCGGCTACACCGCGTGGGACCCCACTTCCTACGCTTTCATAAAGGACAACACACTGTGCATCCCGACGGCCTTCTGCTCCTTCGGAGGCGAGGCCCTCGACAAAAAGACGCCGCTTCTGCGCTCGATCGAGGCGCTCAACCGTCAGACGATGCGTATCCTCGCGCTGTTCGGGGAGACCGGGATCACGTCGGTCAAGCCGAACGTCGGCCCCGAGCAGGAATACTTCCTGATCGACAGAGCGATGTACGAGGCGCGGCCCGACCTCATATACACCGGGCGCACACTCTTCGGAGCCCGTCCTCCCAAGGGACAGGAGCTCGACGACCACTACTACGGCACGATAAAGCCGCGCGTCGCCGCCTTCATGAAGGAGCTCGACACCGAGCTCTGGAAGCTCGGCATCATGGCCAAGACCGAGCACAACGAGGCTGCTCCCGGCCAGTACGAGCTGGCCCAGATGTACACGACGGCCAACATAGCCACCGACCACAACCAGCTCACCATGGAGATCATGCAGCGCGTCGCGCAGAAGCACGGACTGGTCTGCCTGCTCCACGAGAAGCCCTTCGACGGCGTCGCGGGCTCGGGCAAGCACAACAACTGGTCAATCGGCGGCAACGACGGGACCAATCTCTTCTCGCCCGGCGAGACGCCGGAGGAGAACTCCCGTTTCCTGCTGTTCGTGACGGCCGTCGTGCAGGCTGCCGACGACTACCCCGACCTGCTGCGGCTCTCGGCGGCTTCGGCCGGCAACGACAGGCGGCTCGGACGCAGCGAAGCTCCGCCTTCGATCGTCTCGGTTTTCCTGGGCGACGAACTGGGCGGGATCCTCGATTCGCTCGCCGACAACACCGAATACCGCCGCGGCGCGAAATCCGAGCCGCTGCGTCTCGGCGTGCACGTCCTTCCGAAGCTTCCGCGCGACACCTCCGACCGCAACCGGACGTCGCCGCTTGCCTTCACGGGAAACAAATTCGAATTCAGGATGCTGGGCTCGGCCGAGAGCCTCTCATGCACGAATATAATGCTCAACGTTACCGTCGCCGAATCGCTGCGGCAGTACGCCGACGAGCTCGAATCGGTCCCGAAGGACAGATTCAACGACGCCCTGCGCGCCCTCATAGGCAGAGTCTACCGCAAGCACCGCAGGGTGGTCTTCAACGGCAACGGATACGGCTCGGAGTGGATCGCCGAAGCGGTCGGAAAGCGCGGGCTCCCCGAGCTCCCGGCCACTCCCGACGCCATTCCGCGCATGACGGACAGAAAGAACCTCGAGCTCTTCGCGGCGCATAAGCTCTACACCGAAGCCGAGGCGAAGTCGCGCGCCGAGATCCTCCTCGACCACTATTCAAAGGTGATAAGGATCGAGGCCGTGACGATGGCGGACATGGTGGGCAAGCTGATCCTGCCGGCGATCTACAGGTACGAACGCGATCTGTCGGCGACGGTGAGCTCGAAGCAGGCGGTGATGAACAGCGCCTGCCTGCCCGAAAAGCACACCCTCTCCGAGCTCGACAGGCTGGCGGGTGAGATCTGGCGCAACACCCGGACTCTCAACTCCGAGCTTGCCGCGATAGGCGGGAAGCCGGCCGCCGGGGGGGACCCCGCGCCGGCCGCGGATACCGCCGCCGCGGTCAGGGACCGTCTCGTCACCGCGATGGACGCGCTGCGCGCGTCGGTCGACGCCGCCGAGCGGATCACGGACGAGAGCTACTGGCCGCTGCCGTCGTACGGAAGGATACTGTTCTCGGTCTGAGTGCCGGACCGGACAGCACAGGTTTTGAGATGTCGGACATATTCAAGCTTTTCGAAAAGATATCGGCCGACCGCAGGGTGCAGCCGGGCGTCGAGTGGATCATAGCCGGTCTGGGCAACCCCGGGCGCGAGTACGCGAGGACCCGTCACAACGCGGGATTCCTCGCCGTCGGGACACTGGCGGAGCGCCTCGGCGTCACCGTCGACCGGGCGAGGTTCAGTGGACTCACCGCCAGGGCTTCGGTGGATGGCCGTCCGGTGCTCCTGCTCTGCCCGCAGACGTATATGAATTCGTCGGGGCTGGCGGTCCGCGAGGCGGCTGACTTCTACAAGGTCCCGCCCGAGAAGATACTCGTCCTTGTGGACGACATATACCTTCCGCCCGGCCGCGTCAGGGTGAGGCGGAAGGGCTCCGACGGAGGCCACAACGGCCTTGAGAGCATAATCTACCAGCTCGGCTCCGACGCCTTCCCGAGAATCAGGATCGGCGTCGGGAACAAACCGGCGGCGTACGATCTCGCCGACTGGGTCCTCTCCGATTTCACCGACGCCGAGGTGCCCGAAGTCATAAGGGCGATAGAGACCGCCTGCGACGGCATACCGCTGATCCTCGACGGAAAGATCGACGAGGCCATGCAGAGATGCAACAGCTAGGGGGCGGCCTCCTCACCGCGGCGGTACGCGCCGACCCCGAATACCGCCAGCTGCTCGAACTCCTCGCCTCCGAAGCGAGGCGGACCGCCGGAGGGGACCGCGGAAAGATCCTCCCGGTCTCGGTGGACGGCCTGTGCGAATCGGCGTCCGACCTTCTCTGCGCCGCGCTGTGCGAGGACAGCGGTGACTCCCGCGTGCTCATATTATGCCCCGAGGAGAGCGACTGCCGCAGGATCACTGACCTGTTCCGCGCCGCGGGGATCGACGCCGGATTCTGGCCGGCAAGGGAACTGCGCCTGCGGAACATGTCCGCGTCGCGCGATTACGAACACCTGAGGCTGGCTTTTCTCCTGTCGCTCATGCGCGGAGGATTCTCTGCCGTCGTGACGACGCCCGACGCCGCCGTCAGCGTCACCATGCCCCGCGATCTGCTCTCGGAGCTCTCGGTGCGCATCGCGGCCGACGCCCCCGTATCCCCCGAAGACCTCATCGGTCATCTGACAGCGGCGGGATACCGCCGTTCGGAGCTTGCCGAGGGCCCCGGGCAGTTCGCCGTGCGCGGAGGCGGAGGGATCGTCGACATCTGCTGCTCCGACGCCGGCAGCGGCGGCATGAGGGACGTCGAAGCAGACAGCTCCGACGGACTGCCCGTCGCCGCGTACAGGATCGAGTTCTTCGGCGACGAGATCGACAGGCTGTGCGTATACGACCCCGGGACGCAGCGCGTCACCGGAAAGATAAGTGAATTCATCCTGCCTCCGGCCGCCGAGGTCATACCCGGGCGCGACGCACTGGAGGCGGTGAAGAAAGAGACCGAAAAGCTTCTTGCGAAGGCCGGGCCGGACGGAGACCGCACCCGCGCGATCCTCTCGGAGGAACTCTCGGACATCTCCGCGGCTGAAGCCGCCGGCGGAGGCATCAACTTCGCCGACAGATACATTTCTCTGATATACCCGGACAGACCCTGCCTGCTCGACTACCTCGGCGCGGGCGGCTTCACGCTGTGCGTGGAAGTCCGCAGCGCCGCGGTCGGCGAAAGGCTCGAGGGCTCCGAGAAACTGCTCTCCGAAGAGGCCGTCTCGCTTGCTGAGTCGGGCCTTCTCCCCGGGAGATACGCGTCGTTAACAGCCGGCAGTGACAGGCTGACGCGGTTCCTGTCGGGAGTCCGGACTGTGCTCTGCGACTCGCTCGCGCGCGGCCTCTCCGGCCGCCGGCTCGCCGGCATGTTCAGTTTCAGGACGCGCCGCGGAGCGGGATTCTCCGGCAACACCGGCATGCTCGCCGAGGAGACTGAAACGCTCACGGCCGGGCAGTATTCGGTCATCATAATGACCTCCGGCGAGGAGGAGGCCGGGCGCGTGGCGTCGCTCCTCCGCGAACGGGGCGAATCGCCCGCCGTCTCGTCCGACCCGTTCGGGCGCGACATCGATCAGTCGTTGCTCGCTCCGGGAGCGCCGGTGATACTGACGTCGGTCCCGACGGAGCCGTTCGAGATGCAGACGCCGAGAGTGGCGCTGCTGTCGTCGGGCACCGCCCGCGAACCGGGCGGAAGGAGCGGCGCGGGAGGAAGACGCCGGACCGCGCCGGGCGGAGGGAACAGGAACGGCAGGAGCGGCAGAAAGAGCGCCGCCGGCAGGATCCTTTCGTTCAACGACCTGCGGCCGGGAGACTACGTCGTCCACGAGACGCACGGAATAGGCATATACGAGGGCATCACCACCCTGGATTCGGGCGGGATGGTGCGCGACTACATAACGGTCAGATACGCCGGCTCCGACAGGCTCTTTCTGCCCGCCGAACAGCTCGAGCGCCTCTCGAAATACATCGGATCACACGCCGACGACGGCACGCTCACCCTCTCGAAATTCGGCGGAGGCGAGTGGACCAGGGCTAAATCCAGGGCGAAGGCGTCGCTGAAGAAGATCGCAGGAGACCTCATAAAGCTCTATGCGGAGCGCAGCCGGCTTCCCGGCCACGCCTTCCCGCCCGACGACGCCTTCCAGCGCGAGTTCGAGGAGGCCTTCGAGTTCGAGGAGACCGAGGCGCAGCTCGAGGCGGCCGGAGACATCAAGCGCGACATGATGAAGAGCGCCCCGATGGACAGGCTGCTCTGCGGCGACGTCGGATACGGCAAGACAGAGGTCGCCTTCCGGGCGATCTACAAGGCCGTCCTCGACGGCAAGCAGGCCGCCATGCTCGTCCCCACGACGATCCTGGCGCTGCAGCACTACCGCACCGCGGTCAGCAGGATGCGCTCCTTCCCGGTGAACATCGAGATGATCAGCCGCTTCCGCAGCCGCGGGGAGCAGCAGAAGATAATCGAGCGCACGGCGAGAGGGGACGTCGATCTTCTGATCGGGACTCACCGCCTGCTCTCGAAGGACATCACTTTCCGTGACCTCGGACTTCTGGTCGTCGACGAGGAGCAGCGCTTCGGCGTCGCGCAGAAGGAGAAGATAAAGCAGAGGTCGTCGGGCATCGACGTCCTCTCTCTCAGCGCGACCCCCATCCCCCGCACGCTCAACATGGCGATGACCGGCATCCGCGACATCTCCGTGCTCGACGAGGCTCCGACCGACAGGCTTCCGGTGCAGACATACGTGCTCGAGCACGACGACATGATCCTCGCCGAGGCGATAAGGCGCGAACTGCGGCGGGGAGGGCAGGTGTTCTACCTGCACAACTACATCGAGACGTTATACGGCGTCGCGGATTCGCTGAAAAAGACCTTTCCGGAAGCCAGGATAGCCGTCGCGCACGGCAGGATGGAAAAGGACGACATCGAGGACATCTGGCGCGCGATGACGGAGGGGTCGGTCGACATCCTCGTCTGCACCACGATAATCGAGTCGGGCATCGACCTGCCGAACGCCAACACGCTCATCGTCACCGGCGCGCACCGCATGGGGCTGTCGCAGCTGCACCAGCTGCGCGGACGCGTGGGTCGCTCTCCGAGGAGAGCATACGCCTATTTCACCTTCCCGAAGGACAAGGCACTGAGCGAGATCGCGGAAAAACGTCTCGAGGCGATACGCGAGTACGCCGAGTTCGGCGCCGGATTCCGCATCGCCATGAGAGACATGGAGCTGCGGGGCGTCGGGAACATTCTCGGGGCAGAGCAGTCGGGGCATATGGACGCCGTCGGGTACGACCTGTACGTCAAGCTGCTGAACCGCGCGATCCTCGAGGAGAAGGGTGAGAGTTCCGGCGAGCCCGAGACGGAGACTGAATGCTCGGTGACGCTGAGGACCGACGCCCACCTGCCCGCGTCATACATACCGTCGGCCTCGCAGAGGATGGCGCTCTACAAGCGGATATCGCACGTGGCCTCGAAGGAGGACTGCGACGACATATTCGACGAGATGACCGACCGGTACGGGAGCCCGCCCGACCCGGCGGCCGAGCTGCTCGACGTCGCGCTGCTGCGGAGCAGGGCCGAACGCCTGGGCGTGAGCTCGATCACGCAGAACGGGACCGAGGTCCGCATCTCGCAGAAGAATTTCGATACGGAGGCCTGGGGGCAGCTGTCGCAGATGCTCCGCGGAAAGATCAGGGCGATACCGGGGGACTCCCCCGCCGTCATCCTGAGGGTGCCGCGAGAGAGCGAAGCGCCCGCGTACGTCTTCGAACTCTTTAACAAATACGCCCGTCTGAAGGGCATATGACCGGAAATGCGGCCGCGCGGCCGCACGGAGGATACAGAGACATGTCATCTATCAGAAAAACCGCCCGCGGGAGACTTTCCCGCCCCCGCACACGCGCCATCACCTTAATACTTGCCGCCGCGCTGCTCGCGCCGCTGATGCTCTTCGCCGGATGTTCGGGCACGGGGGACGTCTTTCTCCGCCTCGGCAGGACCGAGATCACCGAGAACATGTTCGTCTTCTGGCTCTCGCGATACAAGGCGCAGTTCGCCTACGCCTACGGCAGCTCGGTGAAGAGCACCTACGGCGTGGCTTCGCTCGACGACTTCTGGAAGCTCGAGAGCGACAGCGGCGAGACCTACGACGACGTCTTCAGCGAATATATATACCAGAACGCGCTGACTTATCTCACGTCGCTCCACCTCTTCGGAGAGCTCGGACTTTCCCTTTCGTCAGCCGACACCGAAGAGGTCGACTCCGCGATAGCCGGGCTCCGCGAGAAGTACGCGTCGGGCAGCAAGACCGAGTTCAACGCCGTGCTCCAGGAGTACGGCATCAACGAGAAGACGCTGCGCGAGTGCTATCTCATCGACAAGAAGATCACAGTGCTCCAGGATCACCTCTTCGGAGCGGGCGGCGAGCAGGCGATCACCGACGCGTCGGTCGAGAAATACTATCAGGACAACTATGTCCGCTTCGCCCAGATCTGCATCTTCATCAACGAGTGCCCCGAGAAGAGCGACGACGGCACCTACATCACCGACGACAGCGGCAACATCTCGTACCGCGACATGAGCGCGGCCGAGACCGCCGCGGCCAAGGCCAGGGCCGACGAGGCCTACGCCAAGGCAGCAGCCGGCGGGACATCCTTCGACGACCTCGTGAAGGAGTACAACGAGAACAGCGAGAGCGAGAGCTACACGTCGGGGATCTATCTCTGCCGCGACCAGGTGCTCTACGGCGGCGAGGACGCCGACGCCATCTTCAAGGCTGTCTCGGAGACCGATATCGGCAAGGTGAAGAAGCTCGAGCTCGGCAATTCGATACACATCTTCCTGCGCCTGCCGCTCGACGAGGGGGCCTGGAAAAAGTCGGCAAACAGCGATTTCTTCAACTTCTACGATTCGTCGCTCGGGAATTACGTTCCGCTGAAGGAATACATCAAGACACCGCTGTTCGTCGGTTATATCGAGGGCAAAACGAAGGAGCTCGCCGACAGCATCGAGGTCAACGAAGACATAAAGAAGAGCCGAAAGATCAGCACCGTCAGGGAAAACTACTATTTCTGACGGGACCGCAGGATAAGAAGAGATATCAATCCGGCAGGAGCCGGCATCTATATACGAAAGAGACGGTCACTCAGTTTTGAAAGACACAGTCAAACTGCGCTCCGGCGCTACGGTAACGCAGACCGGAGCACGCGCCGCGCAGTCGGGCAATCTGCTCGACCGCACGACCATCAGGATGATGCACCTGACCCCGTCGGGCAACCCCGTTGCCTATTCACAGTTCAACGACGGAAGCATCAAGATCTGGTTCGACTCGGATTCGGTCGCCGAAGAAGATCCCGAATCGTGGTATAACCCCGAGGGCAGGCAGGAGGAGCTCACGCTGCCTTCGGGAAGCGTCATCCGGAGGATGACGATAAAGAAGGCCGCCGCCAGAGGCTACTACACCGCCGAACGCCTGGCGGCCATGCACCTCGAGCTCTTCGAAGAGCCCGTCGCCTTCACCCGGCGCTCGGGCGACAGATCGGTCCTCTATTTCTACGACAAGCAGACGACGGTCAGACAGCCGCTGCTCTGCGTCAAGTGCGGAAAGGACGTGAGATTCCGCCGCAAGCTCTGCCGCGCATGCTACGAGGAGGACCTCGCCAAACGCCGCGAAGAGGGAGACGCCTACAGGAACGCGTCATACGGAGCCGACAGGTCGAGAGTGCTCTTCTTCGACCTCGAGCTCACCGGCTTCTACGATCACGACGAGATACTGTCGGTCAGCATCTACAACGCCTTCGGCGAGAAACTGATGGACGAGCTGGTAAAGCCGGTCCACACGAAAAAATGGAAGCGCACCGAGAAGATCCACGGGATCACCCCAGAAATGGTCGCCGACGCCCCCTCGCTCGCCGATCTCACCCCGAAGATCAAGGAGATCTTCGCCGGAGCCGACAACATCATCGCCTACGGGGTGTCGACCGACTACAGCCACATCAAGAACATCTACGACACCGAGAAGGAGCGCGACGAGCTCAAGAAAAAGGTCCGCGACTGCGCCGCCGAGTTCGTGAGATACGCCCAGGAGCACCGCCCCGACGTCACCCACGCGAGCCTCACCGACGCCATGGCATGCTTCGGGATCGAATGGGACGGCATCGCCCACACATCGATCGCCGACACGATCGGCTGCATGAAGGTCTGGGAGAAGCTCTTCCCGAACTACTACGTCAACTGACCGCGCCGCCGGCCGGGACCGGGAGCAGCAGCTTATAATTTTGGGATACCGGAAAGAACGGTTACAGGAAATGCGCGAAATATTTCTCTGCAAATACGGCGAGATGATGCTCAAGGGAGCCAACCGCAGCTCCTTCGAGGCCCTGCTGTCGAACGAGCTGAAATACCGGCTCGGCGGCATAGGACACGGCAAGTTCACCGTGAGAAAAGGCCAGAGCGTCATGTACATCGAGCCGGCGCCCGGCTATGAGCCGACAGACGCCGAATACTCCGCAGCCTACGGGATCGCGATGACCACCTTCGGCATCGCGGCGGTATGCCGCTCGGCCGCGACCGGGCACGATTTCGAAAAAATAGCGTCGCTGACGGTCTCGTACCTCGGCGAGCGGCTGCGCGCCGCCCGCACCTTCAAGGTCGAGGCGAGACGCGCCGACAAGCGCTTCCCGATGCACTCGGCGGATATCAACGCCGAACTTGGGGCGAGGATCCTCGGGGCCTTCCCCTCCCTTCGGGTCGACGTGCACGACCCCGACGTCACCGTGAGGTGCGACATCCGCGAGAACTTCGCCTACGTCGGCGCCGACAAGGTGCGCGCCGCGGGAGGCATGCCCGTCGGTTCGAACGGGCGGGCGATGCTCCTGCTCTCGGGCGGGATCGATTCTCCCGTCGCGGGCTGGATGATGGCGAAACGCGGCGTAAAGCTGGACGCCGTGTACTTCGAGACGCCGCCGTACACCGGAATACAGGCGAAGGAGAAGGTCATAGCGCTGGCCAGGATACTCAGCCGCTGGAACGGCAGCCTGCGGCTTTACTCGGTTTCTCTCACAGAGATCGAGGAACAGATCGCAAAGCACTGCAGCGAGGAATACTTCACCCTCCTGCTGCGCAGATACATGATGCGCGCAGCCGAGCGGCTGGCAGTCGCGGGCGGCTGCGGGGCGCTGATCACCGGCGAGAGCCTGGGACAGGTGGCGTCGCAGACGATGGAGGCTCTGAAGGTGACGGGCAGCGCGGTGTCGGTGCCGGTCTTCCGGCCCTGCATCGGGCTCGACAAGGAGGAGATCATCGGGACTGCGCGGAAGATCGGCAGCTATGAAACGTCGGTGCTGCCGTACGAGGACTGCTGCGTGCTCTTCACGCCGCGTCACCCGAAAACGAGGCCGAAACTCGCCGACGTCGAAGCCGAGGAGGCAAAACTCGGAGGGCTCACCGCCGACTCCGCGGCCGACGCTGCGGAGGTCACAAGGATCGGCTATTTCGATCACATCTCAGTTAACTGAAAGGAAGCGGAATGTTCAAGATAAGTGATACCGCGAAGACCGACGGAGTGCTCCGCTGCGTCTTCCCCACTCTGCCCGATTTCGTCAAATCGGACGGATTCATGTTCGTCCTCGACCGGCATATGCTCATCCACGACGGCGGGATGCCGGGCAGCCGCGATCTGCTGTCGCGCATGCTCGAGGTAAAGGAGGCGGTCTCGCCCGACGCTCCGATGCACGTCGTATGGGTGCTCTCGCACTTCCACATCGACCACGTCAGCGCCGTGCTCGACACGGTAATGCCCGACCCCGGATTCATATTCGACAGGATATACACGCCCTCATCCTGCTCTCTGCCGGAGGGAACGAAGGACAACGGAGACGAGAAATACCGGCCGAGACTGGCAGAAGCGCTGAAGAGATACCAGCCGTCGGCCGCAGTCACAGAGACCGGCTTTGCCGACCGGGGCTGCGGTCCTGTCCGTTTCTTCTTCCCCGATGAGGGGGAGCACAGGGCCGAGATCACACTTTACCCGCCGGACTGCGACTGGGCTGACCCTTCGCTCATCGAGCGGGTCATAGTGAACGGATATTTCGGCGGCGACGCAAACTCGCCGAGGATCGGGACATGCGTCATCAATTCGGCGTCGCTCTGGATGAAGATATCCTATGCCGGAAGGCGGATCCTCTTCTCCGGCGACTGCATGAAGCGCACGACGGAGATCACCGACGAGAGCTTCGACCGCATGCTCAGCCTCTGGGCCGACAGCGTCGGCGACGCCCCCGACCTCATGAAGTGGCCGCACCACGGCATGGCCCGCGACCACGCGATGGAAGGCGTGCTCTCGCTGCACCCGAAGAACATACTCACGACGACTCTCATCGAGACAGCATCGAAGCACACCGCGAAGAACAGGCCCGACTACAGGGGCCGGTTCTTCAACTGCGCCGAAAAAGAAGTCAGAGTTTCGGTCGGCCCCGACGGAAGCTTTGAGATCGGACAGGTAAAATGAATACAGCTGCGGCCGGGACCCCGCGGGCCTTCGTAAAGCCGGAAGTGCTTGCTCCCGCCGGCGACCCGGCAAAGCTCAGGACGGCGGAGCGCTTCGGCGCCGACGCCGTATACCTGTCCGGAAAGAGATACGGCCTTCGCTCCGCCTGCGCCAACTTCTCCGAGGAGGAGCTCGGCGAGGCGTCGGATTACATGCACGCGCGCGGAAAGAAGCTCTACCTGACCGTCAACACCCTTCCCCGCGCCGACGAATACCCGGGACTTGAGCGCTTCCTCCGGAACATATCCGGCATGGGGATCGACGGCTTCATCGCCGCCGACCCGGGAGTGATCTCGCTGATTCGCGAGGTCATGCCCGGCGCGAAGATACACATATCCACCCAGGCCGGCGTGACGAGCCCCCGCACGGCTCTCGCGTACGCCGCGGCCGGAGCCTCACGTCTCGTGCTGGCGAGAGAGCTCGGCCTTTCGGACATCTCCGCTATCAGGGCGGCGCTTCCGGGATCCGTCTCGCTCGAGGTCTTCGTCCACGGCGCGATGTGCGTCTCCTGGAGCGGGCGCTGCCTGCTCTCGAACGCCCTCGCCGGCCGCGACGCCAACCGCGGCGAATGCGCCCAGCCCTGCCGCTGGAACTACGCGCTCATCGAGGAAAAGCGGCCGGGGCAGCCGATCCCGGTGGAGGAGGACAGGTACGGGACCTTCATAATGTCTTCGAAGGACCTCTGTCTCATCGACTTTATCGGAGAGCTTGCCGCCGCGGGAGCTGCGTCGTTTAAGATCGAAGGCAGAGTGAAATCCGCATACTACGCCGCCGCCGTGACGGGGGCGTACCGCATCGCCGTCGATGCCCTCGCGGATCACGTCCGCGCCGGAGGAGTTCCCGAAGACTTCAGGCCGGACCCCTCCCTCATGCGGGAGCTTGAATCGGTCTCGCACAGAGAATACTGCACCGGTTTCCTGCACGTCACGCCCGCGGAGAACGCGCAGGTCGTGCGTGACACGGATTACATAAGAGAACGCCCCTTCCTCGCCGTCTCGGCGCCGGGAGACATCCCCGGGGGAGCCGCGGCCGGAGCCGCGGCTCGCGGGGAGCGCGTGTTCAGATTCATACAGAAGAACCGGGTGACCGCCGGCGATTCCGCGGAGCTCCTGACGCCCGGTCGCACCGGGATACCGTTCGTCTTCCGGAGCCTCTTCGACGCCGAAGGAAACCCGGTAACGTCGGCGCCGCATCCCGGGATGGTGTTCTTCGCCTCTGTCGGCGGAGACATCTCGCCCCTCGAGGGGGACATCGTCAGAGGCGGCGGAAAGGCTTCCGGTGAATGAGATGACGGGACCTTTGCGAAACGGAAAAGAAGGCGCCGCGCCGCGCCGGGAGAAGATAAGGATCCCGTATCCCGTGATCGTCGAGGGCAGGTACGACAGCCTGCGCGTCGACTCTGTCATCGATGCCCCCGCCATCGTGACCACCGAAGGCTTCGGCATATTCCGCGACACCGAAAAGCAGGCTCTCATACGCGCTCTCGCTAAAAAGACGCCTGTCGTTATCCTGACCGATCCCGACGGCGCCGGCGGCGTCATCCGCTCGAAGATATGCGGAATGATACCGCCCGACCGCCAGATAAGGCTGTACGTGCCGCGCGTCGAAGGCATGGAGAAACGAAAAAAAGCCCCCTCGGCAGAGGGGGTGCTGGGCGTCGAGGGGACCGACCGGCAGACACTGCGGGATCTCTTCTCACGGCTCGCCGAAGGCTGCGTGACAGACACCTCCGGCAGGGGCGACGGGCAGGGCGGTGAGCGCCCATCCGGCGCGGAAGCCGCCGCTGAGCGCCCCGCAAGGAAGATCACGGCGGCCGACCTCATGGCCGACGGCCTTACCGGGCTGCCCGGCAGCGCGGAAGCGCGCGACCGCCTGGGGGCGAGGTTCGGCCTGCCGCCCGGTATGAGCGCGGGAGCCTTCCGCCGCGCGCTCGGGATACTGCTCACATACGAAGAATACAGAACGGCCGTGACCGGGTCCGGAGCCGCAGACAGCGGCGTGGACGGTGAGACGGCCGCAGAGAGGTGAATACGTAAAATGAAAAACGCGTTTATGATCGTCAATCCCGTATCAGGTACTCTCAAGGCCAGGGACTCGCTCTTCACCGTGATCGACCGTCTGACCTCGGGAGGCGTCCAGCCGACCGTCAGGTACACGAGATACCGCGGTCACGCGGGCAAACTCGCGGCTGCCGCGGCGGAGTCGGGGAAATACGACGGCATCATCTGCCTCGGCGGCGACGGCACGCTCAACGAGGTTAACTGCGGCATGATATCCGCCGGGGTGTCGCTGCCCGTCGGCTACATCCCGACAGGCGTGACGAACGACTTCGCGTCGGGCCTCGGCATCCCGCTCGACCCGGGAGAGGCCGCGACGGACGTCGCGCTGTCGATGCGCGAGGGCCTTCTGCTGCCGATCGACACCGGCAGGTTCGGCGACTCCCGCACATTCTCGTACATCGCCTCGTTCGGCGCCTTCTCGCAGTCGTCGTACGGAGCGGCGCAGTCGGTCAAGAACGCCCTCGGCTATCTCGCCTACGTGCTCCACGGGATCGGCGACTTCTTCAGGATCAGGCCGATCCACACGGTATGCGTCGCCGACGGCAAAAGGATCGAGGGCGACTTCGTGTTCGGAGGCGTCTGCAACACATATTCGGTCGGCAAGATCGTCAAGCTCGACAGGACTCTCGTCGACATGGGCGACGGCAAACTCGAGATCGTGCTGGCATACAAGCCGAACGACATAAACGAGTTCAACCGGCTCATCGCGGCCGCGGCTTCGTCCGACCTCGGATCCGACATGTTCGTCTTCCTGCGGGCGTCTGAGATAAGCTTCAGTCTGCCGGAGGGCACCGACTGGTCGCTCGACGGAGAACTCGCCCCCGACGTGCCGGAAGTGAAGATCGGTGTTATCCCGCGCTCTCTCGAGCTTTTGTGCTCGCACGGACGCCGTTCTGCCGAAAAGACGCCGAAAAAGGCCGGAAAAGGCGAAAATGCCTGACCTTTACCCTTCACCGCCCCTCTCAGATCCCGCTTTCCGCGCGCTCGATACCGTCGCGGCGGTCTCCACGCCTCCGGGCAGGGGCGGAGTGGCGCTCATCAGGATATCCGGACCGGACGCGGCCGGGGTGGGAAGAAAGATCTTCCTCCCGGCCGGCGCTGCGCACCCGGACGAACGTCCCCGCACCGCGGTCTACGGCAGGATCTGCCGCCCCGGCGGTGCTGAGCCCGGGGAGTACATAGACACCGGGCTCGCTGTATTCTTCCGCGGTCCACGGTCGTTCACCGGTGAGGACACCCTCGAGATCACCTGCCACGGCGGGATCCTCGTGACCCGCGCCGTGCTTGCCGCCGCGCTGGCGGCGGGAGCGCGGCAGGCCGAACGCGGCGAATTCACCCGCCGGGCCTTCGCGTCGGGAAGGATAGACCTTACCGAAGCCGAGGCGCTGGGGCTGCTCATCGACGCCGGCACCGACGCCCAGCTCCGGCTGTCGCACTCGGGAATGAACGGAAAGCTGGCGGAGGCCTGCTCGTCGCTGAGGGACGGAATAACGTCGCTGCTGGCCGACATATACGTGCGCATCGACTTCCCCGAGGAGGATCTCGGGAGCATGCCCGACGACGAACTCGCGGAGCGGCTGTCGTCGCTGACGGAAAAGACCGACGCTCTCCGTATGAGCTACCGCACCGGGCGGGCCGTCGCGGAGGGCATCCCCGCCGTCATATGCGGCAACACCAACACCGGCAAGAGCACCCTCTTCAACCGCTTCACCGGCCGCGACGACGCCATCGTCACCGACATAGCCGGCACAACGCGCGACACGCTCACCGCGAAGGTCGCGGCGGGGGACGTCACGCTGCTCCTCTCCGACACCGCCGGGATACACGGCGGTCAGGCCGATCCCGTCGAGGCGATAGGCATGGACCGGGCGCGCGCGGGGATCGCCGGCGCCGAGCTCGTCCTCTATATGATAGACGGCCCGACTCCCCCGTCGGACGACGACCTGCTCCTTGCCGGGAGCCTGCGGGACAGAAGAGAGGGAGAGACGGTCGCACTGCTCTCGAAGTCGGACCTGCCCGCGCACCCTGACGCGGTATCTCTGTGGGAGACGTTCCCGCACAGGCTCCGCATCTCCCCGCTCGACGGCTCCGGATTCGACGAACTGATAAAGATGACAGAAGCGCTCTTCATCGACGGCAGCATCGACATCGCCGAGGACGCCGTCGTTGCGAGCGCCAGACAGCGCGACGCCCTCGACAGGGCGGCTGACGGCCTCCGTGCGGCCCGCAGGGCCATTGATGACGGTTATTCCGCCGACATACTCTCGGTGTGCCTGGAGGACGCCGCAGGGGCCCTCTCGGAGCTCGACGGCAGAGGGGCCGGCGCGGTCTCCGCCGATGTCACCGAAAAGATCTTCTCATCGTTCTGCGTCGGAAAATAACAGACACAAAAAAACGCGGGAGCGCTCCGGGCGCTCCCGTGTTTTTTTGTGTCTTACCGCCGCATGTCAGTCGGCGGATTTGCCGGCGTCGAGATAGATGACTATCTTGCGGTTGTTCTCGCTGCCGATCGAGTTCGTCGAGACTCCCGGGATCTGCTGGACCTCGGAGTGGATGATCCGTCTCTCGTAGGGGCTCATCGGCTCGAGCATGATGCTCTTCTTGTACTTCAGGACCTTCTCCGCGTTCCTGCGCGCAAGCGTGCGGAGGGCCTCCTCGCGCTTTGCTCTGTAGCCTTCGACGTCGAGGTTGACTCTGATGAAGTCGCCGCGCACGCCGTTCTCACGCTTGTTGGCGGCGAGATTGACGAGGTACTGCAGGGCGTCGAGCGTGTCGCCGTGATGACCGATGAGTATGCCGGCGGACTCGCCGACGACGTTGATCTCAAGGTCGCCCTCTTCGTTGTATCCGCTCGTCACTTCAGCGTTCATCTGCATGTCGTTCACGACGGTCTTTATGAAGTTCACGGCGTTCTTCTCTCCCGCCGGAACGAACCTCGCGACGATCTCAGCCTCGGAGGCGCCGATGCCGAGAAAACCGCGCTTGCCCTCGGAAGTCACGGTGTACTCGACCGACGACGCGTCCGCTCCGAACTCGGCCGCGGCCTGCGCGACGGCGTCTTCGACCGTCTTTGCCCTGACCGTGATCTCTCTGCGGGTGAATTTCTGCCTGCCTGCTCCGGCGGCGTCTTCTTCTCTTTCGATATCCTTCTCAAATTCCATGATGCATTTTTCCTTGAAGATTCGCGGAAAACGTCTGCTTCCGCTTTACTTTTTCAGCGGCGCCTGATCTATCAGGCCGCCGTCCTTCTTTTTCTCGGCGGGTCTTTCCTCGGCGTCGCCGGCTCCCAGCCGGCGTGCGATCTCGGCCTCTTCTTCGGGTGAGACGTAGTCCTCAGCATCCTGTCTGAAGAGCGAGTTCGGGTCGGAACCCATTTCGTTCGGGTCGAGCTTTTTCTTCGTGTCTTTCGGAGCTTTGCCCGCGTACTCGCGTTCGGCGGCCTTGTATTCCTCTTCGCTGAACACCGGCGCCGGCATGACCTTGTGCAGTATGAACTGCTTCACCGTGCCGATTATGCTCTTGAAGATCCAGTATACGCCGATGGCGGCGGGAACGATGAACGTGATGTATACCGAGAAGAGCGGCATCATTACATCCATCACGTTGTTCGAGCATCCGGTAGCCCTGTCGGTGGCCTGATCGCCCGACTTGGGCTGATAGCTGAACCTGCGGGTCAGCTTCATGCTTCCGAAGTATACGAGAAAGGTGAGAACGGGTACGAGCCACAGCCAGCTCGGCTGCTTTATCGACGGCGTCTCAGCGAGGTTGATCCCGAGAGCCCTGAAGTTCGGGAGCTTGCCCATGATCTGTTCGAAGGCGGAGTAGACGTCGGCTCCGGCCATCTTGATGTCGGCACTGCCGTCGCAGTATTCGACGACTCCCTTAAAAAATTCGATCCCCTTTTCACCGAGCTTGTTGATGAGCGCGATCGAGCCGCGGCTCGACGTGAATGAGGCGTCGAATATGCCGGCCTCGACCTGCGACGAGATGAAGCTCTGCATGGCCGAGATCGCGTCCTTGGCGACGCCGAGGACGTAGTGGAGCGGGTCGATGATCACCTGATAGAGAGCCAGGATGACCGGAAGCTGGAGGAGCATCGGCAGGCAGCCCGAAAACTGCGAGTAGTGCTCGTCCTGGTACATCTTCTGGATCTCTTCCGTGACCTTCTGCTGGGTGACCTTGTCGTTCCTGCCCTTGTAATGGTTCCTTATGGCCATCTCCTTTGGCCTGAGTTTTGCCTGCTTGATCTGATTCTTCTGCTGAATGATGCTGAAAGGCAGCATAAGTATCTCGACGATGAGTGCGAAAAGGAAAAGGGCAATCATATAGTTGCCGGTCACCTTGTCGAGCCAGCCGAGGAAGGAACCTATCCAGCAAAGGATGGTATCAATCATTGTCGTTCTCTTTTTTTCCCGCGGCAGTGCGGGATTTCCTCTCCTGTGTCAAATCGTGCGGTGCGATAATCTGATCTTTCACGGTCTCCGGTCCGCCCGGTGCCGTGCTCCCGTTTTTTATTCCGTATCTGTTTCCGTTCCCGTAACCGCACCCCCGGGACCGGAAGCCGGGTCTTCCGCAGCAAGCGAGATGCCCTCCAGCAGATCTTCCCTTTTTACCCGCCGGAACCCGCGTTCGGGGACCGGATCGTAGCCTCCGGTGCAAAACGGATTGCACCGCAGCACTCTCCAGACCGTAAGCACGGTGCCGGCCAGAAAGCCGCGTTTTTCATACGCCTCGACGGCGTAGGCAGAGCATGTGGGCGTGAACCTGCATGCCGGGTGACGTTTTAAGGGCGAGATATGCCTTCTGTACAGTTTGACAAGTCCGATTGCTGCGCGCTTCACGGGGCACCCGCTTCCTTTTTCAGGATACCGAGCTTCGAAAAAGACCTCTCCAGGTCTTTTCTCACGTCGCCGCAGCCCGCTCCGGCAATGCTCTGCCGTGCGGCTATAACGACCAGATATCCGTGCTCGAGTTCCCCGCCGTGTTCCTTTTCGATAAGCCTGTACGAGTCCCTGATCAGCCGCTTCGCCCTGCTGCGCTCGACGGCCCCGCCGGTCTTCTTCCCGACTGTCACTCCAAGCCTGTTCAGCGGACGCCTGAGCGGGTCGGAAGCCACGAACCTGCGGTTCTTCAGGTCGCGCAGAATATAGACGGCCGTGTACTTTCCGGCCTGCCTTCTGCCTTTCGCGTATGCTTTTTGAAAAAGGAAATTCTCTGTGATCGGTGTATTCTTCATGTTGATCAAGCCGCTTCCGCGTCTTATGTTCCGTATCTCTGTCCCGGCTAGGGTCCGGGCGGGGACGCCGGCGTCCCCCGCTCCGCGTTCACAGCCTGAAAATCCGGCGTTGCCGTTGACGGCCGCCGGATCTGACAGGTTGCTCTATGAAGGATCAGTTCAGTATGAAAGTCTCTTTCTTCCCTTTGCGCGCCTTCTCTTGAGTACGTTTCTTCCGTCCAGTGTCTTCATTCTTTTTCTGAAACCGTGTTCCTTCTGACGCTGGCGCTTCTTAGGCTGGTAAGTTCTGAGCATTTCGGCACCTCCCGTTCGTTTTTGTCGGAAGCTTTCGCTTGTTTCGACATGACTGCCAATACACAATGACGTAATATTATAAACCGTAAAAGCGGGATTTGTCAAGAGAAAAATGAAATAACAGCCGGAAAATATTATTAATAAGCGGAAATCCGTCTTTTCCGGCCCGCCGCGGGGCACAAATGCGCGATTTCACTTGACTTCGCGGCCGCGCGGTTGTATAATAATAAAGCTGTCACATCTACCCGTGGCTCAGCTGGATAGCGCGCAAGACTCCGACTCTTGAGGTCGCAGGTTCGAATCCTGTCGGGTAGGCCAGTTTTTCTCCTCCCGGCGGAACAGGACCGGGAGGAGTTTTCTTTTTCCGGACCGCGGGGTCCGGTACATCGCAACGGAGGTGATATCTGTGAGCCTGAATATCGGAATCTTCGGCTGCGGACGCGGCAGGACCTGCGCAAAGACGGTATACGGTGCCGGGCTCGACATCCGGGTGACCGCCCTGTGCGACGCAAACCTCGGAAAGCTTAATGAAGTCCGCGGCATCTGCGCCGCCGCCGGCGACTTCCCCGCCGTCTACACCGACGCCGAAGAGTTCCTCTCGTCGGGGAAGTTCGACGCCGTCGTGCTGTGCAACTATTTCCACGAGCACGCCGCCGCGGCGTCGAGACTGCTCCGCGCGGGATACGCCGTGCTCAGCGAGACCGCCGCCGCCGGAACGATGTCGGAGGCCGTCGGGCTCTGCGAAGCGGCCGAGGAGAGCCGGGCCGTCTATATGATGGCCGAGAACTATCCGTATACGAAAAGCAATTTCGAGCTGAAGCGCCTCTATGAGAGCGGGACGCTCGGGAAGCTCGTCTTCGCCGAGGGCGAATACGTCCACCCGGTAAAGCCGCCGGAGGCGCCTCCGGCGTCGCCGGGGACACACTGGCGGACCTTCCTTCCCGTCACCTACTACTGCTCTCATTCGATCGGGCCGCTCATCTTCATGACCGGAGAGCTGCCCGTCAGGGTCACGGCGATGGCAGCACTCGACGACCCCGAAAGGGCCGCGCAGTTCGGGAGGATCAGGCCTCACGCCGCCGGCATCATGATGGTCAGGACGACGGGCGGCGCCGTGATGAGAGTCGCCGGTTCGTGCTATATGTCGCCGCGCAGCAACTGGTTCCGCCTCTCATGCACCGAAGGCTCCGCGGAGACTGTCCGCGGGCTCGGCAGCACGCACGTCCGCCTGTGCTACAACGAATGGTCGCTGCCCGAAGGCGTGACCTCGGCCGACCGGATATACGAGGCCGAATGGGCCGATGACGGCTCCGCAGCAGAGGGCTGCGGGCACAGCGGAGGCGACTACTGGGTGATGAGGTACTTCCTTGAAGCCTGCGAAGGAAAGAGATCCCCCTTCCCCGACGTCTACACGGCGTGCTCGATGTCCGCGCTCGGCATACTCGGCTGGCGGTCGGTGCAGAACGGCGGAATGCCCTTCGACATCCCCGATTTCAGGGACAGGGCCGCCCGCGCCCGCTTCGCCGACGACAGGCTCTCGCCCTTCCCGCCGCACCGGAACATCTGACGGGCCGGGCCTGCTCCGCGCCGGTCGCCGCGTCCTGTCCCCACAACACCCGGTCTTATCATTTCCAGGTCCTTCCAGTATTTTCGGTAATAAATAATTCCGGCGCGGAAACCGCGCCGGAATGATTCAGAACAGGAGCCCCGCTGCGACCGCGACGCGGACGCCGTTTTCCGCGATACCGTCGAGCAGCCCCGCGAGCAGCGCCGAAAGCGTGCCGACCCATAACAGACCGCAGACTAACATCAGCACCATCCTTACCGCGCACAGCGCGGCACCGACGATGCCGGTGATGAGCCCGGTCTTCGACCGGACGTTATACTCTCCGTCGCGGCTCTTCGCGAAGCAGGCGAGTATGATCGCGGCCACCGAGCACTCGAGGGTGCCGGTCGCGAGACCGGCGATGCCGAGGATCATCGCGACGAGTCCCAGCCTCGACTGCTGCCTCACCGGCTGATAGAAGGTCTGTCCCTGTCCGGGGTCCCTGTATTCTCCGTTGTTCATTTTATGTCTCCTTCCGCTGTTTTCAGTCATACGGCCGCCCGTCAGCGACGGCTCATGTGCGCGGCGGCTTCGCGGGTAATCTCATGGATCAGCGGCTTATCCTGATCGATGAACCCGTGGGCCTCGCCGATCAGTTCGTGAGCTATGTAGCTTCGCAGGTCGACCGTCGGGCCGGCCATATGCGGCATCATGATGAGGTTCGGCATCCCGTAGAGCCTGCTCTCAGGCGGAGGCGGCTCCTTGCGGTAGACGTCGAGGACAGCCCTGATCTCCCCCGTCGCCAGCCTGTCGGCCAGCGCGTCCTCGTCGATGATCTCTCCGCGCGAGGTGTTGACGAAGAGGGCGTCGGGCTTCAGCATGTCTATGAGCTCACGGCTCACGAGGCCGCGCGTGGCGTCGTAGAGCGGTGTGTGCACCGTCACGATGTCGCTCTCGGAAAAGACCCGCTCAAGTGAGGCCTGCTCCAGGCCGTATCTTTCTTTGTCGGCTGCCGGAAGCGGAACGATGTCGTACACGAGTATCCTCACCCTGAAGGGCTGCAGCATCCGCACGAGGTGCCGGGCGATCGTGCCGTAGCTGACGATCCCGACGGTCTTGCCGAGCAGCGCGCGGTTTATGTCGCGCGATCCCTTCCAGATCCGCTCCTTCCCCAGCCTTTCGCAGTAGTACGGCAGCTCGCGCTGGGCCGCGATGATATATCCCACAGTCCCCTCGGCCACCGATTCGGCGAAATAATAGTTGCCCGATATGACCTTCACTCCGCGCTCCCACACCTCTTCGGCGTCGTAGGGCACGACGGTCCCGCAGAGGTGGACGTGCAGGCGGAGCGACGGCGCGGCGTCGATGACCTCTCCGTCGAGCTTCGGCGAGCCCCAGCCGGTGATCAGGACGTCGGAGTCCCCGAGCTTTTCGATGAGGTCGGCCTTCGTCAGCTTTTCAGGTCCTTCCGGCAGCTCGAGGCTGCCGAAGCTCCTCGCGAGCGCGATGTTCTCCCCGGTGAGGAAGGTGTCCCGCGTGTATCCCGCGGGCAGCGCGGCAAATGCTTTCATGTCGTCCCGGTCTTTCCCTTCTGTTATTCCAGTGCCAGCAGTTTCCTGCCGAGCCCCGCCGTGTATCTGAGCCAGGTCTCCCTCGTCTCGGGCGGGATGCGCTGCGAGCCGGCCTCGTAGGCGAAATCGCCGGTGTAGCCGGTCTCCTTCAGCGCGCGCACGGTGTCGGTCCAGTCGATCGTCCCGAAATACGGGAAGAGGTGCTCGTCCTGTCCGTTGCGGTGGTTGTCGTTGATATGCGTCGCGCGCAGGCGGCTCCCGATCTCCCTGACGCAGGCTCCGACGTCCATCCCGCCGAGATGGGCGTGTCCGGTGTCGAGGCAGATCCCGACGGAGCTGTCCCCTATCGTATCGACGAGATCGATGAGCTCGTATATGTCGCCGCCGCAGTAGCGCCTGCGCCATCCGCGGTAGTCGACCATGTTCTCGACGGCAAGGCCGATCCCGGCCTTCTTCGCCGCCTCTATATAGGGCGCGAGGTAGGCGATGTTCGCCTGCTTCGCCTTTTCGGCGCTGTACAGTTTGTCGTGCGGCAGGTTCTTGGGATGGACCACCATCCACTTTCCGCCGAGCATCGCGGTGGCCTTTATGCACCGGAGATTCGTCATGTTGAGATAGTCGAAATCGTAATTCGGATCGTCCCACTGCGGTCCCGACGCGGTGTTCCCGTGGGTCTGCCAGACCGGCAGCTTCTGCTCCTCGCACACGAGAGCGATCTTCTCCACCTCATCCTCCCAGTTCGCGCCCGTCATTATGTCGCCGGGCGAGCAAAGCGCCCACAGGGAGATGTCGATCCTGTCGTAGCCGGCCTTCTTTACAGCCTTCACCGCCTCTTCGACGGTATACCGGCGGCTCTGTCCGTATATGCTCCTCATTATCGAGTGAGTGGTCGAAAGATACATTTTCTTCTTCATTTCAGTCGCCTGCCTTTCATTTCCGCGGTCTGCCCGTCTCTCACGCACCCCGGTCGGCCCTGTACCCTGCCGCCCTGTCGAAGAGACAGGTGAAAAACGCCAGGTACTGTTTTTTTCCGCCGGCATAGAGCTGTTCGGGGTGGAACTGGGTCCCGATGACGAATCTCTTTCCTTCGAGCTCGATGCACTCGACGGTCCCGTCAGCCGTCGTCGCGGTGACCTTCAGGCCGTCTCCGATGTCCTTCGCGGCCTGATGGTGCCATGAGTTCACGGCAGCCGTCGGTGCCCCGATGAGCTGCCGTAGCAGGCTTCCCTCCGCGACGGTTATTACGTGGTTCACGAAATATCTCCGGTTCGGGTCACGGTGCACGACCGACGTCCCTACCTGCATCGGGAGGTCCTGATAGAGCGTCCCGCCGCTGGCGACGTTGAGCAGCTGCATGCCGCGGCAGATGCACAGCATCGGCATGTCGAGCTCGAGCGCCTTCTTTATGTACAGCATGTCGGATGTGTCGCGCACGGCGTTGATGTCGTTGATGCCGGGCGAGATCTCGGACTCGCCGTACCACGCGGGATCCAGGTCCTCGCCGCCGGTGAGTATTATCGCGTCGAGGCCGGCCATGACCTTCGCCGCCTCCTCTTCGGTCGAGACCGTAGGGAGTATGACGGCCGTAAAGCCGGCGGCCTTCGCGGCTCCGACATAAACGTTCGTGCCGGGCGCGTATGTGGTCGGCGAAACCCCGACCTTCAGCACAGGCTTCGGGGCGGTATTCCCGGTCGTCACATCGGACCGGCCTGATGACGGCGTGGAGTCAGATGAAACGCCTGACGGCGTTACATCATACGAACCGGCCGGCGCCGATGCGTCATGCGAAACTTCTGACGCAGTTACATCAGATGAAACGCCTGAAGGCGTTACATCATACGAACCGGCTGTCGCCGAAGCGTCTGACGAACCTGCCGGGGCCGTTGAAACGGCGGAGGAGATATCTCCGGACGTGTCCTCCCATGCCGGCGCGGATGTCTCCGGGGACAGCGTCGTCACCGGAGCAGAGGAAGGCGCGAACGACCCTCCCCTGACCGGCATGAAAAACACCGCGGCGACCATGAGCGCCGCTGCGATAAATGCCGCGGCCGCGGTGAACGTCAGGGCGGGATCTTTTATCAGTTTGTTTTTTCCGTTCATTTACAGGGATGACGCGGCGGCGGCAGATGCCGCCGCCGTAAATTCACTTCACTATGAAGCGGTCGATCTCGGCGAAGAACTCCTCGCCGCCGTCGGTATGGACCTGCATCTCGATGTCGTGAAGAAGATCGAGGCAGTACATTCCCATCAGCGACTTGCCGTCCACCTTGTAGTGGCCGGACATGAGCACTATGTCGAAGGGGTACTTCTCGGCTATCTCGACGAAATCGTAGAGGTCGGCTATCGTAACGAAGTGGATCTTGAGTGTTTTTACCGTCTGCATTGTTCAGACCTCCGTTCCGCGCGCGCAGCGCGCAAATTATCCGTATTATTATATTATCGTTCGGCCGAAATGTCAATGATTTCTTTCCGTCCCCCTTCCAGCCGTCTCCGTCGTCACCTCCGCACCGCCCGGTATCCCGCTTTTTTCCTGCCGGGTGTTGACAAATCCCGACGCGCGTTGTATCATTGTCTGTGAGAAATACGCGTCACGAAAGGAGCTCAACATAATGAAGCTGTGCGAACATGACATACGGTTCGAGGCCCCGCCTGAGATCGCGGAGAACACGCTGCTGTCGGTGGCGGACGACCCGCGCGACCCGGACGTCGCTCTTATCAGACTCGACATCGCATTCCCCGGAGGTCCGTCGTTCCCCGGCACGGTGAAGGTCGGATGGAACATCCCGTGCACCGACATATTCTCGACGTCCTCGGCGTCGTCGGTATACGAGCGGAACATAGCGCCGTCGTGGCGTCCGAGAGTCACCTCCTCGCGGCTCGCTTCGGGAGCTCCGCTGCACCAGCTGGTGTCGTCGGGAGGCCGCAACCGGATGACGGTCGCCCTGTCCGACGCCGCGAACGCCTGCGAGATCCGCACCTGCGCCCGTGAGCACACCTGCGAGATCAGCACCGAGGTGCGGTTCTTCACGCAGACGTCGGGGCCGTTCGAAAAATACTCCGCGGTCATTCGCGTCGATTTCTCCGACCGCCCCTTTTACGACTCCCTCAAGGCCGCGGTCCGCTTCTGGGAGGAGGAATGCGGATATCCCGCGCTCTTCGTCCCCGAGGCCGCTAGGCGCCCCCTGTACTCCTGCTGGTACTCGTTCCACCAGGCGATCGACGAAGGCCGCATCCTCGACCAGTGCCGGCTGGCGAAGCGGCTCGGCATGGAGAGCGTGATCGTCGACGACGGCTGGCAGTGCGACGGCGTGAACGTCGGCTACACCGGCTGCGGCGACTGGATCCCGTCTCCCGCGAAGGTCGCCGACATGAAGAGCTTCGTCGACGCGGTCCACGCGACCGGGCTGAAGTTCATCCTGTGGTACAGCCTCCCCGCCGCCGGGAAATACTCGAAGGCCCGCGAACGCTTCGCGGACATGCTGCTCAACCCGTCGGCGAACAGCTGGTCATCTCTCGACCCGCGCTTCCCCGAAGTCCGCGAGTACCTCGCCGGCACGATCGGGCGCGAAGTCCGCGAGTGGGGCCTCGACGGCATAAAGCTCGATTTCATCGACTCATTCAAGCTCTTCCCCGACACTCCCGCGAGCGACCCGCGCCGCGACTGCGCCTCTCTCGAGAGCGGGGTCGACCGGCTGCTCGACGCCGTCACGAAGGCCGTAAAAGCCGTCCGCCCCGACATACTCATCGAGTTCAGACAGTCGTATTTCGGCCCCGTGATCCGCAAATACGGCAATATGATACGCGTCGGCGACTGCCCCGCCGATTCGATCCGCAACCGGATAGCCGGCACCGACCTCCGCTTCATGACCGGCCGCACGGCGGTCCATTCCGACATGCTCATGTGGCACCCCGACGATGACGCCGCGTCGGCGGCGTACCAGGTGATCTGCACCCTCTTCACCGTGCCGCAGATCTCGGTGCTCCTCGACCGGATACCGCAGAGCCACGTCGCGATGCTCCGCTTCTACCTCGGATTCTGGAACCGTCTGCGGGACGTGCTGCTCGACGGCTGCCTCGAGGCCGATGGACCCGAGTCGGGATACAGCATGATAAGGTCCTCCCTGGACGGCGTGACGGTCGCCGTGTCGTACACCGACCCGGTCCTGAAGCTCAGCGGCTTCCTGGCCGCCTATCACGTCAACGCGACGCCGGGGGACGAGCTGTACGTCCGCTTCGCCGGCTGCGGACGCGGCAGAAAACGCTCGCGTCCGTACACCTTCCGCGTCCTTGACTGCACCGGCAGCCCGGTGTCGTCGGGCGTGCTTCCTCCCTCGACGGAACTCGCGAGGTTCGAAGTCCCGAGATGCGGTATGCTGAAGCTGTCCTAGGCCGTGCGCAGCTAAAAAACGTCCCGCCGGGGGCTTGCGCCTCCGGCGGGACATTCATTCGGAGCAGGTAACGGGAATCGAACCCGCATAACCAGCTTGGGAAGCTGGAGTTTTGCCATTAGACTATACCTGCACGGTGTTTTCAATTATACAACAAAAGTCTCCGCTTGTCAATCCCGAAACGGAAATATCGCCGAAAAATGTATTTTTTCGTTATTTTGCTGGTATTTCCGCCCAATGTGTGCTATAATTGTATGGTTAAAATAGCTACCCGATTGAATTCAAATAATATACAATATACGGAGGAAACCTCAATGGCAAAAAAGTATTGCTACATGTTTACCGAGGGCAACGCGAACATGCGCGAGCTCCTCGGCGGCAAGGGCGCGAACCTCGCCGAAATGACCAACATCGGTCTTCCCGTTCCCCAGGGCTTCACCATCTCGACAGAAGCCTGCACCCAGTACTACGAGGACGGCCGCAAGATCAACGACACCATCATGGCCGAGATCTGGAAGAGCGTCGCCAAGATGGAGAAGATCAACGGCAAGAAGTTCGGCGATAAGAAGAACCCGCTGCTCGTCTCGGTCAGATCGGGCGCCCGCGCCTCGATGCCCGGCATGATGGACACCA
>JAFTCN010000083.1 GCA_017454675.1 Clostridia bacterium
GATATAGTTTTCTTTCATAGCGTTTCCGCCTCCTTTCGCCTGTATTATAACGCTGATATGCGAAAAAGACGAATGTGCGGATTCAAGAATGGTGAAGTTTACATATACGCGGTTGACAGAACATAGGGCGTTATGTATAATGGAAACGCGGTGAATTGCTTGTTTTTGGGGGTGTGTAATCGTGCCTCTTGGGAGAGCGCCGCGTTCGCAACGCGAAGGTCATGGGTTCGCATTCGCAGGCGAGCGGTGTGGGAACTCGCTCACGGGATACGAGCATGCCGGCGTTCCGCCGCCTGTGAATCACGAGCGAAGCGAGTTACCCCGCCATCTCCACCGATATCGCAGGCAAAGAGCGTATCAGCTGAAAAAGACAAACAAAAAACGGAAAAGGACGGCCATTTTGACTGTCCGTCCTCTCCGTGCACTGTTAAACTAAAACATCCTTATGAGAACCGGCCCGGAAGGGCCGGCTTTTTCGGGGCGTCAGGCCCCCGCCTTGTCGGCTTCGATTATTTTGCGCATCGCTCCGACGGCCACTCTGACAGCCGCCGAGGTATCCTCGTTCATGGCGTCGACATATCCCGCCGCCTCTCTCTCCTGGTTCCAGATTACGTGGAAACACGAGCCGCAGCGGCATCCCAGCGCGGCCGCGGTCACGAACAGAGCCGCCGATTCCATCTCCGACGCCAGCACGCCGAGGCGTTTCCAGGCCTCCCATTTCGTCAGCAGTTCGGCAGCGACGGGCATCCTGGAGGGCGAATGCTGCCCGTAGAACGAATCCTTGCACTGAACGACGCCCGCGTGAGTGCGTTTGCCCAGCTCCTTTGCGGTCTCGCGCAGTGCCATAGCGATGTCGAGATCTGACACGGCCGGGAATTCCGGCGGGGCGTATTCGGCCGAAGTGTGCTCGAAGCGCACGGCGCCCGTCGCGACGACGATGTCGCCCGGCATGACGTCGAGCGCTATACCGCCGCATGTCCCGCACCTGATGAATACGTCGGTGCCGATGTTGTGGAGCTCCTCCATAGCGATGGCGGCCGAAGGACCGCCGATGCCGGTCGAGCACATGGTGACCTTCTCTCCCGAAAGAGTGCCGGTATAGATGTTGAACTCGCGGTTGTACGCGACGTGCACCGCGTTGTCGAACAGCGCGGCGACCGATTCGCACCTGCCGGGGTCGCCTACGAGCACCGCGTATCTTCCGACGTCTCCGCCGGAGCATTTGATATGGAACTGCTTCTCAAGCTGTCTCATCCGATCCTTCGCCTTTCGTTCGCCGTCTTTCCTGCCCGGGTCATGTCACGCGTCCGCGTCCGGATACCTCCGGCACCGGGGGCCGCGTGTGTCCGGGCTGTATCAGGTCACGCGTCTATTATATGTCTTTTCGGGCCGAAAGTCAAGCATTTAAACCGCGGATAAGATTTATCTTGTAATTATCGGTGGAAAATGGTATAATAATCTTTGATTTCGGGCTTTGCGCCGCACGGCGCCGGGACCGGCGGAAAAGTATACAAAAATACAACAATAAAACGAGAGGTAGTACCGTCATGGCAAAAAACAATGTCGTCGATTGGACAACAATCACCAACTTCGTAGTCGACTCTTTCGTCGGCTACGGCATCCCGAAGCAGGATGCCATCATCTGCGCGGATGTTCTGCTTGAATCCGACAAGCGCGGCATAGAGTCGCACGGCGTCAACCGCTTCAAGCCGATCTATCTCGACAGGATCAAGGCCGGCATCCAGAATCCCGTAACCAACATCACCGTCCTCAAGGAGACCGAGTGCACCGCGGTGCTCGACGGAGGCGACGGCATGGGCCAGGTCGTAGGACACAAGGCAATGCAGATGGCCATCGAAAAGGCCAAGAAGTACGGCATGGGCGGCGTGGCCGTTCAGAACTCCTGCCACTACGGCATCGCAGGCTACTACGCCACGATGGCTACCAGAATGGGATGCATCGGCATCACCGGAACGAACGCCAGACCGTCGATCGCTCCTACGTTCGGCGTCGAGAACATGATGGGCACCAACCCGCTGACCTTCGGTCTTCCGACCGACGAGGCCTATGACTTCGTGCTCGACTGCGCCACCTCGATCGTGCAGCGCGGCAAGATCGAATACTACGCCAGGATCGGAAAGCCCACCCCCGCGGGCCAGGTCATCGGCCGCGACGGCAAGTACCACACCGATTCGGTCGCCATCCTGAAGGAGCTCGTGGCCGGCGAGGCCGCTCTCTGCCCGCTCGGCGGCGCAGGCGAAGAGCTTGCCGGATACAAGGGCTACGGCTATGCCGCGGTCGTCGAGATCCTCTCCGCCGCCCTCACAGGCGGTCCGTTCATGAAGCAGCTCTCCGGCGTAGCCGAAGACGGATCCAAGAAGAAATTCCACCTCGGACACTTCTTCTTCGCCATCGATACCGAGCACTTCATGGGCGAGTGCACTTTCCGCAAGACCGCCGGCGACATCTGCCGCGCTCTCAGAGCCTCCGCAAAGGCTCCCGGCTGCGACAGGATCTACACCGCAGGTGAAAAGGAATTCGACGTCAGATGCGCCAGAAAGAACGGCGTGCCGATCAACGACGCCGTACAGAAGGAGCTCGTCGCCGTCCGCGATGAACTCGGCCTGAAGCAGTACACCTTCCCGTGGGAAGAGTGAGCAGTCACCGAAAGGATCAGGAAAATGGCTAACATAAGAGAAGAATCGCTTAAAAAGCACTATGAGTGGAACGGCAAGATCGAGGTCAGATCGCGCGTCTCGGTAGAGACCAGACAGGACCTCTCGCTCGCCTACACCCCCGGGGTCGCCGAGCCCTGCCTTGAGATCCAGAAGGATCTGAACAAGTCCTACGAGCTCACCCGCCGCAACAACCTCGTGGCCGTCATCACCGACGGCACCGCCGTGCTCGGACTCGGCGACATCGGTCCCGAAGCCGGCATGCCGGTCATGGAGGGCAAGTGCATACTCTTCAAGGAGTTTGCCGACGTCGACGCCTTCCCGCTCTGCATCAAATCGAAGGACGTCGACGAGATCGTCCGCACGATATACCTGCTCTCGGGCTCGTTCGGCGGCATCAACCTCGAGGACATCTCGGCTCCCCGCTGCTTTGAGATCGAGAGAAGACTGATCGAACTGTGCGACATCCCGATCTTCCACGACGACCAGCACGGCACCGCCATCGTCGTCGCAGCCGCCCTGCTCAACGCCCTCAAGATCGTCGGCAAGAAGATCGGCGATATAAAGGTCGCCATGAGCGGCGCCGGCGCCGCCGGCATCTCGATCGCCAAGCATCTCATCAGACTCGGCGTCGACTCGAAGAAGATCATCATGTGCAACTCGAAGGGCATCGTCTGCGAAGGCGACCCGAGACTCAACCCGGCCCAGGCCGAGATGGCGGCGATCACGAACGCCGGTCACCTCAAGGGCACCATCGCCGACGCCCTCCGCGGCGCCGACGTCTTCATCGGCGTTTCGGCTCCCGGCGTCGTCACCAAGGAGATGGTCGCCACCATGGCGAAGGACGCGATCGTATTCCCGATGGCGAACCCGACTCCCGAGATCATGCCCGACCTCGCTCTCGAGGGCGGAGCCAGGATCGTCGGCACCGGACGGAGCGACTTCCCGAACCAGATCAACAACCTGCTCGCCTTCCCGGGCATCTTCCGCGGCGCTCTCGACTGCCGCGCCTCGCGCATCAACGAGGAGATGAAGGTCGCGACTTCGGTGGCGCTTGCAAGCCTTATCCCCGAGAATGAGCTCTCCGAGACCAACATCATTCCGTCGGCCCTGAACAAGGACGTCGCCAAGGTCGTCTCCGCCGCCGTCATCAAAGCGGCTCACGAGACCGGCGTCGCCAGGATCTGACGCGAACAGATAACAGGAAAACACCGGTAAAAGCCGGGCGACAGATGCCGCCCGGCTTTTACATCTGCCGTACCGGCTGTCGATCCGGCTGCCGCACCTCCGGAACGATATTACCTATGGACATTTCAGTACATTTGTGGTAAAATATAATCGGTTATATATATGATGATTAACGCGCGCGGGCGCGAGCAGGCAGGTGGCAGGGAAAGGATAAAAGGATGATGAGAAGCGAACTTTTCGGAAAGTACGAAGCATACGTGGAAAGACACAGAGACCTGCTGCTCGGAGCGGAGAGGTACATCAGAGAGAATCCCGAGCTCGGTTTCAAGGAGTGGAAGACGTCGTCGTTCCTCGAGAAGGAGTACGAAAAACTCGGATACAAACTGAAAAAGGCCGGCGACATCCCCGGCTTTACCGTCGATATAGATACCGGGCGTCCGGGGCCGACTCTGCTGATCTTCGGCGAGCTCGACGCCGTCGTGTGCGCCGAACACCCAGATTCCGACCCGGTGACCGGAGCCGTCCACGCCTGCGGGCACAACTGCCAGTCGGCCGCGCTCCTGGGGGTCGCGGCGGCGCTGAAGGAGGATGGGGCGCTCGACGGGATGTCGGGCCGTATCAGGCTCTGCGCGGTGCCGGCCGAGGAGCTGCTCGACCTCGGATACAGGGAGGAGCTCCGGCGGAAGGGAGTCATCAGATACATGGGCGGCAAGGTCGAATTCATGCACAGGGGACTGCTCGACGGCTGCGATCTCGCCTTCATGGTCCACACGACGGGCGGACCGTCGCGCAGGATATTCACGAAAAAATACAGCAACGGCTGCATAAGCAAAAAAGTCACCTTCACCGGACGCGCGGCCCATGCGGGAGCCTCCCCGGGAAAGGGGATCAACGCGCTTTACGCGGCGAATCTCGGCCTCGGCGCGGTCAACGCGCTGCGCGAGAAATACACCGACGGCAAATACGTCCGCATCCACTCGATCATCACGAACGGCGGACAGATGGTCAACGCGATACCCTCGTCGGTCACGCTCGAGACGCAGGTGCGCGCGGCTTCCTTCGACACCATAAAGTCGGTCGGAAGGGAAGTGAGCCGCGCTTACGCCGCCGGAGCGGCGGCCATGGGTGCGAAGGTCACGGTATCCGACCGGCCCGGCTACTACCCGGTCTGCAACGACGAGGCCCTGTTGCAGTTCGCCGAGGAGACGGCGCTGATGTGCACGGAGCCCGAACTCGTGAAGACGTCGAGGGAGACGGGGGGCGGATGCTCCGACATGGGCGACATCATGTCCGTCATGCCCGCGATACATCCCTACGTTTCAGGCGCCGCCGGAAAGGGACACGGGGCCGACTACCGGATCGTCGATCCCGGGAGCGCGGTGCTCTTCTCGGCAGAGTATCAGCTCGTGCTGGCGCACCGGCTGCTCGAGGGCGGAGCCGAGGCGGCGGTAAGGATCATATCGGAGTCGAAGCCGGAGTTCGCCTCGAAGGAGGATTATTTCGCGGCCGTCGACAGCGTCATGACCGACACGGATGCCGTCGAATATACCGAAGACGGCGCGGTGCTGAGATTCTGAGACAGGCGGCCGCGGCCTTAATGTGACGTGCCCGCGGATCATTTCCGAACAATGTGTGAAATGTGACAGAAACGCCGCGTTCGGCCGAATACATCTTAAGAAAAAAGTTTAAGGCAATACCGCCTCCGGGGCGGGAGAGTGAAAAGACTATATCAGGACAGGTCAGCAAAATGAGAAGGAAACAAAGGTCGGTACGCCTCGCTGCGGCCGCGGCGGCGCTCTTCACGGTGATGTCGGCGCTTGCCGGCTGCGGCAGGAATTACAACGGTTATCAGCGGAGCTTCAGGGCGACCGTGAGCGAGGCCGACGGCGACAGGCTGAAGGTCGTTCCCTACGTCAACGAAAAGGACGACGGCTTCACCGTGAGCGTCGTCTGCGAAGGCTTCGACGGAGCCCCCGGCGACGTCATCGACATACAGTACAACAAGTACAGAGAAAAAAAGAACGGCGCGTCGGTCAAATGCGTCTCCTGGGCATACGACAGATCGGGGACTGAATACTCCGGCGAATGGCTCGACAAAGACACCGCGGTGTACGGCAGCCTGTCGGATGTACGGGTCCTCGTCATAGAGATCACCGGGATCTACTCCGACTGCTTCTTCGGAGTTCCCTACGCCGAATATTATGAAAACGGGAGACGCACGGGCGGAATATTCAACATCGTCGAGTGGAACGACTACTCCGTGTATCTCAACAACGCCGGCCTCGATACCGATACGGTGTTCAAATTCAACCTTTCGGTCGCCGGCAGCTACCGGGTGGGCGACATCTTTTCGCTCTCAAGCGGAGAACTCTTCCTTTACGACGCCGTGAACAACAGGGCCGAGGTCTACGGCGTTGAAGCGAAAATCGTTAAATGACGTGTGAAACGGCAGGATAATACTGACATGTATCACAAAATCACAAAACAGGATGCGGACAGCGTGATACGCAGCGCGAGACGCAGCGTGAGACGCAGGGTAAGACGCAGCGCGTGGCGCAGTGCAAAAGGGGACCCGGGCATAATGGAAAGCCGCGGGAGCGGCGCGCTCATCCGGCTGATAGCGGCGCTCCTTCCCTTGCTCATGCTCGCGGGGGCGGTGCTCCCCGCGTCGGCGGAGCGGGCTCCGCTTTACGGGAGCGGCAAATTCGAGGCTGAGTGGCAGTTCGGCTATTCTTCGGGTTCGCTCGTGATCGGCAAGACGGTCCCGATCTATGTCACGCTCACGAACAGGACCGGACGTGACATAGAGGGGTACGTTTCCGCCCGGCTCGGATGTTCTTCATTCTACAACGAAGATGAACAGCTGACCGTCGAAAAGGATTTCGTAATTCCGGACGGAGTAAAAAAGAGGATAGAGATACCCGTCACCGCTACAGTGCAGTACGATACCTGCGTCTGCTCGGTGAGAAACTCCGGGGGCAGGCTCGTCACGGCTGAGGAGACCAAGCAGCTGAATGTTGCCCTGAATCCCGGCGGCTATTACGGATCGCAGCCGCAGACCGCTATGATAGGCTGGATGACAGAGGAGGACGGGAGAGCGGCCGGCAATCCCGTCAACGTCGGGTCGATGATCCCGGGTTCCGGCTCGGGCTGGTCTTACGGATACCAGAAGTCCGGCTGTATCTCCGAGCACATCTCGCCGGATCATTTTCCGTCGGACATGAACATGATGAACTGCTTCGACGCGATATTCGTCGGGGATATCGACCTGACGGCTTCGTCGGCGTTCTCGTCAAAGCAGCTGAAGATGCTCGACGCCTATCTCGCTTCGGGCGGAATAGTGATCGTCGGGACCGGAGCGAAGCGGGCGGCGGTGCTGAACGGCTTCTCGAAGTATTTCTCCGGCACGCCTGAGAGCGCGCTGACATTCGAGGGCAAAAAACATATCGTTTCGATATACAAATCGTACACCGGGGCAAGCATGGCGAACAGCATCATCGACCTGAAGAACATCGACGTATGCTCACTGAAGGACGAGTCCTTCACCGCCGTTCCGGGGTCACAGGGCGAGGTATATATCTACCAGAATCTGAAGACCGGTCTTTTCGTGACGGGATTCTCGCTCAGCGACCGTGCGTTCAGCGGAACCGACGACGCCTTTCCGTTCCTTCTTTCGCTAATCGCGGGGCGCGGAAGCAACTACTATTCGAGACTGGTAGGCGGGTCCGCGTACCCGTCGTACATGACCGACAAGTCGTCCCTGCGCGCGGACACGAAGACGCGCGAGCCGAGCGGAGCGGCGATACTCGTCATTCTGCTCGTATACATCGGGGCGGGCCTCATAGGTTCGTATATATTCCTGCGCAGGAAAAGGAAGGCGGTGCTCATGTGGGCGGTGTTCCCGGCGGCCGCGCTGCTGTTCGCCGTGATGATCTCGGGCTACGGAGCCGCTGTGCAGGGAGGGACCACCGGAAGCACGCTCCGGACGGTACATCTTACGGAAGGCTCGGAAAGCGGAGCGGAGGTCAGCCTGAATTCGACCGTCTTCATGTCGCGGGGCAGTAAGGCAAGGCTGTCATACGACACCGGCGAACAGCTGAGTTTCGCCGGCAGCGCGTCCACGCTCGCCGGCGGTGACCGCACGCCTTTCCTCGGATTCAGATACGGCAGCGGCGACAGCTGCATGAGCATCGACGGCATAGCCAGGGGAAGCTACGTCAGCTGCTCCGCGGACTACACCGACGGATCGTACAGTCCGCTGACCGTCACCGTCGAGCCCGCAAGTGCTGACGTGCCGATCAGCTTCCCGACAGCGTTCGACTCTCTGGCGGTGCCCGAAGACCCCGACGCGGTGATCGCGACGGTGAACGTCGTGAACACCTGCGGAAGGCCGCTGAGCGATGTCTTCGTAGTGTTCAGGAACAGGGCATACGTGCTGGGAGATCTTCCGGCAGGCGGCAGCATGTCGGTCGGCGTCACGGCCGGCAACGCCGGTCAGACGCCTGACGCAACTGCTAAGGAGCTCATATACAAACTGTGTTATGAGAGGGCGGGCTACACCCGGTTCGAGGCGATGAACGACCCGGTAAACTACGGCGTCACCGCGGATGATGAACCCGTATTCTACATCCAGACATACTACAGTTCCCAGCTCACGCGTTATGACAGCGGCATGAGCAGGTACGGGGGATCGATGCCGGTGAGAGACTCCGACAAGTACATGATGCTGAAAAAAGACCCGGTGCTCTACCGCCGCGCCTGGATCATCTCAAATCTCCCGAGTTACATAAACGGAATATACACCGACGGCTCTAACATCTTCGTGTGCGGATTCGACGAGGGCGAAGACCAGGTGAAGCTGAAGGTAAACGGCAGGTACCCGTCGAGAAACTATACGCAGACTCTCGTGTGGCAGAAAAAGGATCCGACCGGCGCTCCCGCCGGAGGAGAAGTCGGCGCCTGGCTCGTGAAGGCAAATTTTGCAGGAGCGACGCACGGCATCGTGTCGGCCGGGGTCGGCGAGGAGACCGTCATAAGCCGCAAAGGCTGTGACGAACCGCTGATCGCCTTCTATGCCGTCGACGCGAAGCAGCCGTACACGGATTACGCGGTAAAGCTCTTCACTCAGCCGAAAGAGGAAAACGCGCCGGATCTGTACATGCTCACCCGCAGCGGCGACGAGTGGATCGACCTCGGGGATCTGTACGAGGAAAGCGAAGGAGGCGCGCTCATAAAAGACATTTTATCGTATACCGTTACCTGGGATGATTATTATGAAAGTTTTTTATACGGATACCTGCATGCCCCGGATATCTATTCCGGTATCGACAGTAATAAAGGGTATGTGTTCGAGTTCCGCCTGGCATACTCATCGGCGGGGCTCAGCGTCAGTCTCAACGGAGGCCACGACAAGAGACAGAATGATTACGATGTTGCCCCTTTTGAGAATATATGCAATGTCCCGGCGGGCGAAAAGGACAGCGGAACGCTGATTATCGCGGCCGTCTGGGACGGCGCGGCTCTCGCCGAAAAGATGGACAAGGACGGAATTACCGAGATCTCTGTCTACGGCGGAGTCGAGGGAGTCGAAGTTTACTGATGACGGAGGAGCTTTGAAAATGCTGCTTGTAACAGATAAACTCACGAAAGACTTCGGCCGCTTCAGAGCCCTCGACGCCCTTGACATGGAGATCGGGGAGGGAAGCATCGTTGGGTTCGTCGGTCCGAACGGGGCCGGCAAGACCACGGCGATGCGGATCATCTCGACACTCATGCCTCAGACATACGGCGAAGTATACATCAACGGACTTCCGATCAGCCGCAACGTGATGGCCACGAGAAAGGCCATCGGATACGTCCCCGACTATTTCGGAGTATACAGAAACATATCGGCGGCCGAATATCTCGACTACTATGCCGACATGAACCGCATCAGCCGTCAGGGCAGGGAGCAGCTCGTGTCGGACATGCTCGAGCTCGTCAACCTGACCGACAAGAGGGATACGAACGTCAACATGCTCTCGCGGGGCATGAAGCAGAGGCTGTGCGTCGCGCGCTGCCTGCTCCACGATCCGCAGCTGCTGATCCTCGACGAGCCGGCATCGGGCCTTGACCCGCAGGCCAGGGCGGACCTGAAGAACATCCTCCGCGCGCTGCGCGAGAGGGGGAAGTCGGTGCTGATAAGCTCGCACATCCTGCCCGAACTCGGAGAGTTCTGCGACAAGGTCGTCATCCTGAATCACGGCAGAAAACTTGCCGACGGGAGCATCGACGAGATCGATGCGCAGATGGGCGAGAAAGCCAAGATCTCCTACGAGCTACTGAACGAGGAGGACTTCGAAATTGCGGCGTCCGTCGCGAGGACTAGCGACAAGACCGGAGAGATGGTGCGCGACGGAATGAAGCTCGAGATAGAGTTCTCGGGCACCGACGCGGATGCCGTCGCTCTCACGAAGGCGCTGATGCTGTCGGGTGTCTCGGTCGTGACGATCGGCCGGACCCGCCGCACGCTCGAACAGGTATTCCTGGAGGTGATAGACAATGAAAACAGGCCTGGCTGACAACGCCATCTTAAGGTTCGGCCTCAAAATGAGGGCGAAGCAGACGAGCTCTGTCGTCATGATATCGATAGTCACCGCCATAGCTTCGCTCATCATGGCCGTGGTTGTCATTGTGATGAACGCCGGCTCGAACCCGAGTTATCCCGACTCGCAGACGGGTCAGATACTGTATTTCGTCTTCATGTCGCTCCACCTCGCGCTGATGTTCATACTCTGCCCGGCTGTATCCGGGAGCGCGATATCGTCGGAGCGCGAGCAGCAGACGCTCGATATGCTGGTCTGTTCGCAGATGACTCCGATGCAGATCATAACTGGCAAATTCCTGTCGTCGCTCAGCTGGATCGGGATCGTGACGGTCTCGCTCCTTCCCGCGTTTGCGGTGATGTCGGTTGTCGGAGGCGTTTCGGCGCTGTCCATCGCGGCAGCGCTCATCTTCAACATCTGGCTTGCCGCGGGGATAACCTCGCTCGCGGTCTTCTATTCGTCGAAGATTAAGCGGACCGGAGGGGCGATAGTCCTGACCTACATCACGCTCATAGGAATAGTTATTGTCGATTACATCCTCTCGCTTATATATTTCGGGATCGAAGAATCGATATACTACGCGATCCAGGCGGCGGGATACATGCCGATGTTCAATCTCCATATTCCGGTCCCGCTTTTCATAAACCCGATCCTCGGGTATGTAATGCTGGTCGTCGCGCTCATCTTCGGAGGCTCGACATCGACCCAGATCCTGTCGGATTTCGTGTCGGGAATGACGGTCGAGAGCTGGAACTGGTGGGTGATCATAGCCGCCAACGTCGTGTTCTACAGCGCGCTCGCTTTTCTGTTCCTCCGGTCGTCGGCGAGGTCTATCGACCCGATGAGAGAGAGCAGACGCGCGCAGAGAAGAGCCGCGAAGCAGAACAGAAGAGCGGCGAAGCTCGCCGCGAAGCAGGGAGCGGGACAGAGATGACCCCGGCGGCCTCCGTAAGACGGGGACCGCAGATCATATGGCATAGCAAAAGGATCATTGCCTTATCATGAGAAAGGAGAAGGCCGCGGATGAAAAAAACAGATCAATACGTTAACGGAACGGCGGCCGCCGACTACGGCAGGCTGCGCGAGCTCTTCCGGCCGTTCGGCCGCAGACTGAAGGCGGAGAGCGCCGGCAACGCCGCGCTCATCGCGCTGATGGCAGGCGCCGCGTGCGGTGCGGCGCTGTTCGTCGTGTCGCTGTTCTCGAAAGTCGCGATAGAATTCGGCGCGTGCTGCGCCGCGGCGGGCATCGCGTTCGTCATAAGCTTCGCCGTGCTCTTCTTCAGACGCAGGCACTCGATGAAAGAGATCGCCGAGCGTATCGACAGCACAGGCACCGGCAACAGGGCCGAGGCGGCCGTCGGGCTGATCGGCGACGGTTCGGATTTCGCGAAGCTCCAGCGCGAGGATACTGTGCGCAGGATAGCGGAGGTGAAGCCTTCGTCGGTAAAACTGCGCATAAAGAAGGAAAAGCTGATCGCCGCGGCTCTGGCCGTGCTGATCTTCGCCGGCTGCGCTTTCATACCGAACCTCAACCTGAACCGCATAAAGGCAAGGGAGGCGCAGAACGTCGCCGAGCAGAAAAAGGCCGAAGAACTCATAAGGGACCTCGAGAAGAGGATAGAGGATGCCGGCCTGCTCCCGGAGAACAGGGAAGAGGCAAATAAGGTCATAGACGACCTGCGGGACAGACTGGCTGAGGCGGAGAACAATTCCGACAGGCTCGCGGCGGTAAACGAGGCGTCGTCGAAGATCGACGATATCATAAAGAAGGACGCCGAACAGAAGAACGCCCCCGCGCAGGACGCGATGAAGCGTGCCGGCCAGTCGCTTGAAGGCAGCGGCAACAAGACCCTCAGCGACCTCGGAAAGGCGATGGGGAAGGGCGAAGAGGGAAAGAGCGAGTCGGAAAAGCTCTCGGAGCAGCTGAAAAAGGAGGTCGCCGAAGCCGCGGCGAAGGTCGGCGACGAGTCGGGGGCAACTTCTCCGGCAGAGGCCGCCGAGGCCGGTAAACAGCTCTCCGATATCGCCGGCGATCTGAAAGAGGCCGCGGAAGCGGCGGGATCCGAAGCCGGCGGAGAGGAGCTTGAAAAGGCTCTGAACGAAGCCGCGGAGAAGATAGAGAAGATGGCCGAAGGCGGCTCGACCGGGAGCGCGGAAGCAGCCGGATCGCAGGCTTCGGAGGCACTTGAGAAACTGGCCGAAGAAATAAAAAAAGCGAACAGCGGGTCCGAAGCCGGAGAGTCCGCCGCCGAGGGCATACAGCAGACGATAGACAACTATAAAAAATCGCTCGCCGAGACTGCCGAAAACGATCCTTCCCGGCAGGGCCAGCAGGGCCAGCAAGGACAGCAAGGACAGCAGGGCCAGCAAGGACAGCAGGGCCAGCAAGGACAGCAAGGTCAGCAGGGCCAGCAGGGCCAGCAAGGTCAGCAGGGCCAGCAAGGACAGCAGGGCCAGCAAGGTCAGCAGGGCCAGCAAGGACAGCAGGGCCAGCAGGGCCAGCAGGGCCAGCAGGGCCAGTCGGGTCAGCAGGGCCAGTCGGGTCAGCAGGGCCAGCAGGGACAGCAGGGACAGCAAGGTCAGCAGGGCCAGCAAGGTCAGCAGGGTCAGCAAGGCCAGCAGGGCCAGCAAGGACAGCAAGGTCAGCAGGGCCAGTCGGGCCAGCAGGGCCAGTCGGGTCAGCAGGGCCAGTCGGGTCAGCAGGGCCAGCAGGGCGGACAGGGTCAGCAGGGTCAGCAAGGTCAGCAAGGCCAGCAGGGTCAGCAAGGACAGCAAGGACAGCAAGGACAGCAAGGCCAGCAGGGCCAGCAAGGCCAGCAAGGACAGCAAGGTCAGCAGGGCGGACAGGGTCAGCAGGGCCAGTCGGGTCAGCAGGGACAGCAAGGTCAGCAGGGCCAGTCGGGCCAGCAGGGCCAGCAGGGCCAGCATGGCGGACAGGGTCAGCAGGGCCAGTCGGGTCAGCAGGGACAGCAAGGCCAGCAGGGCCAGTCGGGCCAGCAGGGCGAACAGGGGCACGGAGCCGGACAGGGCCCGGGCGATGTCATCGACGAGTACAGCAGCGTCTACGACCCCGGAAGCACCGAGCAGACCGGCGACGGCACCGCATACATCCCCGGGTCGGTCGATGAGAACGGCAACCCCGTGAAGATAGAGATCGACCGCACCGAGATCGTCGGCGGGACGGTCCCGTACGACCGTGTGTTCAGAGAATACGCCGACAGGGCCGGCGCGTCAGTCGACCGGGACAACGTACCGGACGGGCTGAAGGAGATCGTCGGAAGATACTTTACCGGGCTCGAATGATTTGACCCGTGAGGAAGGAAGACAGATACATGATCGACGAAAAAGCGATACTGTCATTCAGGGACAGCTGCGGCCGGATCCTGTCTGAGATAAAAAAAGACATCATCGGTCAGGACGAGATAGTCGATGAGACGGTGACCGCCGTCATAGCCGGAGGCAACGTGCTGCTCGAGGGCGTCCCGGGGCTCGGCAAAACGAGGCTCGTGAGGACGCTCGGCAGGGTGTTCGACCTTCCGTTCTCGAGGATACAGTTCACCCCCGACCTGATGCCGGCCGACGTCACCGGTACCAACATCGTCCTCAAGGACGGCAGCGGGAACGTCAGGTTCGAGTTCAGGCGCGGCCCGGTGTTCTCGAACATCGTGCTGGCCGACGAGATCAACCGCGCGACGCCCAAGACCCAGAGCGCTCTGCTCGAAGCCATGCAGGAGCACACCGTGACCGTCGGAGGCGAGTCGTTCAGGCTCGACGAGCCCTTCTTCGTCCTCGCGACGCAGAACCCGATCGAGCAGGAGGGCACCTACCCGCTGCCCGAGGCTCAGATGGACAGATTCATGTTCAAGATCACAGTGCCCTTCCCGAGCGACGATGAACTGCGCGACATCGTGCTGCTCACGCAGAAGAAGAGCGACATGACGTCGCAGAAGGTGACGGGCAGGGAAGAGCTCCTCAGGATGCGCGACGTCGCAAGAGACGTCCCGGTGCCGGGATCGGTCCTCGACCGGGCCGTCCGGCTGATATCCGCGACGCATCCCGAGAGCGGTTCCGGCGCTCCGTCGGCAAAGAAATACCTGCGGTTCGGGGCAAGCCCGAGAGCAGCGCAGGCGATCATTTCGGGAGCGAAGGTCAGGGCACTGTCGCAGGGCAGATTCAACGTCGCCGACGCCGATATCGCCGGACTCGCCTATCCGGTGCTGCGCCACAGGATCGCGGTCAATTTCGAGGCCATCACCGAGGGCCTCGATCCCGACGCCATAATCGGCATGATTCTCTCCGAGACGGGCTACGACGGCCGCTCGGGAGTCTGAGCCGCCACGCAGGATATGATGGAGGAACAGGAGCGGCAGAGCGGCGGGGAGCGTTTCTTCGACGACTCCCTGATCAGCCGTCTCGACGCCTTGTCGATGAATTTCGGCTCCGCCGTCAACAACCTTTACAGCGGCGGCAGGCGTTCGAAGATGCTCGGCAGCACCGTGGAGTTCGCCAATTTCCGCGAATACATCCAGGGCGACGACTTCCGCCGGATCGACTGGAACGCCTACGGCAGGTTCGAGAAATTCTTCATAAAGCTGTTTCTTGACGAAAAACAGCTGCAGACGAACATATTCGTCGATCTGTCGGCGTCGATGGACTTCGGCGAGCCTAAAAAATACTATACCGCGATGCGGATCGCGGCCGCCGTTGCCTACATTTCGGCGTCGGCGACCGACAGGGTGAACGTCACGGGACTCGCCGACGGCAGGTCGGAGGATATCGCGGAGGGCATCGGCGGGAAAGACGCCTTTTTCGCGTCGCTCGGCAGGCTGGCCGGAGCGAAGCCGGGCGGAAAGACCGACCTTGCGGCGTCGCTCCGCAAGTGCAGGGCGCTGCGGGGATCTTCCGGTGCGTCGGTGCTGATCAGCGACCTCATGTCGGACGCAGACTTCCGCGAACCGCTCAAATACCTGCTCTACATGAAGCAGCAGACGGTGCTCGTGCACCTGCTGTCTCCCGAGGAGGCCGATCCGCCGATCGACGGCATGGGCAGGCTGCGGCTGATAGACAGCGAAAACGGCACCTACGCCGACATCGATGCCGGCCCCGAGGCGCTGAAGCTCTACGCGAAGGCGCTCGAGGACTATACGGCCTCGGTGAGGGATTTCTGCCTGAAGGCGGGGATCTACTACATTCCGGCGCGTTCGGACAGCGACATCATAGGGCTGTTCACCGGAGCCGGGGCAAAAGCGGGAGTTTTCTCCTAAAAAAAGTTTTGAAGACAGGAGAGTGACGGAAATGGAATTCACGAATCCGTGGGGATTTATATCGTTCGCAGCCGTTCCCGCGCTCATCGCTCTCTATATCCTCAAACAGAAACACAGGGAAATGAAGATCCCGAGCCTGTTCCTGTGGCAGAAGACGGCGAGCCTTATGGAGGCTTCGACGCCCTGGCAGAAGCTGCGCCGGAATCTTCTTTTTATCCTCCAGCTGGCGGCGGTCAGCCTCATCTGCTTCATGATATGCGGTCCGGCGCTGACCGACGGCAGGGCATACGGCGAGATCACGGCCGTCATCGACGCCTCCGCCAGCATGAGGGCGGTCGACTCCTACCCGGGCTCCGGCGGCAAGACGCGCTTCGAGCGCGCGCTCGACGATGTCATGGACGTCGCCGGCAGACTGTCGCGGGGACAGAAGATGTCGGTGCTGATAGCCGGCGACGCCGTGCTCCCGGCGGTCTCGCATTCGGACGACAGGGCGGAGATCAAAAAGGCGCTGCGTGACTGCGCCTGCGGGTACTCGGGGGGCAGTCTGTCAGACGCTCTGACGCTCGCCGAAGGCATGACCGAGGGTACCGACGGCGGCAGTCTCACCATAGTTTACACCGATTACGACCCGCAGTTCTCGGGCTTTTCGGGCAGGATCGAGGTCGTGAACCTCGCCGGGACCGGGACCAACACCGCGGTGACGCATATGAGCTGCGGCGGCGACGCTTCGGGATTTACCGTGATGTCGACTGTCCGCACATTCGGGCCCGACGCTGAATATACTCTCGAGCTGCGCTGCGACGGCCTGCTCACCGACGCGAAAAAGGTGTCGCTGAAAAAAGGCGAGGCGCAGAGCGTGTACTGGACTGGAATATCGCCCGACCGGCGCGTCGCGTCGGTGACCGTCGTCTGCGACGACATCCTCTCCGACGACAACACGGTGTCGATCCCGCTCGAGCGGACGGAGGAGAGGCGTGTGCTGGCCGTCAGCGACAACGCCTTCTTCATCGAAAAGGTGTTCTCGTCGATCGGCGGATATACATTCTACAAGAGCGGCACCGCGGACTTCGACGCCTCGCTCGCGGAGGGATACGACCTCTATATCTTCGACTGCTTCGTGCCGTCGAAGCTGCCCGAGGGCGGTTCGGTCTGGTTCATCTCGCCCGACACCGACACAGAGGGCCTTGACGTGAAAAGCTACATCAAGGGTACGACGCTCAGTTCGGCGGGGACGGCCGCATCGTCGGAGATCGGCGCGTATGTCAACTTCTCCGAGATCGCGCTCTCGGGGTTCTACGAGATATCATGCGGAGACGGCTGGGAGACCGCCGCGCTGTGCGGCATGCTGCCGGCGGTGGCGGTAAAGAGCGCGGGCGACGGCCGGAAGTTCGCCATGCTGGCGTTCGACATCCACAACAGCAATCTTCCGCTGCTCAAGGAGTTCCCGATCCTGGTGCAGAACCTGCTGAACTACAGCCTGCCGGCTATGACCGACGGGGCGGGACTGCGCGTCGCGGGCAGCGTCATTTCGGTCAATTCGCTCGCTTATTCGAAGTCGGTCTCGGCCGAGGCGCCCGACGGAACTGTGACCGAACTCGCGCCGCCCTTCCCGGCGGTATCATACCGTCTCGCGATGCCGGGCGTGTATACGCTGAAACAGCAGCTGTCGAGGCCGTCGTCCGACGGTTCGACCGAGGCTGTCGGATATATCTCTGCCGCCATTCCGGAGGACGAATCGGGAATGTCGGGCGAGATCGTCGAAAACCGCGGAGGAGCGCGCACGAAGACTGACTTCAGAGGTCAGCGCGAGCTCTGGCCGTTCATCCTTGCGGCGGTCCTTGTGCTGCTGGCCGCGGAATGGTGGGTGTATTGCCGTGAGTATTGAGTTCCAGCATCCGTGGTTCCTCCTGCTGCTCATACCGCTCGCCGCGGCGGCGGTGATCCCGTTCGTCATGATGACGAAGCGCAGGAGAAAAAAGCCGGGGGCGTCGCAGAAAACGGCGCTCGCGCTGCGGCTCGCGGCCTTCCTGCTCGCCGTCCTGCTCCTTTCGGGCTTTACGGCGGTAAGAAAGACCGACCGCAATTCGGTGATCGTCGTTGCCGACCTTTCCGATTCGACAAAACCGGTCAGGGAGGACATCGAGGCGCTCGTTAAGGAGGCGTCGAGATACGCCGGGCGCGACAAAAAGACCGAGGTCGGCCTTCTGACCTTCGGCTACGATTCGTATTACGAGATCCCGCTCTCGTACAGCTTCTCCTTTGAGAGATTCGAGACGGCGCCGGCGGGCAACTACACAGATATCTACAGCGCGCTGCTGCGTGCGGCGGCAATGATGCCGTCGGACACGAACAGGCGGATAATCCTCATCACCGACGGCAAAGAGAACATAGGCCAGGTGCGCGAGGCGGCCGATGTGCTGCTCCGCCGCGGCATCCGCACCGACGCGATAGTCCGCGAAACGGTGAACGCGGGCGCCGAGGTCCAGCTGACCGACATCCGCACTACCGAGACGGTATACGACGGCGAAAGCTTCGCCATCACCGTGACCGTCGAGAGCACCGTCGGCTGCGAAGCCGTGCTGCGGCTCTACTGCGACACGTCGCTGGCTGCCGAACAGACCGTCAGGCTGACGTCGGGCACGAACCGCTTCGTGTTCAAGGACACCGCCGAGGCTGCGGGCATCGTCACGTACACTGCCGAGATCGTCTGTACCGAAGACGGACTGGGGCGCAACAACAGGGTCTACACCTTCGTGCGCGTACTCGGCACGCCGAGAATACTGGTCGTCGACGGCACCGGCGAGGAATCGCACGAACTGCTCGGGATACTGGGAGACAGCGCCGAAGCCGACGTCGTCTCGCCCGCAGCGGTGCCGAACGACATCTCCGGACTGCGCAGCTACAACGCCGTGGTCCTGATGAACACGGGGAGGAATCAGCTGCCGGAGGGCTGGGACAGCCTGCTCGAAGTATATGTCAGACAGCTCGGGCGCGGAGTCTTCACCACCGGCGGTTCGCATGCCTACGCCGTCGGAGGCTGGGACGGGTCCGACCTTGAGAAGATACTGCCGGTCGATATGACGAAGCCGGACAAAGCCGAGCTCTACGAGATGTCGCTGATGCTTCTGATCGACAACTCCGGCAGTATGGGCAGCGGCCCCGGAAGCGCGCTCGAACTGGCGAAGCAGGGAGCGGCCAACGCGGTCGACGCCCTCCGGGCCTTCGACGAAGTCGGCGTCATTGCCTTCTCTGACAACGCGGTCTGGGTCAGCAAGCCCGACGGCAAGTTCGACCCCGCGCAGGTAAAATCGAAGATCAGGACGATCCCGCCCGGAGGCGGCACGATGGTCAATGCGGCGCTCGAGCAGGCATACAGCGTGCTTGCGTCGAGCGGAAAATCGCTCAAGACCGTTATCCTGCTGACCGACGGCTCGCCGGCCGACGGCGAGGCTGTCCTCAGCGGCAGCCTCATCCGGCGCATGCAGGATGCGAATATAACCGTTTCGTCGATCGCCGTCGGCGAGTTCACCGAGCTGGGGCTGCTGAAGACGCTGGCGGACAGCACGGGAGGCGGTGTCACCGAGGTGCAACGGGCCACCGATCTGCCGTCGGTCATATTCAACGAGACCGTAAAGGCGATAAACAACCTGTATGTCGTGAACCGCACCTTCCTGCCGGCTGTCGGAAGTTATTCCACGGTGCTCGAGGACGTCGGATCTCTTCCCGAGATCGACGGCTTCGTTCTCACCGGAGCGAAGGATCTGGCGCGAACGGTGCTGCTCACCGACACCGACGACCCGCTGCTGTCGGTCTGGCAGTACGGGCTCGGTAAGACCGTCAGCCTTATGACGGACGTGAACGGTAAGTGGTCGTCGAAACTTCTCGCGTCGGAGGACGGAAGGAAGCTCGTCGCGAACGCGCTGTCATACGTGCTTCCAGACGACGACAACGAGTCGGGCGGCAGCGTGACGGTGAAGAGAGAGGGCGACAAGGGCGTGATCGTCGCGCAGACTCCCGGGCTCACCGAGGGCAGCAAGGCCGAGGCCGTCGTGATCTCACCGGGCGGAAAAGAAAGCACGGTCGCGCTCGTCCCGACCGGCATCACCGAATTCTCCGGCGATTTTCTCCTCGAGGAGGAGGGCAGCTACGTCGTCATCGTGAACCAGACCGACGAAAACGGCAGTTCGGTGATGAACCGCGAGAACGCGCTGGCCGTCAGATACAGCGACGAATACGACCTCTTCAGGGAGGACACCGGGAGCGTCGCCGCCCTCTGCGCCGGGACCGGCGGTTCGGCTGATTTCGGGAATATCGGAGACATCATGAAGATCAGGATCGACGGCAACAGGGAGAGCCTGAACTTCACTCTGCCGTTCATCATCGCGACGGTCCTGCTCGTCATGGCCGATATCGCGATACGCCGGCTCGGCATCCTCGACGGACTCGCGGCGAAGATAAAGGAAGCTTCCGCCGAAAGGTCAAAGAAAAAGAAAGAAAAGCGGGCTGACACCGGAAAGGAAAAGGCCGGAGCGGCTGCCGCGGCAGCGTCAGGAGGGGCCGGTTTCGTACTTACCGAGAAGAAGGGCGTCTATACGCCGGCCGCGGAACTGGAAGAATCCGGAAAGCGCGGAAGGAAGAAAGCCGGGGCGGCTCCGGAAAATGACCGGAAGCCCGAAAAGGAAAGCTCTCCGGTTTCGGCGGTGTCCTCTCTTCTGAAGGCAAAGGAAGACCAGAAGCGGAAAAAACTCTGAATATAACGCATGACAGAAGAACGGAAAGAAGCAAGGGAAAGGAAAAAGACCGAAATGATGAAGATACTCTGCATCGGAAACAGCTTCGGCGGCGACTGCACACACTATCTGCACGGAGTCGCAAGGGCCGACGGCGTCGACACGAAAGTCGTGAACCTCTATATCGGCGGCTGCTCGCTGTACCGCCACTACCGCAACATGCTCTCGGAGGAGCCTGCGTACCTGTTTGAACTCAACGGCGCGTCCACCGGACTGTACGTCTCGCTGAAGACGGCGCTGCTCTCCGACGAATGGGACGTGATCTTCACTCAGCAGTGCAGCCCGGACAGCGGAGAACCGGAGACCTACGAGCCGTACGCGACGGCCATCGCGGATTACGTCCGCAGGCTCTGTCCGCCCGCGAAGTTCTTTGTGCATCAAACCTGGACCTTCGAGCGCGACGTCCCCCGCTTCAGGCTGACGTCGTTCACCGAACCTGAGGCGCATTTCGCGGCGATAAAGAAAAACTACTTCAAGATGGCGGAGCTCACCCGGGCCGACGGTATCATCCCCGACGGCGAAGCCATGTTCACCCTGTGGCAGAGGAAAGACGAATACGGCATCCAGAAGGTGCACCGTGACGGCTTCCATGCCGAATACGGCACAGGTCGCCTGCTCCTCGCGCTGACGGTGTGGGGCGCGATATCCGGAAACGACGTCTCAAAGAACACCTTCCGGGATCTGGACGTCGATGAGCCGGAGGAGCACATCGCGGCCGCGCGGGCCGTCGCCGCCGAGACGCTGGCTAAATACCGCGCGTGAGACGGGACCGCCCGGAAAGGGACGGACGCGAAGCCGGAAAAAAGAGCTGCCGGGCAGCCGGCAGAACGTGAAAAGAGAGGACAGCCAGATGAAGAGGATAGCAGTGTTCACCGGTGCGTCGTCCGGAATGGGGCGCGAGTTCGTGCTCCGCATCACATCTGAGGAAAAATTCGACGAGGTATGGCTCATCGCGAGACGGACCGACAGGCTGAAGGAGGTCGCGGAGGACGTCGGGACTGAGTGCAGGCTGCTGCCGTACGATCTGCTCGACCCGCGGTCGGCCGAATCGTACCGCGGACTGCTCGAGGCTGAGAAACCGGACGTCGCGGTGCTCGTCAATGCCGCCGGATTCGGACTGTTCGGCCGGACCGAGGAGATGGACGCCGCCCGCCAGCTCGACATCATCGAGCTGAACAGCCGTGCGCTCGCCGCGATGACCCTCGCGACGCTGCCTTTCATGCACGAAGGCGGGAGGATCTACGAGCTGGGCTCGCTGTCGTCGTTCCAGCCGGTGCCCTACATAAATGTGTACGGGGCGTCGAAGGCCTTTGTGCTGAGCTTTTCACGGGCGCTGAACTGCGAGCTGAAGCACGAGGGCAGGGGGATCCGCGTTATGGCGGTCTGCCCCGGATGGGTGACGACGGAATTTTTCGACCATGCGGTGAGCGACGACACGATAAGCTACTACAACAGATACTACACGCCGGGACAGGTCGTAGAACGCGCACTGCGCGACATGAAGCGCGGCCGCGACGTCTCGGTGTGCGGTTTCCAGGTCAGGGCCCAGGTGCTGCTCACGAAGCTACTGCCGCACAGGTGGGTCATGGCTATATGGTGCCGGCAGCAGAAAAAGTGACGGCAGCCGCGTGAAGGCAGACGCGTGTCATGCCCCGACGGGCAAGATGACGCGGCACGCAAAAAACGTACGGCGGAAAAAAATACTCCCCTCGGAGCCGATACCGGAAAAAGGTCAGCCGGCAGGCATCGGGGGGAGTTTTTTATATAGTTGAGCCGGTCGTTTCCGTCCGGCCGTCTGCCTGACGTTTCGCCTGACGTTTCATCTGAAGATCCGTCTGACGTTTCGCAGGACAGTTCGTCTGATGTTTCTTTGACTTTCCGTTTGACGTTTCGTCCGATGTTTCGTCTGACTTTCGTCTGACTTTCGTCTGACTTTAGTCTGACGCTCCGTCCGATGTTTCTCTCACTTTGCGTCTTATGTACATCGGACTTCATGTCAGACGATTGCATCATTTCCCTAGGTTGATAAAATCGAATGACGAGTGCGAGCAGACGAATTTCAGAATGAATGAATTCGACGCGAACTGTTCGAGCGCGGGCGTCGAGTCGCCGAGAAGGTTCCTTTCGACTATTACGCCGACGACGATGCAGATGAGCCAGACGTATACAACGCCCGCCACGGCACCGAGCGCGGCGCCGAGAGCCCTGTCGATATCCTTGATCACGGGCAGGTCAACTAACTTGCAGATGAAGAAACCGACGATCGACAGTACTATCATCGATACTGTAAACACGATAACGAAGCCGGCGACCGCGGAGATGGTGTTTACGAGAGGCTTCGCGATGTTGGCGGAGAGTTCATCGAGCTGTGCGCCGGTGGCTTCCTTCAGGGGAGCGAACTTTTCCGACAGGCTGTCGAGGCTGACGCCGCTCTTGTCTATGAGTTCGGTGAATTCCTCGGGCATCTCGGTGAAGAGGGAGGAGAGGTCGAACTTTGTCGCCTCCTCGCCCGTCGCCGCTCCTGCAGGGCCGTATTTTGCGATCAGGTCTTTTATTATCTGAGCTATGCGGTCTTTAAGACCGTCGAGCACGATGTGCTCGCGGAGCCAGTTCGTGACGTATCCGCCGAAGATCCGGGCAAGTAGGTATGAAACGATGAGTTTCGCAACTTCTATCACCGACCTCATGAATCCCCGCAGGCAGCAGATCAGTATCGTCAGTCCGAACACCGCGACGAGAACGATATCAAAAAGGTAATTCAAAGCGGCACCTCCAGAAATGTTTGCCCGGCGGACCTGTCCTACTGTATTCACCGCCGGAGATGGAACTATTATATCATGACCGTTTGCTATTTTCAAGTATTAGTTTCCCGAAAGATAACATCCGGCGTCATCCGCCGCTCTAACGTCCGAAAAAACGCTAAAAATCGCCCAAAAATGAGGCACAACATAATTGACATTATGTTGTAAACATGGGTAAAATACCCCGGATGAAAGGCTTGAACCTGATCCGCCAATAAAGAAAAAAATCGACGTTTATGCAATTATTATAAAGCAGTATTCACTTATTGTCAAGATTGCGGAAAGTGCAAATGAAGTTTTCCGGCACACTTTTTTAGCAAATGAGAATATTTTTTGTTAATGAGATAATAAAGAGAAGTTAATAATCGCAGTGGCCGTACATCTCTCGCAGTAAAAATGCTTTTGTAAAGATACGGAACAATTGTAAAAAGAATCAACAGAGGCATTGCACCGGATATCATGGAAATACGCAGCGCGGAACGTGGCCCCCGCGGTGAAAACGCACTTTTGGGCGCAATAATAAAACAAGCTGATTGGGCAACCTAATCAGCTTGCTTTTTTACCCGAAAAATATTCGTTTGTCAACGGTCCGGCAGGACCCTGATCAAAGACAGTAAAAAAACAGTCGCACTAAGAAAAAACAACCCCTAAATCCCAATACAACATAATGTCAATTATGTTGTAGATAAGCATGGATTCTGGGTGGTTTTTTCGCTTTGTAGATCTGAATCGGTGGGGTTTTGCGGGTGTTGCGGGGAGTTTCCTGCGGAGGAGATATGCGGGTCGCGCCGAGGGTTTCGGCGCAGGCTCTGATGATCTTGGTGACGGCTTCGTCGCGGGTCTCGTTTACGTATATCCTTGTCGTGTTGACGCTGCTGTGGCCGAGCACTCCGGCGAGGCCGGCGATGTCGCCGCGGTTCTGACGGTAGTAATTCGTAGCGAAGAAGTGCCTGAAATTGTGCGGATAAACCTTCTCTTTCGGGACGCCCGCCGCGACGGCCAGCTTCTTCAGCTCGCGAAACAGGTTCGACCGGTCGATCTCCTTGCCGTTCCTCGTCAGAAAGAGTTCTCCCGAGCGGATCTTTGCGGCGCCGATGTACCGGACGAGCAGATCCCGCAGACCCGGCGGGATAAGCACCGTCCGCTGCTGTCCCTTGTTGAATATCCCGAGCTCGCCCGAAGCGACGGCCCCCACGGTCACGCAGCGCAGCTCCGACACCCTTATCCCGGTGCATGCCAGAGTGAAGAGGACGGCGTACAGCCGCATGTTTCCCGAAGCCGCCGCGGTGTCGACGAGCCGCTTGAATTCTTCCGCCGTGAGCGCGTTCTCGGTATATGTCTTCTTCTGAACCTTCAACGGATGCAGCTTCAGGTCGGGCCTGCCGATGAACGACGTAAGGCTGTTTACCGACGTTATGACCGCGTTGACCGTCGATTCTTTCGCACCGGAGCCAATCAGGAACAGCTTGAAGCCTGTCAGCACCTCTTTCGTCAGTATCGGAACCGACTGCCGGTGCTGTTTTCCGTCGGTGCAGGGCGTATCTTCCGACGCCATGTACAGCATCAGTTTCTTCAGATGCCGCCGGTAGCAGGCGACCGTCGACGGTGCTTTCTCGCTGTTGACGAGCTCTGCGGCGAAGCGGTCGATCACCCGGTCCCCGAACAGCGCGATCGCCGGGGGATGAAGGTGCGTATCGCCGCGCATCCTGACCGTGCGGCCGTGTCTTGACTCGTTTTCCATTTTTTCGTCTGGTCTTCCTTTCTGTATTCATTTGTCAAATGAACGGGCAGGCCCGTGAGGGCCTCTCCGGGAAAAGATTATAGCTTATTTGTATTACGGTTTTTCCCCGAAATAACGACGGGTTTGTAAAAAAAATGTTTCCGATTATCGCGACAGACCGAACTCAACCTAAAGGAGGATCCGGGAATGAATTTCGGACAAAAAGTCAGAGACGCAAGGAAGAAGCTGGGGCTCAATCAGAGCGAACTGGCCGAACTGGTGGGGACTACCAGAAGGACGGTCAATTCGTATGAAAACGGCCGGACGAGGCCGAAGAGCCTTCAGGGCTTCGAAAAGCTCGCAGACGTGCTCGGCGTCCGCGTCAACTGGCTGCTGTCTGTAGACGAGCGGCTGAGCGCAGACGGCGCGGGAGACAGCCGTGCTCCGGTCGACGCCGGGGAGCTGCTGGATATGGTGAACGCCCTGTTTACCTGCGGACAGTACTCCGAGGAGTACAAGGACAGGGTCATGAGGAAGATCCAGGAGATATACTGGGACAGCAGGGAAAGATCCGCCGGCGGCGCGAACGGCTGACCGGGCGGCACGGAGACTGTACTTCGCGTTCATGAAAAAACATGCCGGATGCCCGCGGGGGGCCTCCGGCATGTTTTGATCGTCCTTAAAGGTACTTGCGGAGGAAGTTCATATAGTTTTCGTATGCGACCTTGCGTATGAGGCTGTCGGAATAGCCGTGCCGCACCATGATGTCAATGATCTGATCGTGGACCGAGTCTTCCTTCGTGAGCGGTTCGGGGTAGTGGCCGATGCCGTCGACGTCGCCGCCGAAGCCGATGTGGTCCTCGTCCGTGATCTCTATGCAGTGATCGAGGTGGCGAAGCAGCATGTCGATGTTCTGTTTGTCCTTGTCCTCGTGGATGAAGGCGGGGCAGAGATTGAGGCCGATCATGCCGTCGCGGCGGACGATCTCCTTTGCCATTTCGTCGGTCAGGTTGCGCGAATGGCCGCATAGCGCGCGGAAATTCGAATGCGAGGCGATGACGGGTTTTTCGGCGATCTCCGTGAGGTCCCGGAAGCTTTTGTCGGAGAGATGGGAGACATCGAAGATGATGCCGAGACGGTTGCCCTCGGCGACGATCTCGCGTCCGGTATCGGTAAGGCCGGTGTCCTCTTCGCCGTCGTCGGTGACCCTGTTGCTCTTGGCGAGGTCGTTAGACAGCCACGCGAGGCCGCAGACCCTGACGCCGACATCGTAAAAGTCGCGCAGGACGGAGGTGCTGCCCATGAGTCCGGTCGCGCCCTCGACCGACAGGAGCGCCGCGTGCTTTCCGGCAGCGAACGCGGCTTCGATCTCGGGATAGGTCCTCACCTGGACTATCCGGTCTCTTTCCTTGTTCATCGCGACCGAGAAGAGCCCGAAATAGCGCATGGCGCGCTTGTACGAGGTCTTCGCGTCCTCTTCAGGCCAGCCGCAGAAGGCGGCGACGAACTGAAGCTGCGGGTGTTTGCGGCTGAAATTGTACGGATTTACGAGCAGGCTCTCGCCGTACTCGGTCTTCTGTATGCTGTCGCAGTGCGAGTCGATAACGTAAAACATTTGTTTTCCTTTCGCTCAATGACGGAACGCGACGTCCGCGTAGACGGGGTAGTGGTCGGAACAGAACTTGGAAATATTGTCGATGATTATGTGATAGCGGAGGGTACTCAGGCGGGTGTCGCACAGCACGTGGTCGATCGGAGTCGACGATGAGGTCGTGATGCTGCCCGGATCGTGGTATGATCCGTTGTTTACCACGCAGGCCGTGCTGTCGGAGAAGCCGTCGGTGAATCCGGCTTTGATGATGGTGTTGTAAGGCAGGTCGCCCCTGTGCGCGTAGAGGTCGCCGGTCACGACGAAGGGGATGTCGCCGTACTTCTGCCTGACCGACGCGATGCACGCGACGGTGTCCTCGCCGAAATTGCCCTCTGACATCGCTCCGTAGTGGTTGCCGCAGACCCCGAGAAGGTCGCCCGACGGCGTCTTCACGACGCACCAGGAGATCGAGTGGATCCACCATTTTTCCGAGGTATAGCGGAAGCCCGACGCGACGAGCTCGAGCCCCGATGCCTTTCTGATGGCGATCGGAGTCGCGCACACGTGCTGCTGCAGCTTCTCGAGGCTGTTGACGTATCCGGTGTAGTCGCCGTTCCATATGTCCTCGTATTCGGGGTAGATGAGGTCGTATGAGCCGGCCATGAGCCCGGCGAGGTTGTCACCCAGCGTGCCGTAGAACTCGTTGAAGGATATCACGTCGGGCATGAAGAGGTCGAAGATGTCGTTCCAGAGCCGCGCGCGGTCGGAGTAGACCATCACCTTGGTGTCGGTCCAGAGTATGTTGGCTGTCATGACGCGCACCGCGCCGTCGGCGGCCGGGTCGGCCTTGGCCGAGCTTATGACGCTGCCCTCGAGCGAGACCGAAGAGATGTCGAAGTCGCCGGCGGGGGCTGTGCCGAGCAGTCTCGTAAGGGCGGGGATCGCGGCGTTTACGGTGTATCCGCCCGGAGCGGCGACGGTGAGCGTGTCACGGCCGGCCGGGTTCGAATATCTGACCGACCAGAAGGCAGACGCGGGGGGCTTTCCGCCCGGAGGCTCCTCTGCCGGCACGAAGATCCCGCCGATCCGTATGAGGAGGTCGGCTTCGGGTGTGTGTTTCGGGCTGTGAATCGAAACGGCGGGGATGATCCCGGTGAGGCGCGACAGCGTGTCGGCGAGGTCGGCCGCGCCGGTCTGAGCCCGGGGCTCGGTGCCTTCGTATACTATGGCTATCGAATCGACGGTCTTATCCCCAGGGAGCTTGAGCGTCAGCTTGTGGGCGACGGTCTTTGAGAGGCAGACTCCGTCCGGGAAGGACGGGGCGAGCGTCCCGTCCGACGCCAGCGCGAGGAAAGCTTCGACCGCCTCCGCGTATGTTACGGCAGAACCGGCCGAGATGAATATGTCGGATCCTTCGGCGGTGATACGGTAGTCGCCGTCACGCAGACCGGAGGCAGCGGCCTTCGTCCGGCTGTCGCCGCACTCACCTACGTAGATCACCGGTTTCGGAGAGCCGGCTTTTGTCCAGCGGAGCTCGTCCCGGAGAGGTATCTCGGCCCCGGTGGCCTCCTTAATGCCCTTCTGAAGGGCAAGGGCGGCCGACGTGACGCCGAGAGGGCAGTCGTCCCCCCTTACTATCGAGTAAGCGGAGGAGCCGTTTCCGGCGACGGTGAGCGCATCCCGGGAAGGGGCGCCGCCGGTGCCGGAGGCAC
>JAFTCN010000084.1 GCA_017454675.1 Clostridia bacterium
AAGGTGGAGATCGTTCCGCTGGAGGTGATCATACGCAACGTATCGGCGGGGTCCTTCGCGAAGAACTACGGAGTTGAGGAGGGAATAGTGTTCTCCTCGCCCACGATAGAGTTTTCCTACAAAAACGACGCTCTGGGCGATCCGTTGTTAAACGAGTATCACGCCCTTGCCCTGGGGCTCGTGACGGAAGACGAGCTGGAGACCATCAAACGGTACTCGTTTACGGTGAACGATATACTGAAAGAATTCTGGAAATCGTGCGGCGTGACGCTCGTCGATTTCAAGATGGAGTTCGGCAGGCTTTCTGACGGGACGGTCATTCTGGCTGATGAGATCAGCCCCGACACATCCAGGCTGTGGGACAGCGAGACGGGCGAAAAGCTGGACAAGGACCGCTTCCGCAGAGACCTTGGCGGAGTGGAGGACGCCTACCGTGAAATAATGGGCAGACTTGAAAAGAATATAGGGGGTACGGAAAAATGAGCAACTGCGTTATAGTCGGCATTAACTGGGGCGACGAGGGAAAAGGCAGGATGGTCGACCTGCTGACCGAGGATTACGACATAGTCATCAGGTATCAGGGCGGCGGAAACGCCGGACATACCGTCGTGAACGAAAAAGGCAGATTCGCGCTGCACCTTCTGCCGTCGGGGATCTTCCGCGAAGGAGTCGTAAATATCCTGGGGAACGGAGTTGCGCTCGACCCGGAGAATCTGTGGGCGGAGATGAGCGAAGTGATGTCGAAGGGCATCTCGCTGACTCCAGGGAACCTGAAGATAAGCGAGCGCGCATCGCTGCTGATGCCCTGGCACCGCAAGCTCGACGAGCTCGAGGAGGCGCGTCTCGCCGACAGAAAATACGGATCGACCAAACAGGGCATCGCGCCCTTCTACGCGGATAAATACCGGAAGAAGACGGTCCTCGCGGGTGAACTGAGAGACCGCGGCAGGTTTTTCGACCGTCTGGAGGAGCTGCTCGAGTGGAACAATCTGATCCTGACCGGAGTCTACGGGGCGAAGCCGTATACAAAAGACGACATCGGGAAATGGTTCGACAGCTTCTGCTCGAAGATCGCCCCGTTCGTGTGCGACACCGGCGGATTCCTGGAAAACGCACGGAGCGAGGGCAAAAGCATCCTGATGGAGGCTCAGCTCGGGGCGCTCCGGGACATCGACTTCGGCATATACCCGTATACGACGTCGTCGAACACCACGGCCGCCTACGCGCCGATCGGGTCGGGTCTGCCGTCGCTGCGTCCCGACGAGGTCATAGGGGTGGTCAAGGCCTACTCGACATGCGTCGGAGAGGGGCCGTTCGTCTGCGAGATGTCGGGAGAGGAGGCGTCGGCGCTGCGCGAGGCGGGGGCCGAATACGGCGCAAAGACCGGACGCCCCAGACGCGTGGGCCCGATCGACACCGTCGCCACGGGATACGGGGTCGGAGTACAGGGAGCGACCTGTCTCGCACTCACGAAGCTCGACGTGCTCAGCTATATGAAGAGCATCCCGGTCTGCTCCGCATACACCGTGAACGGCAGGAAGACCGGGAGATTCCCTTTCCCGGCCGACCTCGGCGGCGCGCTGCCGGTCATCGAAGAGCTGCCCGGCTGGAACTGCGACATCACGGGGGCGAGATACTGGGAAGAGCTGCCGCAGGAGGCAAAAAGATACGTCGAATTTATCGAAAAAGCCGTCGGATGCCCGATAAAATACGTATCCGTCGGGCCCGAAAGAGACAGCATAATCATAAGAGACCTGTGAAGGCCCCGGGGGACCCGGTCCGGACAGCAGAACAGCGGAGGAAAAAATGAGCGAAATATACGAATCACCTTTTTCAAAGAGATATTCATCCGAAAAGATGCAGCGGCTCTTTTCGGACGACACCAGATACACGACCTGGCGACGTCTCTGGGCATCTCTCGCGAGGAACGAAATGAAACAGGGCCTGCCCGTCACGCAGGCCCAGGTCGACGAACTCGAGGCGCACACAGCCGATATCGACTACGGCTGCGTCAGGCGCCGCGAGGCCGAGGTGCGCCACGACGTCATGGCCCACATCTACGCCTACGGCCTCGCCGCTCCGTCCGCCGCGGGGATCATACACCTCGGCGCGACGAGCTGCTACGTCACCGACAACGCCGACCTCATCATTTACAGGGATGCCCTGCGGCTGATACGCACGGAGCTGCTCGGCGTAATGGCAAACCTGTGCGACTTCGCCGAAAAGTGGAAGGCCCTCCCCGTCCCGGGCTATACGCACTACCAGCCGGCTCAGCCGGTGACGCTCGGGAAGCGGGCGTCGCTCTGGCTGCAGGACTTCCTTTCCGACCTCGGCGAGGTCGATTTCGCGCTGTCTAACATCAGATTTCTCGGCTGCCGCGGCACCACAGGAACCGAAGCGAGTTTCGTCGGGCTGTTCGGCGGCGATACGGAAAAGATCGACGCCATGAACCGGGGCATCGCGGCCGAGTTCGGGTTCGGCGAATGCTTCGACGTGTGCGGACAGACATACCCGCGCAAGACCGACAGCCGGATCATGAACGCGCTGTCGTCGATCGCGCAGACATGCTGCCGCATGGCCTGCGACATCCGCCTCATGCAGCACGACAGGCAGGTCGAGGAACCCGTCGAGGAAAAGCAGATCGGCTCTTCCGCGATGGCGTACAAGCGCAATCCGATGAGATGCGAGAGGATATGCTCCCTCTCGAGGTATCTTATCGCCGATGCCGCGAACGCGCCGATGACGGCCTCGTCGCAATGGCTCGAGCGCACGCTCGACGACTCCGCGAACCGGCGCATCTCGATCCCCGAGGGCTTTCTCTGCGCCGACGCCGTGCTGAGACTGGCGCAGAACGTGACAGCGGGACTGAGAGTCAACCGGAAGGTGATCGAAAAGGCGCTGAACGACTTTTTGCCCTTCGCCGCTACCGAGAACCTGCTCATGGAAGCCGTAAAGCGCGGCGGAGACAGGCAGGAGCTCCACGAGATCATCCGCCGCTGCTCTGTTGAGGCGTCTGACAGGATGAAAGACGGCGGGGACTGCGACCTGACCGAAAGGCTGGCCGCCGAGAGCGGCTTCGGCCTTTCCGCCGGGGAGATCCGCGCGGTGCTCGATCCGTCGCTCTATACCGGAAGATGCGCGGAACAGGTGGAGGTCTTTCTCGCGAAGGTGAGACCGCACCTTGACGGAGCCTCCGCCGGGGCGCCGGATATATCTCTGTGATCCGCCGCCCGCGGCGGGACCGGTGCGCTCATACCATGTCATAAGATCAAAAACAAACGCTCAGGAGGTTCTATATGGACAGGATCCTTGTTCTGGATTTCGGCGGACAGTACGATCTGCTGATCGCGCGCAGAGTGAGAGAGCATCACGTCTTCGCCGAGATAAAGCCTTACGGAAAAATAAGTGCGGAAGAAGTTAAACGCGGGGGATACCGCGGGATCATCTTCACCGGAGGCCCCGCCAGCGTATACGCGGAAGGTTCGCCCCTCTGCGGCGCCGACATGCTCGAGACCGGGATACCGGTTCTCGGGATCTGCTACGGAGCGCAGCTCATCGCGCATCTGTCGGGCGGAGAGGTGTCGCCGGCGGAAGGCTCCGGTGAATACGGAAGCGCCGCGCTCAGCGTCGGGAAAAGCGCTCTTTTCGACGGGATCCCGGAGAAGATCACCTGCTGGATGAGCCATTCCGACCGCATAACCTCTCTTCCGCCGGGATACACCGTCACCGCGTCTACCGGAAAATGCCCCGCGGCTGCTTTCGAAAACAGCGAAAAAAAGATATACGGCGTCCAGTTCCATCCCGAGGTGTCGCATACCGAATACGGCAGATACGTCATAGGCAATTTCGTGAAAAAGATCTGCGGCGCATCGGGTGACTGGACGATGGACGGATTCACCGAGAGGAGCGTCAGAGAGCTCCGCGAAAAGCTCGAAGGCCGGAACGTCATGCTTGCGCTCTCGGGAGGCGTCGATTCGTCGGTCGCGGCCGAACTGCTCTGCAGGGCGGTCGGAGACCGTCTCACCTGCGTGTTCGTCGATCACGGCATGCTGAGGAAGGGCGAATCCGAGGCCGTCGTCTCGGTCTTCGGAGGAAGGAAGGACATGAACTTCATCCGCGTCGACGCCGCGGAGCGCTTCCTCGAGAGGCTCTCGGGCGTTACGGAGCCAGAGACCAAGCGCCGGATCATCGGTGAGGAGTTCGTTCGCGTCTTCGAGGAGACGGCAAAGGCCTGCGGCGGCTCGGACGTCCTCGCGCAGGGGACGATCTATCCCGACGTCATCGAGAGCGGCCGCGGGAATTCCGCGGTGATCAAGAGCCACCACAACGTTGGGGGGCTGCCGGGCGAGATGCTCTTCCGCGAGGTCTGCGAGCCGCTGAGAGACCTCTTCAAGGACGAGGTAAGGCATGTCGGCGAACTGCTGGGACTGCCCGACTCCATCGTCCGGAGGCAGCCCTTCCCCGGTCCCGGACTCGCCGTGAGGATCACCGGCAGGATCAGCGGGGACAAACTGAACACCGTGAGGGAGGCCGACGCGATATTCCGCGAGGAGGTCGGCAAACTGCCTGAGGAGGAGCGTCCTTCGCAGTATTTCGCCGTGCTCACTGACACGAAGAGCGTCGGCGTGAAAGGTGACGCCAGGGCGTACGGATACACCGTCGCGCTCAGGGCGGTCGATACGGACGACTTCATGACCGCCGGCTGGTCAAGGCTGCCGTACAGCCTGCTGGAGACCGCCGCCGGACGCATAACCGGTGAGATCCCGCAGGTCACGAGGGTGGTATACGATATTTCCTCAAAGCCGCCCGCGACCGTAGAGTGGGAATGAAAAACGGAGGGCAGAGACATGACCAAGTATATTTTTGTTACCGGAGGAGTCGTTTCGGGCCTCGGCAAGGGGATCACGGCGGCGTCGCTCGGACGTCTGCTCAAGGCGCGCGGACTGAAGGTCGCCGCGCAGAAGCTCGACCCCTACATCAACGTCGATCCGGGGACGATGAGCCCCTACCAGCACGGCGAGGTCTACGTGACCGAGGACGGCGCCGAGACAGATCTCGACCTCGGGCACTATGAGCGCTTCATCGACGAGGACCTCAACAAATACTCCAACCTGACGACAGGCAAGGTCTACTGGAACGTCCTTAACAAGGAGCGCCGCGGAGAATTCCTCGGCTCGACGGTCCAGGTCATACCGCACATAACCAACGAGATCAAGGATTTCGTATACAACGTCGGACGCCACTCCGACGCCGACGTAGTCATCACCGAGATCGGCGGCACCATCGGCGACATCGAGTCCCAGCCTTTCATCGAGGCTGCCAGACAGATCTCGCTCGAAGTCGGACGGGAGAACAGCCTCTTCATCCACGTGACACTGGTGCCCTGGCTGCACGGCTCCGAGGAGCACAAGACCAAGCCGACGCAGCACTCGGTCAAGGAGCTGCAGGGGATGGGAGTCAATCCTAACATCATCATCCTGCGCTGCGACGAGCCGCTCGAACCGTCGATATTCGACAAGATAGCCCTTTTCTGCAACGTAAAGAAGGACTGCGTGATCGAGAACATCACGCTTCCGAACCTCTACGAGGCTCCGCTGATGCTCGAGAAGTCGGGATTCTCGTCGGTCGTATGCCGTGAACTCGGCATCGACGCCCCCGCGCCCGACCTCGACGAATGGACGGCGATGGTCGACAGGATAAAGGCTCCGCGCAGACCGGTGCAGATCGGGCTCGTCGGGAAGTACGTCGCGCTGCACGACGCCTATCTGTCGGTCGTCGAGGCGCTCAGACACGCGGGCTATACCTACAACGTCCACATCAAGGTGCACTGGATCGATTCGGAGGAGATCACGCCCGAAAACGCCTCAGACATCCTCTCGGGACTTGACGGCATCATCGTTCCGGGCGGCTTCGGCAGCCGCGGGATCGAGGGTATGATCACAGCCGCGAGATACGCGAGGGAGAATATGATCCCCTATTTCGGCATCTGCCTCGGGATGCAGATCGAAGTCATCGAGTTCGCGAGGAACGTCGCCGGCATCGCCGGCGCGAACTCGGGCGAGTTCGACGACGGCTGCGCCGACAAGGTGATAGATTTCATGCCGGGCCAGAGCGACGAGATCGACAAGGGCGGCACGCTGAGACTCGGCGCATATCCCTGCGAGATAGCTCCGGGCACGACAATGGAGAGATGCTACGGTACGCGGTCGATCAGCGAGCGCCACAGACACAGATACGAATTCAACAACAAATACAGGAAAGTGCTTGAGGAGGCGGGGCTCACGCTCAGCGGAAGGTCCCCCGACGGGCGGCTGGTCGAGACGGTCGAGCTGACCGGGCGCAACTTCTTCGTCGGCGTCCAGTACCACCCCGAGTTCAAGAGCCGTCCGAACAGGCCGCATCCGCTCTTTCTGGGTTTCGTCGGAGCGGCGGCAGGCAGCCCGGACAAAGGGGCGGAATGAGTATCGGCGAGGAGTGCGGTATCTTCGGGGTCCGCTCCGGAGACCCGACCGACGCCGCGGCGCTCTGCTATTACGGGCTCTACGCCCTTCAGCACCGGGGGCAGGAGAGCTGCGGAATAGTGGTGAACGACGACGGGCTGTTCGCCTCCCGCAAAGACCTCGGCCTGGTAGGCGAGGTCTTCACCGAAGACGCTCTCGCGTCGCTTCCGAAAGGAACGATGGCGGTCGCCCACACACGCTACGGCACCACCGGGAATACCAGCAGGGAAAACTGCCAGCCGATCGTCGTCAATCACCAGAAGGGCCGGATGGCGATAGCGCACAACGGCAACCTGTCGAACGCGGGCGCGCTGAGGTCCGAGCTCGAGCTCTCGGGGGCGATATTCCACACCTCGTCCGACACCGAGACGATCGCCTACATCGTTACACGTGAAAGGCTTTCCGCGCCGTCGATCGAGGACGCGGTGAGCAGGGCGATGGACCGGCTGGAAGGCGCGTATTCCCTGGTGCTCATGTCGCCGAGGAAGCTGATCTGCGTCAGAGACCCCCACGGATTCCGTCCGCTCTGCTTCGGAAGGACCGCGGGAGGCACCTGGGTCGTCGCATCGGAAAGCTGCGCTCTCAGGGCGGTCGGAGCCGATCTCATCCGGGACGTCGATCCGGGAGAGATGATCATTTTCGGTCCCGGGGGACCGGTGTCGCGGAGAGAGCACTGCGGCAGGGCGCCGAAAAAACTCTGCGTTTTCGAATACATCTATTTTGCCCGCCCCGATTCGGTGATAGACGGGCGCTCGGTCCACGCCGCGCGCGTCGATGCCGGGCGGATCCTCGCGAAGACGAGACCGGCCGACGCCGACGTCGTCATAGGAGTGCCCGACTCGGGGCTTGACGCCGCACTCGGTTACAGCCGCGAATCGGGAATACCATACGGGATCGGACTCATAAAGAACAAATACGTCGGAAGGACCTTCATCGCTCCCGGCGAGAGGCGGGACCGGGTCAGGATCAAGCTGTCGGCAGTCGAAGAGGCGGTCAGAGGCAGGCGCGTCGTGCTGATCGACGACTCTATCGTCAGAGGCACCACCGGAGCAAGGATCCTGTCGATCCTGAGGGAGGCAGGAGCGCGGGAGATACACATGCGCGTGTCGGCACCGCCCTTCCTCTATCCCTGCTATTACGGGACAGACATAGATTCGCAGGACAGTCTCATCGCCTGCCGGAAGTCGGTCGACGAGATCGCCGCCGCGATCGGCGCCGATTCCCTCGGCTACCTGCCGCTTGAAAGCCTGCCCGGGCTTGCCGGAAGCCGCGACATCTGCCGGGCCTGCTTTGACGGCGTCTACCCGACAGCCGTCCCCGCAGAGGGAGAAGGCAGAAAGAACCGCTTCGAACAACGCCTGTCCGAACGTGAAAAAAGAGGCATTGCGCCATGACGGGTTCATCTGAGATCAACAGAAAGATAATACTTGAAGACGGGACCGAATATTACGGCTCCTCCTTCGGAGCCGGTGGCGACCGGATCCTCGAGATCGTTTTCAACACCTCGATGACCGGTTATCAGGAGATAATGTCGGACCCCTCATACACCGATCAGGCGGTCGTCATGACGTATCCGCTGATCGGCAACTACGGCATGGCGGAGGACGATTACGAATCGCTCTCGCCGTCGGTCGGCGCGCTCGTAGTGCGCGAGTACAACGACGAGCCCTCGAACTTCCGATCGGTCGCGACTCTCGGCGAGGTGATGGTGCGCTTCGGCATCGCGGGGATAAGCGGCGTCGACACGAGAAAGCTGAACAGATCGATCAGGGACTTCGGTACGCGGAAGGCTCTCCTGACCTCCGCCGGCACCCCGCTGTGCGACGGGCTGGCGAGACTAAGGGAGCACGAACAGCCGACCGACGCCGTATCGAGAGTCAGCTGCTCCGCCCCTTTTACCGAAGGAGATCCCGGCGCGGGGATCAGCGTCGTCGCGATCGACTGCGGAATGAAGCGGGGCATAATCCGCTCGCTGAAAAAAAGAGGCTGCCGCGTGACAGTCGTTCCCTGGAACACGACCGCGGAGGAGATACTCTCTCTCGCGCCCGACGGCGTGCTGATCTCGAACGGTCCGGGCGACCCCGCCGACGTCCCCGAGACGGCGAAAACGGCCGCGGCGCTGATCGGAAGACTTCCCGTGTTCGGTATCTGCCTCGGACATCAGATCCTGTCGCTCGCCATGGGCGCGAAGACCTACAAGCTGAAATTCGGTCACCGCGGCGGGAACCACCCGGTCCGCGACCTTGACACCGGCAGGATCGAGATCACGTCTCAGAACCATTCGTACGCCGTCGACGAAGAAAGTCTGGCCGGGACCGGACTGAAGGTGACCCACCGCAATCTGCTCGACGGGACGGTGGAGGGCGTGAGCTGCCCCGACGCGCATGTGTTCAGCGTCCAGTATCACCCCGAAAGCTCCCCCGGACCCGAGGACAGCGGATATCTGTTCGACAGGTTCATCGGTATGATAAACGGCGGAGACCGGCCGGAATGATGGGAAAAGACCGTGCAGGCGGACCGGCAGAGGGACCCCGCCCCCCAAGGAGATCGAAATGCCCAAGCGCACTGATATAAAAAAGATACTCGTGATCGGTTCGGGCCCGATAGTCATAGGGCAGGCGGCCGAGTTCGACTACGCCGGGACTCAGGCGTGTCTCGCGCTGCGTGAAGAGGGCTACGAGGTGGTCCTCTGCAACTCCAACCCCGCCACGATAATGACCGACGCCTCGATGGCGGACAAGGTGTATATGGAGCCTCTGACGCCGGAATACGCCGCCAGGATAATCCGCATCGAGCGCCCCGACGCCATCCTCCCCGGCATCGGGGGACAGACAGGGCTCAATCTCGCGGTGAAGCTCGCCGGGGACGGGGTCCTCGACGAGTGCGGCGTCGAACTGCTCGGCACCCGTCTGCGCTCGATAGAGCTGGCCGAGGACAGGGAAAAGTTCAAGGAGCTCTGCGTTGAACTGGGCGAGCCCGTCCTGCCGTCGGATACCGCAAAATCCGTCGAAGAAGGCCTTGAGATCGCCGAAAGGATCGGATTTCCGGTCGTTCTCCGCCCCGCGTTCACTCTGGGCGGCACCGGAGGGGGATTTGCAGAAGACCGCGACGGGTTCATCGAACTGATGAAGAACGGCCTCGAGGCGTCGCCCGTCGGCGAAGTGCTCGTCGAGAAGAGCGTAAAGGGATACAAGGAGATCGAATACGAGGTGATGCGCGACTCGAACGGCACCGCGATCACCGTCTGCAACATGGAGAACATCGACCCGGTCGGCATCCACACCGGGGACTCGGCAGTGGTGTGTCCGTCGCAGACGCTGACGAACAAAGAGTACCATATGCTCCGGAACAGCGCGCTGAAGATCATCCGCGCGCTGGGCATCGAGGGAGGCTGCAACGTGCAGTTCGCGCTCGATCCGGATTCCTCCAACTACTATCTGATCGAAGTGAACCCGAGGGTCTCGCGTTCGTCGGCGCTGGCGTCAAAAGCCAGCGGATACCCGATCGCGAGGGTCTCGGCGAAGATAGGCGTCGGAATGACGCTCGACGAGATCATGATCGCCAACACACCGGCGTCGTTCGAGCCTTCGCTCGACTACGTCGTGACCAAGCTCCCCCGCTTCCCGTTCGACAAGTTCACCGACGCCGACAACACCCTCTCGACCCAGATGAAGGCGACGGGCGAGACGATGAGCGTCGGGCGCACTTTCGAGGAGAGCCTGCTCAAGGGCGTGCGCTCGCTCGAGACCGGCGCGTATCACCTGCATATGAAAAAATTCGACACGAAAAGCGACGCCGAGCTGCTCGAATACATAAGACGCGGCACCGACGACAGACTGTTCGCCGCGGCCGAACTGCTCCGGCGCGGGACCGCCCCGGAGGTCATCTCCGGCATCACCGGGATCGACGTATTCTTCATCCGGAAGGTCCGGAACATCGTGTCGGCCGAAAGGGAGATCGCGGCAGCTCCGGCAGACCCCGCCGTTCTGAGAAAAGCCAAGCGCACCGGCTTTTCCGACAGGGAGATCGGGAAGCTCTGGCACATAACCGAGGAAGAGGTCTTCTCGCTCCGCGAAAAACACGGCATCTTCCCGGTCTACAAGATGATAGACACCTGCGCCTCCGAGTTCGAGAGCTACATCCCGTATTTCTACTCCACATACGAAGAGGAGGACGAATCTCCGGTCTCGGACAAGCCGAAGATCATCGTGCTGGGCGCGGGACCGATCAGGATCGGACAGGGTATCGAATTCGACTATTCGACCGTCCACGCGGTGTCAACGATAAAAAAAGCCGGATACGAGGCCATAATCATCAACAACAACCCCGAAACGGTCTCGACCGACTACACCTGCTCAGACAAGCTCTACTTCGAGCCGCTGACCGTCGAGGACGTGATGAACATCATCGTTCACGAGAAGCCGGAGGGCGTCGTCGCGACGCTCGGCGGGCAGACGGCGGTAAATCTGGCCGGCCCCCTGCACAGACGCGGCGTGAAGCTCGTCGGCACCGGGTCAGACGCCATCGACCGCGCCGAGGACCGCGACCTGTTCGAGAACCTGCTGAAGTCGCTGGACATCCCGCAGCCGGCCGGAACGGCGGTCACGGGCGTGGAGGCCGGTGTCGAGGCTGCCGGGAAGATAGGATACCCCGTGCTGGTGCGGCCGTCGTTCGTGCTCGGAGGGCGGGCTATGCAGATCGTATCCGGAGAAAAGGAGATGCGCCGCTATCTGAAAAGCGCCGTCGAGATCGACGAAACGAAGCCGGTGCTCGTCGACAAATACATCCGCGGCAAGGAGGTGGAGGTGGATGCCGTCTGCGACGGCGTGAACGTCTTCGTGCCGGGGATAATGGAGCTTGTCGAGCGCACCGGAGTGCACTCGGGCGATTCGGTGAGCGTCTATCCTCCGTACAGCCTTTCCGACGCGGTAAAGGAGACCATCCTCGACTACACGGAACAGCTGGGGCTCGGAACAGGCATACTCGGACTCTTCAATATCCAGTTTATAGTTGACGGATCCGGAAAAGTGTATATAATAGAGGTGAACCCGCGGTCGTCGAGGAGCGTGCCGTTCATCTCGAAGTCTTCGGGATACAGTCTCGCCGACATCGGGACGCTGGCCATGCTGGGGATCTCGCTCCGCGAACAGGGAATCTTCGCACGCTGCGCGCCAGAGCGGCCGCGCTATTGCGTAAAAGTGCCGGTGTTCTCGTTCTCGAAACTGCGCGGCACCGACGCCTATCTGTCTCCCGAGATGAAATCGACCGGCGAGGCGATCGGATACGACACCAGGCTCCACAGGGCGGTATACAAGGCGATGACGGCCTCGGGACAGACGCTGCGGAACTACGGCACCGTGCTCGTGAGCGTCGCCGACGAGGACAAGTCGGAGACGGTCCCGCTCGTGAAGCGGTTCCGCGACATGGGCTTCCGGATCGAGGCGACCTCTCTCACCGGCGAAGTCCTGCGCGCGAACGGGATCCGGACGAAGATCCTCCGCAAGCCGACCGAGGGCAGTACCGAGGTCCTCGACTCGATCAGATCCGGCAACATCAGCTATGTGATCAACACCCGCGCGATACTGTCAGGGATACACTACGGCGACGGCTTCATGATCCGCGCCTGCGCTGCGGGCTGCGGGGTTACCATGCTCACCTCCCTCGATACCGTGAGGATGATCCTCGACGTCCTCGAGGAGATCACTCTCGGCATATCGACCATCGATTCCGAATAAAGGAGGATCAAAATGCGCTTTACGAAAATGCAGGGACTCGGGAACGACTACCTTTACGTCTTCGGCGACATCCCGGAAAACGCCCCGGAGATCTCGCGGCGGCTGTCCGACCGCCGGTTCGGCGCCGGCTCCGACGGGATGATATATATCTCCGGCAGCAGTACCGCGGATTTTTCGATGAGGATATTCAACGCCGACGGCAGCGAGGCGGAAATGTGCGGGAACGGCATCAGATGCGTCGGGAAATACGTATACGACAAGGGCTACACCGACAGGAAAACGCTGACCGTCGAGACCCTCTCGGGGATAAAGAAACTCTCGCTTGACGTCCGCCGCGGCAAAGTCAGGAGCGTCTCGGTCGAAATGGGGCAGGCAAAGACCGGAGACGACGTGACCGTCGCAGTCAGGGGAAAGCGACTGGTCTGCACTCCGGTGTCGGTCGGCAACCCGCACGCGGTGTTCTTCACCGAAAATGCCGAGACCGTCCCGCTTGAAGAGATCGGACCGGTCATCGAATACGCCCCGGTCTTCGGGCGGAGGGTGAACGTCGAGTTCGCCTCCGTCATGCCGGGAAACACGGTCAGGATGCGGGTCTGGGAGCGCGGCAGCGGTATCACCATGGCCTGCGGCACCGGAGCCTGCGCGGCTGCGGCGGCGGCCGTGAAAAAGAAGCTGTGCAGCGCAGACGTCCCGGTGACCGTCGTGCTCGACGGCGGAAAGCTGACGGTAAACGTAAGCCGCGACGGCCTGATCACGATGACCGGTCCCGCCGAGACCGTCTACGAAGGGGAGACGGAGATATGACGAGACCGAATCCCGGATACCGCGATCTGAAGGATTCATACCTGTTCTACCGCATCTCGCAGAAGGTAGCGGCCTACAGGGACTCCCACCCGGGCGTACGGCTCTACCGGCTCGGCATCGGGGACGTTTCGCTGCCGCTCTGCCCCGCGGTCACCGACGCTCTCCGTGCGGCTGTTGACGATCAGGGAGACAAGGCCCGTTTCCACGGATACATGCCCGAATGCGGCGCTCCGTTCCTGCGCCATGCCGTCGCGGAGCACTACCGCTCCCGCGGGACCGCCGTCGAAGACGGCGAGGTGTTCATATCATCGGGGGCCAGCGACGAGCTGGGCGACATCCTCGATCTTTTCGACAGGTCGAACAGCGCCGTGGTCATCGAGCCGTCGTATCCCGCGTATATCGACGCGAACGTGATCGCAGGCAGAAAGATCATCCGCCTGGCGTCGGGAGAGGAAAACGGATTCCTTCCCTGCCCCGACGAAAACGCGGTCGCGGATATCATATATATCTGCTCTCCGTCCAACCCGACAGGCGCCGTCTTCGGACGCGAGCTTCTCTCGCGATGGGTGGATCACGCGAACAGACACGGCTCTGTGATACTGTTCGACGCCGCTTACGAGGCGTTCATCGGAGACCCGGACATCCCCCGCAGCATTTTCGAGATCGAAGGCGCCAAGACCTGCGCGATCGAGATCTGCTCGCTCTCGAAGACCGCCGGATTCACCGGAACAAGGCTCGGGTATACCGTGATCCCGCGGGAGCTCGAGCGCGACGGGATGAGCTTCAACGAAATGTGGATCCGCAACCGCACGACGAAGACCAACGGCGTGTCGTATATCATCCAGCGGGGCGGCGAGGCTGTGTTCACGCCCGAGGGCCAGCGTCAGATCAGGGAGAACATCGAAGTCTACAAAAACAACGCGAGAACGATAATGAAGGCGCTCGACGGCGCCGGGATCACGTATTTCGGCGGAACTAACTCACCTTACGTGTGGATGAAATGCCCCGCCTCCGCGGGCGGAGACAGCTGGCGGTTCTTCGACCGGCTGCTGAACGGGATACAGGTCATCGGCACCCCCGGAGCCGGATTCGGCTCCTGCGGAGAGGGATTCTTCAGGCTGTCTTCGTTCGGCGATCCGGATGAGACCGCGGTCGCCGCGGAGCGTCTCGGCGCACTGCTCAGAGAATAAAAACGCCGGGGCGCTGCCGCGCCCCGGGGTTTTTTTAGTATTCAGCCGTTCTTATACGCCTTCGAACTTCTTCGCTTATCTTTGACAGTCCGGGATCATCTGTTCGCCGGGGGCGAAGCGGACCGCTCCGCGCCTCAGGTCCCCTGGCGGCCGGATCCGGCCGAATGCTTGTTCCTGTATTCCTTCGGAGAGATCCCGAAGTGGTTTTTGAAGGTCCGGCGGAACGGAGAGGACGAGAGATACGATACCGCTTCGGATATCTTTTCGATGCTGAGGTCCGTCTCGATCAGCAGGTCGCAGGCGTGCATCATGCGCACCCTTTGCAGATACTGCTCGAAGGTGCATCCGTTGGTCTCCCGAAAGCGTCTGCTCACGTACGGCTGGGCGTAGTGAAACATGCCGCATATCTCGTTCAGCGTGATCTGCTCTGAAAAATGGACATCGATATAATCTTTTACGTTTTCCGCGATATTTCCGCCGCGGCGTCTCCCCGGATCACCGCTCCGGTTCAGCATCGTCAGAAGTATCTCCATGACGTAGGCGCGGTAAAAGCCGAGCATTCCCGCGGGTTTCGAATATTTGATCTTCAGGATCTGCTCGAACAGCGGGCCGAGCGTCATCCGGTAGTCGTAGCAAACTGTATCGAAAGGAATGCGCTTTGACGATTCGCTCCCGAAAAGGAGTATTTTTTCGATCTCTCCGACGGTCGAATCGGCCGAAAGACGCGGATCTATCCCCGCCGGTTTCGCCAGGAGGTTGATCACGGCAAAGTCAGGACTTCCGTCGTGATAGCTGTGATAAGTGCCTGCGCCGATAACGAAGTAGTTTCCCCTTTTGACGATCGAATCGGACAAAACCTCCCCGTCCCCGGAAAAGATCGTGTGTCTTGCGCTTCCGGAAGTCACGTAGGTCATTTCCAGCCCTTTATGAGTGTGCCGCGTGCGGGTGATGTAATGGATCCTCTTGGCGTCAAACGTCTGGATCGGAGTGGGCTCAGTGCGGTCGCACAGGTAAAACTCTTTCATTTCAGCCGTTCTTATACGCCTTCGAACTTCTTCGCGTATCTCAGGCAGATCTGGATCATCTGTTCGTCGGGGGCGAAGCGGATCACTCCCGCGCCTTCGGTCTCGGACGGAAGAAAGACGCAGACGCTGCCTCCGCGTGACTGAGGAAAGGGCACGCAGTTGCATGAAGGCCCGCCTTTTCCGGCGTCTGAGGGAAGCCTTTCCCGTTCGTCCGGCATCACGAAAACGCCGTTCGCGAGCGAGACCCTGCACACCGTCCGCGATCTGCTGCCTCTGACCTCGGTTATGACGAGGTCGGGCAGTCCCTGCGTCTCGCCTTCGGCGATCTCATAGACATACGACGTCATGAGGCGCGTCGAGAGCAGCACCGCCGCGACAGCCGCGACGGCCCCCGCGCACTGGAAGGCGCCCCTGTAGCTCTGCACCAGATATCCCGTCAGAAACAGGCCGGCTCCCGCGGCGAACATCGCGACGACCAGGACCTTCACCCATGTGCCGGGCTTTGCCGTAGAGCAGCTGTACATCACAGCACCCCGTTCTCTTCAATAAAGCGGTCGACCGCCGCCTCGGTCGGGATCGACGGCAGAGCGCCCTTGACTCCGACGGCCAGCGAGCCTACGGCGTTGGCGTACTTCCCCGCCCTCACCATATTGCCCGAGCGCATGTACTCGAGCGTCAGTCCGGCGGTGAAGGCGTCGCCCGCGGCAGTCGTGTCGACGACCGGCATGTCGTAGGTGGGCAGGCAGGAGTAGTATTTACCGTCGCAGATGTAGCAGCCTCTTCCTCCAAGCTTAAGCACGTAGTATTTAGCCTTCACCCTCTCGGAGAGCTTTAGCACGGCCCGCAGACAGGAGTCGGGGTCCTTCGGACGGATCCCGGAGAAGATCTCGGTCTCGGTCTCGTTGGGGGAAAACACCTCGAGCGGGGGAAGTTCCTCGAGCGGAAAATCGGGCCGCGCCGGGCCGGCGTCAAGAAAGACCGGGATCCCCCTCTCCGCCGCGAGGCGCGCGCCGGTCAGCACCGTTTCGGTGCTCACTTCGAGCTGCATGAACAGTGCCTCCGGGCGGCATAGCAGCGCCGACGAGATATCCTTTTCCGTGATCGCGAGGTTGGCGCCGGGGAAGACGGTTATCCTGTTCTGGCCGTTCGGCTCGACCATTATCGCGGCAAGTCCGGTCGGCTCCTTCGGGTCGGTGACGATGAACCTGGTGTCGATGCCCTCCGACCGGTATACCGACAGCAGGGCCGCGCCGTTCGCGTCGCTGCCGAGCCTCGTGCAGAATACGCTGTCGCCGCCGAGTCTCCTGAACGCGACGGCCGAATTTGCGCCCTTGCCGCCCGGAATGAAGGCATATCCCCCCGGTTCGGACAGCGTCTCTCCCGCTTCTGGTATCCTCGAGACGTTCATAACGAAATCCATATTGGCCGAACTGACGGTCAGCACTCTTATTCTTCTGTTCGTGTTCATCGCAACCACCCCGCTGTTGTACCGCGTCCCGCGACGCCGGGACGTCATTATATCGGGTAAATTATATCATACATGTATTGTCCTGTCAATAGCCGCCGCTGCCGCGCAAGTGCCCCGAAAGCCCGCTCTTTCCGCCCGGAACAAGAAAAAAGTTGATTTGCGGCGCAGGATATGATAAAATAATCGGTGCAGTTAAGAACATACTCTGCGATACGGAGATACGGCGGAAATGGCAGCATCAGGAAACGAAAACAAAACGGTGAAAAGCAGGCGTCCGGCGGTCCCGGGACCCGATTCGCCGGTGACGTCGCTCAGCGGGGTAGGCCCCGCGAGAGCCGCAGCGTACGGAAAGCTCGGCGTGAAGACGGTACGCGACCTGATATACCACATCCCGAGGGCGTACGAGAACCGCGGCGACGTCCGCACTCTCGACGAAGCCCGTACCGACGGCAGGACGGCCGTCGTGCTGACGGTGTCGTCGGTCCCGGTGACGGCCCGGCTCCGCGGCAGGATGACGGTCACCAAATTCCGCGCCGCCGACGACAGCGGCGTGTGCGAGCTCGTGTTCTTCAACCAGCCTTATCTGCGAGACACCTTCGTCATGGATTCGGTGTGGCGCTTCTACGGGACCGTAGAGCGCAGGGGCACGAGAAGCGGCGTCAGATACAGAATGACATCCCCGTCGTACGAGAGGTGTTCCGCGGAGTCATCCGCGCGCCTGCCCGATTTCGTGTCGGTATATCCGCTGACCGAGGGACTGTCGCAGAAACAGATCGCCGCGAACGTCGAAGAGGCGCTGCGCGTCTCGGCCGCGGCAGTCCCCGACGTCCTGCCCGACGACATCCGGACCGCCAACCGCCTCTGCACTCTCTCGTTCGCGCTGAAAAACATACACGTCCCAGACGACTACGCCGCCCTTGCGGCGGCCAAGCGGCGCCTCTGCTTCGACGAACTCTTCCTGTTCTCGCTGCTGATGGCCGAAAAGAGCGGCAGAAGGCGCGAGCCCGGGGCATTCCCCTGCACAAGGCAGAATATCACCCCACTGCTCGAACTGCTTCCCTACACGCTCACAGAGGCCCAGAAGAGCGCCGTGCGCGACATCGCGGCCGACATGAGGACCGACATCCCCATGAACCGCATCGTGATAGGGGACGTCGGATGCGGAAAGACCGCCGTGGCCGCCGCGGCGATATATATCGCGGTGCTTTCGGGCCGTCAGGCCGCTCTTATGGCGCCGACCGAAATACTCGCGACGCAGCACTTCGAGAGTCTCTCTCCCCTGTTTTCGAAACTCGGGGTGAGCGTGGCGCTGCTCACCGGCTCGACGTCCGCCGCCGCAAAGCGGCAGATAAAGCAAAGGCTCGGGAGCGCCGGCGAAGACAGACTGGATGTCGTCATAGGCACCCATGCCCTGCTGACCGAAAACACCGGATTCTCCTCACTGGCGCTCGTCGTGACCGACGAACAGCACCGCTTCGGCGTCGCCCAGCGGGCGGCTCTCGCGGAAAAGGCGGGCGGAACAAAGACACATGTGCTGACGATGAGCGCGACGCCCATCCCGCGCTCCCTCGCCCTCGTGCTCTACGGCGACCTCGACATATCCAGGATAGAAGAGATGCCGGCCGGCCGGCGAAAGGTCGAGACTCTTGCGGTGACCGAATCGAGCCGGCCGCTCGTCGACAGCCTCATCAGGGCGACGGCAGACGAAGGCGGACAGGTGTATATCGTCTGCCCGTCGATCGACGAACCTCAGGACAGCATGTCGGATACCGCCGACGGCGGCGAGGTCACGTTGTCCGACATCACCGACGCCGGCATAAAAAAGCGCCCGCCCCTCAAGGCGGCGAAGGTATACGCCGAAAAGCTGCGTGAAAAATTCCCGGATCTGACCGTCGCGCTGATACACGGGCGGATGAAGGGGGCGGAAAAGGAGGCCGTCATGACCGGCTTTGCCGCCGGAGACATCGACGTCCTCGTGTCGACCACCGTCATCGAGGTCGGCGTGAACGTCCCGAACGCCACGCTGATGATCGTCGAGAATGCCGAACGCTTCGGACTCTCGCAGCTGCACCAGCTGCGCGGACGCGTGGGCAGGGGCGAAAAGAAGTCGCGCTGCGTACTTGTCAGCGAGGAGAGCGCCGGCGCAGCCGGCATATCCGGGAGCACCTCCGGGGCCGGGGACCGGCTCGAAGCGATGGTGCGTACCGACAACGGTTTCGAGATCGCGGAGGCCGACCTCAAAACGCGCGGCCCCGGCGATTTTCTCTCCCGGGCCGGCAGCCGCGACATCAGGCAGAGCGGCGGCCTTCGCTTCAGGTTCGCCGACCTTGGCGGCGACGCCCCGCTCTTTGCGGCGGCATCCGACTCCGCGAGGCGCCTCATCGCGTCGGATCCCGGGCTCGACGGACATCCGGAGCTCCGCGACTATCTCGCCTCACTGCAGACCGAAGGGCCGTCTGCCGGCTGATCCGGCAGGCCGAAGGAAAAAATCATAAAGACCGAGGAAGACAGACATGACACAGGAAAAAGAGAAAAACACGGAAAAAAAGAGCCGCGGGATCATAGTGCTTGACCCCGGGCACGGACAGTTCGGAAACCCCCATACCACAAAGGAGGGCTTCTATGAAGGCACGCAGAACTTCATCCTCGCCGGTTTTCTGCGCGAATACCTCGAAGAGCTCGGTTTTGAGGCTGTCATGACCAGGAACGAGGTCACCGACGACCCCGAGCTCGCCGATCGCGGCTCGCTCGCAGGGAAGCTCGGAGCGGTCCTCTTCCTCTCGATCCACTCGAACGCCCCGGGAGGCGACCCCAAGTCGGAGAAATACCCCCTCGTCAGGGGAGCCGAGACCTACTATTCGGTCTCCGACCTCGAGGAGAACGCGAAGATCGCGAGAGAACTCAACGACGCCGTCGTAAAGACGATGGGCACGTCCGACAGAGGGATCAAGACACGCCGCTACCCCGGCGATGAGAGCGTCGACTACTACGGAGTCATGAGGGCGGCGGTCGCTTCCGGGTGCAGGCGCGCCTTCCTTATCGAGCACGGCTTCCACACGAACCCCGAAGACTCGGCTTTTCTGCAGGACAGCCGGTGCCTGAAGAAGCTGGCGAAGGCCGAGGCGGAAGTCATAGACAGGCTATTCTGAGCCACCCCGACGCAGCAGCCGCGGCGGTCATCCGACCGCCGCGGCTGCTGTATTTTTACGGGAACGCCCCCCGCCGGGTCGTGTGACCGCTTTAGGAAACCCCTGCGTCAAGGGTGGAGTCCTATCGTCGGCATCACTGCTCCCAACATCCGTCCGTATTCCCGGGACAAGTCGACCGGAAACAGGCGGGAGGTCTGCAAAACAGCCTTCGAGCACCTGTTCGGACTCCTGTAAATAAGTGTCGGTCCCACGTCGCGGTCAATCACGGGCCAAGCAGGGGGCATAAGCCCATATCATTTTTGTCGGTAACGGCAACGGCGGTCAGGCGTCGTAGTCGATCTCGGTGTCGAAAGCCTCGTCGAATTTTGCGGCGATGCGGTCGAATTCGGCGTCGTCCTCGATCTCGATGAGATCCTCGGTGCCGTCTTCGTTCTTTACCTGCTTGAAGATATAGTACTCCTCGATGACTTCATCGTCGGCGGCACCGGCGGGGATCAGCGCGTAATACTGGCAGCCGCGGTCGACGCAGCCGCCGATCAGTTCAAACTCGTGCTCCTGCCCGTCCTCGTCGACCAGCGTCACTCTTTCGGAGTCTTCGGCCTCTACGGTCTCTTCTGCCGGCTTCTCTTCTTCGGGTCTCTTAGTCTCTTTCTTTTCGTCAGGCATGGTCTTTACCTCTCTGTCTGTGTTTATTGGGGCGCGCGGCAGCTTTCTCCCGCGCCTCTCACCCGTTCGAACCGAGGTTCAGGACGCTTGAGAGGATGTAATTCGAAACGAACATTCCCGAGGTGGAGAAGCGGTAGCTCTCCCCGTCGGCGATCACGAATCCGTCTTCGACGTATTCATCGAGCAGATGTCCGTACTTTTCGGCAAACGATACGCCGAATCTGCCCTCGAAATCCCTTATGTTGACGCCTTCCTCGAGCCTCATGCCGAGCATGACGTACTCGTCCATGCTCTCGTCGGAGCCGACCGAGTCGCGGGACGCGACGATGTCGATGTCGGAATCGATGATCTCGAGGCCGTCTATATAGTCCCTGATGTTGCGCGTCGTGGAGAAGCGCTCGCCCTTGAAGTATGAGTGCGCGCTGGCGCCGAGGCCAAGGTATTCGTCGCAGTGCCAGTATTTCAGATTGTGGAGGCAGGCCTGTCCGCGTTTTGCGAAGTTGGAGATCTCGTACCTCTCGTACCCGCGCGCCGCCAGATACTTGACCGCGTTGACGTACATGCTGTAGACCGAGTCGTCGTCGGGCAGGTTCAGGGTGTCGCGCCTCGACGCGAAGGGCGTGCCGTCCTCGATCTTGAGCGCGTAGAGCGAGATGTGGTCGGGAGCGAGCGACGTCACCGCCGAGAGGGTGTGCGCGAAGCTCTTCTCGGTCTGATCGGGGATGCCGTACATCACGTCGACGCTTATGTTCTCGAATCCGGCCCTTCGGGCGTTGTCGTACGTCTCCTCGAACTGCCTGTAGGTGTGGATCCTGCCGAGCGCGCGCAGCTCGTTCTCGTTGGCCGACTGAAGGCCGATGCTCAGCCTGTTGACTCCGGCCCTCTTCAGCTTGCGCAGCTTCTTGAAATCGTCGGTCGCGGGGTTGCACTCGACCGATATCTCGGCGGATCTCGGTATGCTGAAATTGTCGTAAAGCGCGTTCAGTATCCTGCCGAGGTGCCTGGAATCGAGGAAAGTGGGCGTTCCGCCGCCCAGATACACCGAATCCACGCGGTATCCGCGGCATTTGTCCGACCAGTCCTCCATCTGGAGGATGAGGGCGTCGGTGTAGTGCTCGACGATCCCGCCGCTGTTCGGGACGAAGGAGCAGAAATCGCAATAGTCGCACTTGCTCCTGCAGAACGGAATATGGATATAAAGTCCGAGCGACGGCTTGCTGTTGAGCATGCTCATTATAATCAGTCCTTTCGGTTTCGAATTCGTAATCTGACCGGCGTTTTCCGGCCCCCGGCCGGGCGCCTTACCGCACGGCGCGGACAGGCCGCGCTCACTCCTCGTCTCCGAGCTTGAGCACCGCCATGAAGGCCTCGGGAGACACCTGCACCGATCCGAGCCTGCGCATCTTCTTTTTGCCTTCCTTCTGCTTTTCAAGCAGCTTTTTCTTTCTGGTTATATCGCCGCCGTAGCATTTGGCCAGAACGTCCTTGCGGAGCGCCTTGACCGTCTCCCTGGCGATGATCTTAGACCCGACGGCCGCCTGGATCGGGATCTCGAACAGCTGCCTCGGGATGTTCTCCTTCAGCCGTTCGGCGATCTTTCTGGCCCTCTGGTAAGCCTTTTCCTCGTGAACGATGAACGACAGGGCGTCGACCTGCTCGCCGTTGAGCAGGAAGTCGAGCTTGCAGAGCTTCGACGGTCTGTATTCGGAAAGCTCATAGTCGAGCGACGCGTATCCCCTCGACCGGCTCTTGAGAGCGTCGAAGAAATCGTAGATTATCTCGTTCAGCGGCAGATCGTAATGCAGCTCGACGCGTTTTTCGTCGAGATACTTCATGTCGGAGAAGACTCCGCGCCGGTCCTGACAGAGGTCCATGAGGCCTCCGACGAACTCGGCCGGAGTGATTATGCTCGCCTTGACGATCGGTTCGCGCGCCTCGGCGATCGAATCCTGCGCCGGATATCCGGCGGGGTTGTCTATCTTTTTTTCTTCGCCGTTCTTCAGCGTCACCTCATATATGACGCTCGGGGCGGTGGTGATGAGGTCGAGGTTGAATTCCCTCTCGAGCCGCTCCTCGATGATCTCCATATGGAGCAGTCCGAGGAATCCGCACCTGAAGCCGAAGCCGAGCGCGGTGGACGTCTCCGGCTCGAAGGAGAGGGCGGCGTCGTTGAGCTGCAGCTTCTCGAGGGCGTCGCGGAGATCGCCGTATCTGGCGCCGTCTTCCGGGTATATGCCCGCGAAGACCATCGGGTGCACCGCCTTGAAACCGGGCAGTGCCTCGCCTGCCGGCCTTTCGGCCGAGGTGACGGTGTCGCCCACGCGGGTGTCGGCGACGTTCTTGATCGACGCGGTGAGGTATCCGACCTCGCCGGCGGACAGGCTCTCGCCCGGGTTCAGTCCGAAGGGCTCCATCGTTCCGACGGCCGTCGTCTCGAACTCCGCTCCGGTGCTCATGAGCCTGATCCTGTCGCCCGAAGTCAGCGTGCCGTCGATCACACGCAGATAGACGACCACGCCGAGGTAGGGATCGTAGTACGAATCGAAGATCAGCGCCTTCAGCGGGGCGTCGGGGTCGCCCGACGGCGCCGGGATGTCATTCACTATGGCTTCGAGCAGGTCCGGGATGTTCTCGCCCGTCTTGGCCGAGACGGCCGGGCAGCCCTCGGCGGGGATGCCGATTATGTCCTCGATCTCCTTCCGGCAGCCTTCGATGTCGGCCGAGGGAAGGTCGATCTTGTTCACGACGGGCAGTATCTCGAGGCCGGCCTCGACGGCCAGATACGCGTTGGCGAGCGTCTGGGCCTCGATGCCCTGCGTGGCGTCGACGACCAGTATCGCTCCTTCGCAGGCGTTCAGCGAGCGCGAGACCTCGTAGTTGAAGTCGACATGCCCGGGGGTGTCGATCAGATTGAAGACGTACGGCGGAGTGCCGGGCGCCGAGCCCGGAGGCGTGTAGTTCATCCGCACCGCACGGGCTTTTATTGTGATGCCGCGCTCGCGCTCAAGATCCATGTTGTCGAGGATCTGATCCTCCATCTCGCGCCCCGAGACGGTGTCGGTGGCCTCAAGAAGCCTGTCGGCCAGCGTGCTCTTTCCGTGGTCTATGTGGGCGACGATGGAAAAATTGCGGATGCGAGAACGGTCGTAATTCTCGTTTTTCAAATTAAAACCTTTTCACTACAGCTATTTGGTATATTATATCAAAAACGGTGCCAAAGTGCAACAGAATTTTCTTCCTCTTCTCACGGCGAATACAAAAGCCGGCTCCCGTTCACGTATCGCGTTCCGCCGGACTTGCCCGGCCGCTCAGCTTCAGGCATATCTTTTCTATGACGAACGCCGCGAGGAACAGCGACATACCGATCGCTCCGAAGACCAGCTGGTAGGACAGGAACATCACAGGATACGGCGCACCGGTCCTCTGCACGGCAGAGAGCACCGGGATCCCCGTCCTGAAATACGGAGAGATGTGGAACAGGTCGAGCGGTATTCCCCGCGAATGTCCGATCTCGTTGAGCGCCGCCGCCGCGGGCGCAGTCGGAAAATAGACCGCCAGCGCTCCGAGCGCGTGCCGCCATACAGGCCTGACGTTCCCCGAGAGCCAGAGCCAGGCCCCGCAGAGGACCATCATCGAGTGCCAGATCATGCTGTGGAAGTCAAGAAAGGCGATCTCGGAAAAGACGTCGGGAGAAGGATACGACATAACCGCAAATCCGCCAAACAGCCCGAACGACGCGAGAAACGCCCTGACTGCCCGGCTGGCACGGTCGGGCAGCAGCGCTGCGAGAGGGCAGAGGAATATCGGGAGCGAGCAGAACTGGAAGGGGAATTTCGACCAGTCGTATGCCCAGGCGCCCGTCGACGGCTCGTACGAACAGACGATCTGCTTGTATATCTCGAGCGCGAGGTAAACTGCCCCGAGCGCGAGCAGGATCCGCCTCGACGTCCTGTCGTCCTTCGGCAGCTTCTTCCTGAAAACGATCATAAGCACCGCGGCGGCGAGCATCAGGGCGGCCGCGGTCAGGTGGAACGCACCGAACGGCGCCGGCTGCGAGCCGAACCTCGGCTGCCACTGTCCCGCTCCGACGAACAGCCGTCCGCCGGCCCCCGCGAAGATACCGGACATACCGGGTCCCGGTCCCGTGAACATCATGACGTCTCCTCTCCTCCCCTCTGCCGTTCGTTCCGGCGCTCAGCGCCGGATTTTTTCATCCATAATTTTACCATCTTCCGCCGCAAATTGCAATATCCGCCCGGAATTACTTTGCCGTGTCTTTTCCGGAGACCGCGCACGTGCTGTTTTTCTCATATTTTTCTTGCCAAACCGCCCTTTTTGTGGTATACTTTATGATGTTGTTTTATGCGCCGTCACCGTCATGCGCCGGCGTGCGACACACAAATGAATTTTAAATTCAAGATATACCGAAAGGCGGGTTACAAATGACCTACAACAAAAAAACAATCGAAGACATCGATGTTGCCGGCAGGAAAGTTCTCGTCCGCTGCGACTTCAACGTCCCCCTGAAGGACGGCGTCATCACTTCGGACAAGAGGATCGTCGGGGCTCTCCCCACGATAAAGTACCTTCTCGACAAAGGCGCTGCCGTCATCCTCTGCTCCCACATGGGCAAGCCGAAGGGTGAGAGAAACATGAAATACACTCTGGCTCCGGTAGCCGCGAGACTCACCGAGCTCCTCGGACAGAAAGTGGAGCTCGCTCCCGACACGATCGGCCCCGAGACCAAGAAGATGGCCGCCGCTCTCAAGGGCGGACAGGCGCTCCTTCTCGAAAACACCAGGTTCGACAAAAGAGAGGAAGCCAACGACCCCGAATTCGCGAAAGAACTCGCCTCGATGGCCGAGATCTTCGTCAACGACGCCTTCGGCGCCGCTCACAGAGCCCACGCCTCCACGGCGGGAGTCGCGATGTACGGCGGACTTCCGGCTGTATGCGGATACCTGATCCAGAAAGAGATCTCCGTCATGGGCAAGGCCCTCGAAGATCCCGCCAGACCGTTCGTCGCCATCCTGGGCGGCGCCAAGGTCTCCGACAAGATCGGCGTCATCAGCAACCTGCTTGAAAAGGTCGACACCCTCATCATCGGCGGCGGAATGGCCTACACCTTCTTCAGGGCGATGGGCAACGACGTCGGCACCTCGATCTGCGAATATGACAAGCTCGACCTCGCGAGAGACATGCTCGCCAAGGCCAAGGAGCGCAAAGTCAACCTCCTCCTTCCCGTCGACAACTACATCGGCAGAGAGTACAAGGAAGACACCATCTACATGCGGATCTACTCCGACTCGATCCCCGACGGCTGGATGGGCCTTGATATAGCCGAAAAGACCCAGGAACTCTACGCCAAATCGATCGCCGGAGCCGGAACGGTCGTCTGGAACGGCCCGATGGGCGTCTCCGAGTGGCCGCACTTCGCGGGCGGTACCGAGGCCGTCGCCAAGGCTGTCGCCGAGAGCGGCGCCGTATCGATAGTCGGCGGCGGCGATTCCGTCGCGGCAGTCGAAAAGCTCGGCTATGCCGACAGGATGACCCACGTCTCCACCGGCGGCGGAGCTTCGCTCGAATTCCTCGAAGGCAAGGACCTTCCCGGTATCTCCTGCCTGCAGGACAAATAATCGGACTTTCAAAGATCAGCGGCCCGGCCACTGCCTGAAGCGGCGGCCGGGCCCGCATAATACAGGCCGGATGAAACGCCGGACACGAAAAAGTCAAGAGAGGACAGTTCAGTAAAGATGAAACCCGAAGTCAGAAAGACCGTCATCGCCGGGAACTGGAAGATGAACTTCACTCCCCGCGAGGCAAAGAAATTCATAAAGGCGGTAACGCCGCTCGTCGCCGGCAAGGACTGCTGCGACATCGTATTCTGCGCTCCCTACGTGACCGTCGAAGCCGCCGTCAAAGCGGCAAAGGGCACGAACATCCACATCGGAGCGGAAAACGTCCACTACGAGGACCACGGCGCGTTCACCGGCGAAGTATCCGCCAGGATGCTCCGCGAGATCGGAGCCGAATACGTGATCGTCGGACACAGCGAGAGACGTCAGTATTTCGCCGAGACCGACACCACCGTCAACCTCCGCACCAGGGCCGCTCTGGCCGCCGGGCTGAAGGTAATCCTCTGCCTCGGCGAAGTCAAGGAGCAGCGTCTTGCCGGCATCACCGACGAGGTCGTCGGGATGCAGACCAAGCTCGATCTCGCCGGCATCAGCGCCGAGGATCTGAAGAACGTGATCATCGCCTATGAACCCGTATGGGCCATCGGGACCGGCCTTACCGCCACCCCGGAGCAGGCAGAGGAGACCTGCGCCGTGATCCGCAAGGTCATCGCCGGCCTCTACAGCAAGAAGGTCGCCGAGAGCGTCACCATCCAGTACGGCGGATCGATGAACGACAAGAACGCGGCCGAGCTCCTGGCCAAGCCCGACGTCGACGGCGGACTCATCGGCGGTGCCTCGCTCGTCCCCGAGAAATTCGCCGCGATAGTCGACGCCGCGCAGAAGTGATCTTTTCTCCGGGCGGGATGTCACACATAAGTTGAGTGACCTCCCTCTCACACCGCCGTGCTTGCCTTTCGGAACACGGCGGTTCGATTAAACATGCAAAGACAGTAAACCGGCCGCATCCCAATCGGGAAGCGGCCGGCGTTTTTTGAAATTCAGCACTATGGCATCTTCGACTGCTGATTTGCAGAGAGGCGGTCACCGGGAATAATCGCAGGTCCCGACAAAGGCGAAAAAACAATCAAGATCATCCGTATCCGCTCCGCTCTTAAAGAGCGGGATATCCAGACCCTCTCTTTTCACTATCCGGTTTGCCGTTTCAAGATATTCCATTACCGTCAGGCGGTAACCGACTCTTTGTCCTTCATGCGTCATATATGCGCTTTCAGATATCTCCAGAATCCCGTTGATCAAGGGAAAAACGGCGTAACTGTCCATGGCCGAATCGCGCGCAGCAGGCTTCAGCTCCAGGGTGTATTCGACATCCGGCACCCTGCTTCCGTCCGGACCGTCCGTCATCAGCGGTTTGCCCTCCGGATCGCAGACGATTCTTGACTTAACATCCACGAAGACGAGAGCTTCGCCTCCCGGTTTTGCCGTTTCCAGCAGGCTTTCGGGGATCATTATCACTCCTGACCGTTTGATCGCCTGTCCCTCCGCCGTACTGTCGTAAAAGCCCAGGCCCCGATCGGCAATATCCCCGCCGGACACCGTCTGCGAAAAAACCTTCAGAACGGTCACCGGAACGGCGAAATAATTGATCTTTTTGTAAGGGACCGGCTCGCCGGATTCCCAGGAAATAAGCCAATCACAATCGGACGGCTGGTCACCGTCTGTCCGCTCACCCCATCTGACGATCGCCGCGTTCAGTTTTTTCCACACCTGGGGATAGATGCCGGGCTCGATATCTGTAGAGATCCCCGTTTCATCCCGCGCGGTATCTCCGCCCGCCGACGTTTCAACAGGCGCCGCGGAGCCGGTCTCCGGGCTGTCTGTCAATACGCCCGGGCGAGATGACCGGAAAACGGCGCTCCCGTAGAAGACCGAAAGAGCCGCTCCGATCACGAGACACGGAAGGGCGACCGAGCAGAGTATCACCGCCGCGCGCCTTTTACGCCTCTCGATCTTAACTTCGGTTTCTCTGATCTTACCGTGTACGGATTCAAGTGTCTGATCGAATGATTTCATATTTTTCACCTCCGTTTTCAATGACTGCGCGCAGAGCCTTTTTCGCGTTGTAGATCGCGTCGGAAACGGCTCTGGACTTCAGTTTCATGATCGACGAGATCTCCCCCACCGTCATGGATTCGAAATAGTGAAGATGCAGAACAAGCCTGTAATTGACGGGAAGCTCGTCAAGCGCCCTGTGAAGCGCTATTTTTCTCTCATCCAGATAGAGGCTGTGAAGGACAGTGTCTTCATCGCCGCCTGAGGCGTCGATTTCGGACAGTTCCACGGTCTTGTGTCTTTCCTTCCACCTTATGTGGTTTATCGCCTTGTTCTTTCCCGCGGAATACAGCCACGTTCTGAGATTTGATCCGGGGGACAGCACAGGTCTTTTGAAGTACAGGGAGACAAAAACGTCCTCCGCCAGTTCTTCCGCGGAATGGTAATCGCGCAGGATCCTCTGAAGAAATCCTGTCAGTCCGTTTCTGTAGCGGACCACAAGCCAGTCAAAGCTGGCCGCGTCTCCATTCAGAAAGGCCTGATACCGCGCATACCCTTCATCATCCATACGATCACCTCCCCGATATCCTGACTTTGAACCGATCCGTAATCCCGGCTTTCCGCAACCGTCGGCCGTCTTGCGTCTTCATAAGTTAAACAACGGTTTCGACGAAATCTCGAAGCAAAACGAAAAATAATTCTTCCGGCCGCATCCACATCAGGAAAAGACCGGCGCTTTTCTTCCTATGCACGTCATGACGACAGCAGAATAAGCAATTTTGTATGTTCAAAGAAATACAAAAGTGTCGATAAGTGTTTTTTTGTATGTCCTATGAAATACAAAAATGTCATTAATGGTATTTTTGTGCGTATTAAGAAGGACAAAAATGTTGACAAAGAGATTTTTGTATGCTATAATAACTGCAAATCCAGCGGATTGGAGGCGTATTCATGATCATCAGACAAACCTATTTAAATCAGATAATCCCTCTGATCGACAAGAATCTGATTAAGGTAATAACCGGCGTTCGCCGTTCCGGTAAGACAGTTTTGCTTTCTCAGATCCAGGATTATCTTCTGGAGCAGGGAAAAAGCAGGGAGCAGATCATCTGTCTGAACTTCGAATCGATAAGAAACAAGGATTATAAAGACGGTGGCGCGCTGTACGATTATCTCATATCGACCTGTGGGAACAGCAAAAAAAAGACCTATATTTTTCTTGATGAGATTCAGATGGTGGACAGATGGGAAGAGGTGGTATCTTCCCTGCTCGTCGATATCGATTGCGATATCTACATAACGGGTTCCAATTCCAGGCTGCTTTCGGGAGAACTGGCCACTCTGATTGCGGGCCGATACATAAACATTCACGTCTACCCGTTTACTTTATCGGAGGCAAAGAAGATCTCACTGGAAAACAACAGGTATACGACGGACGAAGCGCTGTTTCAGGATTATCTAAAATACGGCGGTCTCCCTATGCGGTTTGCGCTTGAAGAAGTATCGGTCGAACCATATCTTTCCGACACATATGACAGCATCGTAACAAAAGATATCGTGAAACGGTACAAGATCAGAAACGCGGATCTGCTGAATGCGCTGCTCACATATCTGATGGATAATATAGCCAACCCGTTTTCTGCAAGATCTATCGTTTCAGCCCTGGAAAAAAACGGGATCAAAACGACAGTCAGCACGCTCATCAGTTATATAGGACATATCAAAAACGCGATGATAATCTACCCCGCGCAAAGATATGACATAAAAGGCAAAAAGCTTCTTTCCACCAACGAGAAGTATTACACCGTTGATCTGGGGCTTCGAAACATCACTAAAAACAGCGAAACAATTGATTACAGCAAGCTGTACGAAAATATCGTTTTTCTCGAACTTCTTTACCGCGGATACGACGTCCGCGTCGGACAGTTCAACGATCATGAAATAGATTTCGTAGCCTACAAAGGACAAAACCGGGAATACTATCAGGTATGTTACGCGCTGGATTCCGAAAAGACGGTCGAGCGCGAATTCGGAAACCTTGAACGGATCCGGGACAATTATCCCAAGTTCGTCATCTCAGGCGACATTCCCGATTTCTCCCGTAACGGAATTCAGCATTATAACATCCTCGACTATCTGCTCGGCAGAAAGTGATCGGGAAAGAATCATTTCACCCGCACAATTCCATTCGGCAGATCCGGCCGCGTCTCTATCGGGAAGCGGCCGGATTTCTTTCATTCCGCGGTATGATCACCGCCGGCGATTACGCCTCCGTTCTTTCCTTCGATCTCGCCGGCGAGGCGCTTGACAACACAGGCGTTTTTTGATAAAATATTGACGTATTCTCGACAAACAGTCATCCGACAGGGAAACAGTAGCGCCGCATGAATACCGAAGCGAAACTGACGACCGTGAAAAAATCCACCGCCCGCAAATTGGTGAAATACCTTCGCACTGCCGGCATCGACGCCTAGGATATCTCAACGGAGACCGGCGCCGATGTGGGGATATACGTCGAGCCCGACCTGTCAGCGTCACCCGAATTCTGGAGGAGAAGATGATGAAAACCGCAAAAGTTTATTTCAGCAGAACGATAACGCCCGGGAAGGTGATCGCGCTCTACGAAGCCGCCGGCAGGAAGCTGACCGGGAGGCTGGCGCTCAAGGTCCATTCGGGCGAGGCCGGGAACCAGAACTTCCTGCGGCCCGCCTTCTGGGAGCCTGTCGTCAGATATACCGGCGGGAGGATCGTCGAGTGCAACACCGCCTATCAGGGGCAGAGGAACTCGACCGCAAAACACATGCGTCTCCTTAGGGAGCACGGCTGGAAGGACCTCTTCGACGTCGATCTCATGGACGCCGAGGGCCCAGACGCCGAACTGCCGGTACCCGCAGGATCGGTACACCTCAAGTCAGATATCGTCGGGAAGGACCTGCTTAACTACGACTCGCTTCTCGTCCTCTCCCACTTCAAGGGACATCCGATGGGGGGCTACGGCGGAGCGCTGAAGCAGCTTTCGATCGGCTGCGCGTCGACCGCCGGCAAGGTCAACATACACTCCGCCGGAAAATATACGAAGACGGAAGACCAGGCAGTCGTATGGGGGGATCTCCCGCCTCAGGACGCCTTCCTCGAATCGATGGCCGAGGCCGCCGCGGCTGTGACCGGTCACTTCGGAGAGAACATTTCATACATCAGCGTCATGGCCAACATGTCTGTCGACTGCGACTGCTGCGCGATGGCAGAAGACCCCTGCCTGCGCGACATCGGCATCCTGTCGTCGACCGATCCGGTAGCGATCGACCGCGCCTGCGTCGATCTCGTGAAGGCCAGCGGCGACATCGGCCGCGAGCATTTCATGCAGCGGGTCACCTCCCGCAACGGAGAGCACACCATCGATGCCGCCGAAGCGCTCGGGATCGGCTCGACGGCTTACGAGCTGATCGAGATCTGAGAAGACCTCGTCAGAGCGGAATCATTCGGACGACCGAAAGAAAAACTGCCCTCACAGCCGGTTGAATACCGGCCGCGGGGCGGTTTTTTTGCTGATGTAAGCCTCCCGGGCGCTTTTGCAGAACGCGGGCGGCTTTATGACCGTTACGCAGATCCGGCCGCATCCCCGTCGGAAAGCGGCCGGATTTCTTTCATTCCGCGGTATGATCACCGCCGGCGTTTTCGCAGGTGTTTTCGCCTGCGGTTTCGACTGCGGTTTCGACTGTGTTTTCGACTGTGTTTTCACTCGCGTTCTCGCTGGCGTTTTTTCCTTCGCTCTCTCCGCCGTCCGCGGCGGGCTTTTTTCTGTCGTGCCGGAGATATCCGACGACGATCGATATCAGCATCACGGCCTCTCCGGCGATGCCTCCGATCGACTTCGTCGTCAGATGATAGACGAGCCAGCAGGGGGAGTTGATGAGCGAGAGGAGTCTTACGTCCTTCGCTCCGTCGCGGTAGAAGCCGACCGTCGTCGCTATCATGCCGATGACGGGGAGAAACTCGATGATGAGGTTCACCGGGGTCGGGTCCTTCCCGAAGACGAGGAATGTGAGGGCGTAGACTCCTGCCGACGCGAGCGAAAAGACGGCGATCCAGATCTTTCTGTCGGCGCGGAAGAACTTCTTGTTCGAGAAGACGATCGCGCGGCAGATGCCGACGAGATTGAGTACGCAGCCGGTCGGCGCGTCGAGGATGAAGAGGTTCACCGCGTAGAAGGTCGACGACACCAGCTGCATCAAGATAAGCGGCCGCTGCTTTTTACACTGATAAGACAGTACGTTTATGAGCATCGCGACGATGCCTATGACCTGTGCGAATATCCTCAGCGGGCCCATTTCCCCGTGCGCTCCTCTCTCAATGATTCTCCGCCGGACCGTTACCGGCAGAAAAAACTGTTTTCTTACTTGAGCCAGCTCAGCCTGGCGCTGTAGGACTCCAGATTACGGAGCAGGGATTGCCTCATGGTTTGCAGCGGATCTTTATTAGCAGACGGGTTTGTCAGCCATTCCTTGACAGAATTCAGGGCGCAGGTTTGGAGCGACTGTATCTCGTCCGAATAGAGTATACAGCGCAGGCTGCAGCGGCTCGCAAGAATGATACCGATCATATCCCGGTCGGTGTCTCCCGCCTTCGAAGCACCGGACAGTATTTCGTTATCTGCGTAGACCTGACTCACATTCCTCCGGGCGTCAGAAGCAAGATATTCAAGGACCGATCCAACGGCACCGATCCGTTCCTGACTGATCGAGGGCATCGCGAACATCCCTATTCCGCTCCTGCCGACGTAGGAATGATATTCGCTCTGATCCTGATTGTATTTGGGAAGCGGCAGGAAACCGAATCCTCCCGAAAGAGATGAAAGCGCGGGATCCTCCGCCATGCTCAGCGAGGCAGTCATGAAGCAGAGGCCTCCCGAGGTGAGTTTATTGAATACGTCATCGTGGGACGCGGCGGAGAAGACAGCCGGCTTGACTGTCGCTCCGAAGAGCTTTTCCCCGATCAGGATCAGCCTTTCGGGCGTATAGTCGTATACGAACGCCCCGTCCCTGTTTGCGATCACGCTGATCTCGTTCGCTGCGAGCACGGCAAAGGCGTTGTCATTCTGGGTCGGGGTGAAATCGAGAGACAGGCCGAAAACCCCTCCGGATGCTGCGGAGGAGGCCGCTTCAAGATATCTGTCCAAAGTGAATGAGCCGGAAATCACAAGCGACTGAAGCTGTCCGACGTCAACCCCCTGCGCTGCGCACAGGCCGCGGTTGAAGAGGATGGCCCGGGTGTAGGGGAGCAGATCACAGAAGATATCTCCCGTCGCACCGAACTGTTTCCCGTTGACGGCGATCTCGCTGTTGATCCCTGCAGCCCACCACTCCTTTCCGAGGTCAAGTGTATCCACCCTGTTCAGATCCAGGAAAAGGCCTTCGGTGAGCAGCGATCCGGCGTCCATAGGCATTATTACGCAGTCCGCGGGCTCCCCGGCAATGCTGCGGGTCTTCGTATATTCAAAGACAGGTCTCTGCGCATTCGAGGCGTTCACACCCGGAGCTTCGGAAAGGATGAAGCGCATGCCCGCATCCCGCTCAAGCAGTGTCAGGCGCTTGTATGCGGTCTTTCCGAGGGCATCCCCTTCATTGCCTTCGGACAGAAGGGCGGTGCAGTATCTGCCTCTCAAGCCGGCGATGATATCGACCGTGAACCCCGGATCCAGCCGCGGCAGCGGATTTGATGACCCTGAACCCGCCGACGACGTGATCTCCGCGCCGGGATCCGTCTGTGCCGCTGCGGCGGTCGTCTCAGCTGAGGTCGTCCCCTCTCCGTCATCCGTACGGGTATCCGCCTGTGAGGCAGCGGCGGTGCTCTGCGACGGATCACCGGCCTCCCGGCTGTCCGACGGTCTGACGTCCCCCGGCTGCGCGCAGGAGACCGCCGCAGCGGAAATGAGGATGAGAGCAAGCATCAGAGATGCGATTTTTATGATTTTCATTTTTATGACCATACCTTTCCGCTGCGCGGAAGGCACAAAAGGGGATGAAAAACCCCTGTCCCATCGCGCGGCATTGTTTTTTTGTGTTCAGAACGTCATTTCCCGTCCGGGAAACTGGTGAACGCGCCGCGCTCGACCTCGGGCAGCCCGTATTTCTCCTTCGCTTCGGCGACAGCTCTGATCAGAAATGCCATGTTCCGGGCAAGATTGCGCACAGTCTGCAGACCTTCAAGATCCTTTTTTACATCCTCTGCCGTAAACCCGTGCACCTGATTCCAGTATGTGGAGGAGGCGACCGGCATTCCGCTGATGGTGAAATACTTGTTCAGAACGTCGAACGACGCGGTGTTCCCTCCCCTGCGGCAGGACACCACCGCGGCTCCGATCTTCATGTGTTTCGAAAAGCGTGTCGAGTAGAACAGACGGTCAAGAAAAGAGATCAGCGTGCCGTTCGGCGAGCCGTAGTAGACCGGGCTGCCGATGACGAGTCCGTCGGCGGCCTCAAACTTCGGCGCCGTCTCGTTGACCTGATCGTCAAAGACGCACCTTCCCTTCTTTCTGCATACCCCGCAGGCGATGCACCCTCTTATGCCCGCGCCTCCTATGTGGACGAGCTCGGTCTCAATCCCTTCCGCGGCAAACGTGCCGGTCATCTCTTCAAGCGCGGCGGCGATGCAGCCGCCTCGGTCCGGGCTTCCGTTTATAAGCAGTACCTTGTACATTTCAGATCCTCCTTCAGATAACTGTGGTCTCACAGATGCCGGATTATACCGGCCGGATGACAGGCATACCGCATGAGGCCGCATGTCAGACCGCCGCGGCCGGCCGTCATCGCCATCTATTATATATGCCCCGCCGCGTTTTGTCAACGGGATTTGCGTCTGTGCGCTCGACCGCCTTCTGTCTGCTTTTCCCGCCGCCGTTATTCCGCCCGCTCCCAAAACACACGGTGAGAGGAGAGGCGGCGGAGGTGACAGACGCCTGGGACGGGAACGGAAAAACGGCCGGCCGGCCCTCCGTCATCCGCCCGAAGTTTTAAGTTGACATCCTCTCTCTGTTGTGATAAAATAAATTAGATAATTATTATGTTAATCCGGCGTGTTCCGGCTGCACGCATGAATTGTATTTCTTTTCACGACGTCCCTAAGGTAAGAGCGCGAAGCTCCGAAATGGTCTTTCACGATATGAACTCAGAGCAGAAAGATAAAAAACAGGTCCTGCCCGTGCCTGAAAAAAAGAAAACAGCAATAACGAAAAAGCGGCGGAAGAAGATCGGCAGGCCGTTCGCTCCGCTGTTTTACCTCGCATACCCCTTCGTTTCGCTCTATTTCCGGTTAAAATACCGCGTCAGGGTCGACCGTTCAGCGACCAAAGGGCACCGCGGTCCGGCGATCGTGCTGGCTCCGCATGT
>JAFTCN010000085.1 GCA_017454675.1 Clostridia bacterium
CGATGAAATCAAATCCGTCCTCCAACCCGGCGAAGCCGGATTTCATCCACGCCAGTGGATTTCATCTGCGAAGCAGATTTAACCCGTCCGCAAGGACGGATTTAGTTGAAAACCCGATGCTTGCGCATCGGGTTTTCTGGTGGGGGAAGGTGGATTCGGACCACCGAAGTCAGTGACAACAGATTTACAGTCTGCCCCCTTTGGCCGCTCGGGAATTCCCCCGTGTTGAATATGAGTTCCGCTTTTTTCCGCGGGCCCGTACGGGCCCGCGGTAGATGGAGCTGGTGATCGGAGTCGAACCAACAACCTGCTGATTACAAATCAGCTGCTCTGCCATTGAGCCACACCAGCACGGTATCGCGGCCGGAACGACAAATATTATACTACTTCGGCTTCCGTTTGTCAACAGTTTTTTTGTATGAGCGGCAATTTTTTTTGCCTCCTGCCGCCGGAGGGCTCTGCCGCGCAGTAGCTTACGCATTCGCATATTGACTTTTATCACACGTTATGTTATACTTTTTGTACAACCCGGCGGATCCTCACACGGATCCCGGTAACAGAAAGGCGATTTTTAAAATGGCAAAAGTAAAAGCCGATCTCGGCGCTTCATCATACGGCAGGATAAGACCGCTGCACGGCGTCAACGGGGGACCGATGACAAAGGTGTTCACATACGACGGACGCCCGCTCTTCCGCCGCGCCGGCATTCCGATCTGCCGCCTGCACGACACGGAGTATCCGTACGGCTCGGGCGAGTTCGTCGATATACCCTGTGTGTTCAAGGACTTCGACGCCGACGAGAACGACCCCGCGAACTACAGCTTCGGTCTGACAGACGAGTATATCCGCGCGATATACGAGGTCGGCGCCGAGCCGATCTACCGTCTGGGCGTATCGATCGAGCACGCTCCGGTCAAGAGATACATCTATCCCCCGAAAGATTACGAAAAGTGGGCACGTATCTGCGAGCATGTGATAATGCATTACAACAGCGGATGGGCGGACGGCCACGAGTGGAACATCCGCTACTGGGAGATCTGGAACGAGCCCGAAGGGAAGAACATGTGGCTCGGCACCGATGAAGAATTCTTTGAATTCTTCGAGGTGGCTGCCCGTCACCTCAAGGCGAGGTTCCCGGAGCTGAAGATCGGCGGCCCCGCCTTCACGAGGCCCGACGGCGGGATGCGCGAGGCCTTCGTGAAATACTGCGGCAGCAGAGGAGTGCCGCTCGATTTCTATTCGTGGCACAGATACTTCATCGATGCCGAGAACGTGAAAAGATCAGCCGCCGCGGCGAGGACGCTGCTCGACGAGAACGGATACAGCGACACCGAGAGCATCTTCGACGAATGGAACTATATGCGCGACTGGACAGACCAGGCCGACAGCTACGTAAAGCTCTGCGACGAGCACGGAGCCGCCTTCTGCGCGGCGGTCCTCTCGTCGCTCCAGCAGGATACCGACGTTGACGCGGCGACGTATTTCGAAGCCGATCCCGTCAAAGAGTGGTGCGGTCTGTTCAGAGTCGCCGAGATGGGCATCAGCCGCCAGAAGGCGAAGCTCGCCCCGAGAAAACCGTTCTACGCCTTCGAGAGTTTCGGAAAGCTCTACAGGCTCGGAGAGGCCGTATATGTCTCGTCCGACTGCGACAGGATCACGGCCTGCGCCGCAAGAGACGCGGAAGGGAAAAATTTCGGACTTATGATCGCCAACTATTCGTCTGCGCGCGGCGGCGACGAAAAGACGGAGATCGAACTGGAAGGCGTCCCGCCTAGCAGGTTCGAAGTTCGTCTCACCGACGCCGCCCGCGAGGACGAGGTCATATGCGGACTCGAGTGCGAAGGCAGCCTGAAACTCACGCTCGATCTAAAGGAGAATTCCTTTGTATATATCGGAAGCGCCGTCTGACCGGCTCACGGCGGCTTCTCCCGGCCTTCCGGCCCGTAAACAGTGCCGTTTTATGGCTTTTTCTCCGGTTTTATAACAAAATAATAAATTTTTTCGGATTAGATATTGAATTATTCGGGAAAATATGCTAAAATTAGTCAGGTTTTCCGGAAGGAAACGGGAAATTTACACGGAGGATGAAATAAAAATGGGAAAATTCGAGATCAAAAACACTGCTTCGGGCGGATTCAAGTTCGCTCTCAAAGCCGGCAACGGCGAGATCATTGCCGACAGCGAAGTTTATAAGTCCGAAAAGACCTGCCGCGAAGGCATCGCCAGCGTGAAGAAGAACTGCGCGGGCGGCATCGAGGATCAGACCGTCGAGGGATTCGAGAAGATCAAACATCCGAAGTTCCAGGTCTACATCGACAAGGCCGGCGAGTACAGATTCCGTCTGAGAGCCACCAACGGCCAGATCATCGCCACTGGCGAAGGCTACAAGACCAAGGCCAGCTGCCTCAACGGCATCAACAGCATCAAAAAGAACGCTCCCGACGCCCAGATCGTAAAGGTCGACTGACAGGGAAAAGGGAATCTTTAGCAAATCTCCGGATCGGATAAAAACGGCCGGGAGCCAACGTGCTCCCGGCCGTTTTCACAGGTGGTGCGCCCGGCGGCGCACGTTTTTTGCAAAACGGTTCAAAGAAGGCAGCCGGCCGACCTGTTCTGCTGTTTATTCAATCTCGGCGAGCGGGCCGTCCCACATCGGCGGGACTTTGTATCCGAGCAGAGTGACAACGGTCGCGGCGATATTCGAAAGCCCGCCGGCGGCCTCGCCCTTTTCCGCCTTCAGCTTTATGCGGCCCTCGCCGGTGCCGTCATAGAGGATGAACGGAACGGGATTGAGAGTGTGGGACGTCTTTGCCTTCCAGCTGCCGTCGGCCCCGATCTTGGGAAGTCCGGTCTTCTTGTCGGTCTCGGCCATCTCGTCGGCGTTGCCGTGATCGGCCGTGATCAGTGCGACGCCTCCCAGTCTGTCGATGACGGGCAGTATCCTGCCCAGCTGCAGGTCGAGGGCCTCCATCGAGCAGACGGTGGCCTCGAGCGAGCCGGTGTGCCCCACCATGTCCCCGTTCGGGAAATTGACCCGCAGGAAGCGGTATCTGCCCGATTCGAGCAGTTCGATCAGCCTGTCGGTGATCTCTGCGCATTTCATCCACGGGCGCTGCTCGAAGGGCACGACGTCAGACGGTATCTCGATGTATGTCTCGAGCTCGTCGGAGAACTTGCCCGATCTGTTGCCGTTCCAGAAGTAGGTCACGTGACCGTATTTCTGTGTTTCCGAGATCGCGAGCTGGGTCACTCCTGTACCGGCGAGGTATTCGCCCATAGTGTTCGTGATCTTGGGGGGATCGACGAGATATCTCTTCGGGATATGGAGGTCGCCGTCGTATTCAAGCATGCCGGAATAGACGACCTTCGGGTATCTCACCCTGTCGAACTTTGTGAATTCACCCTCGGGCGTGTCGAACGCCTTCGAGATCTCGATCGCCCTGTCGCCCCTGAAGTTGTAGAAGACGAAGGAGTCGCCGTCCTCGACGGTCCCTACCGGCTTACCGTTCTCGGCTATGACGAAGGCGGGCAGGTCCTGGTCGATGACCGACAGCTCGGCTCTGTATGTCTTCACCGCCTCGGCGGCCGAGGCGAACTGCCTGCCTTCGCCCAGCACGTGGGTGTGCCAGCCGCGCTCGACCATCGACCAGTCGGCCTCGTACCTGTCCATCGTGATCTTCATCCTTCCGCCGCCGGACGCGATCATGACGTCGAAGGAGGGCGAACGGAGCGACGAGAGGAAGTCCTCGAAGGGAAGTATGTAATCAAGAGCGGACGTCTCGCCCACGTCTCTGCCGTCGAGCAGAATATGCACGCGGACCTTTCCCACGCCTTCGTCTGACGCGCGCTTTATCATGGCCTTGAGGTGATCGATGTGAGAGTGCACGTTGCCGTCCGAGAACAGTCCGAGGAAATGCAGCGTTCCTCCGGTCTTCTTCACGTTCGACACGAGCTCGCACCAGCTTTTGCCTCCAAACATGGTGCCCGACTCTATAGACTGCGAGACGAGCTTCGCGCCCTGCGCGAAGACCTGACCTGAGCCGATGGCGTTGTGTCCCACCTCGCTGTTGCCCATGTCGTCGTCGCCGGGGAGTCCGACGGCCGTTCCGTGAGCCTTGAGCTTAACCCAGGGGCGCTCGGCGAAGAGCCTGTCGAGAGTGGGCGTGTAGGAGCGGGTGACTGCGTTAGTCGGTGCCGCGGGGGCGATACCCACGCCGTCCATGACTATGACGAGGACGGGGCCCTTTACCGGTTCCGATCCCGATCTTTCGAGTTTTTTCATTGTGTTGCGGTCCTTTCCCTTTCTTTCCCGAACGGGGACGCCGCGCCCTGAGCGGCGGTCATCCTGACGGGCCTTGTTTCATACAATGTAATAGTATATCCTTTTTCGGCCCAAAATTCAAGTGTTTTTCGGTCCCGCGGACCGAAAAAACGGTCATCCCGGGAGAAGCCGGCCTTTCCCGGGAGAGCCGGACGTCGGCGCTCCGGTGAGCGGCAGGCTGTTTTGAATATTATTCTTGGCATTTTTATATTTGTGTGGTATAATATTACCTTAGTGCTGCAATTACAACAGTGAAAGGACTCTTTTTCGAAATGGCAGAAGAATGCACCCACGATTGTTCAACCTGTTCGGCGAACTGTGCTTCGAGAGATAAAGCGCAGGACCTCCGCGAGGCGCCGAACCAGCTGTCGGATATAAAGCATGTGGTCGGCGTGATAAGCGGAAAGGGCGGAGTCGGAAAGTCGATCGTCACCTGTCTCACCGCCGTAATGCTCCGGCGCCGCGGATATCACGTCGGCATACTCGACGCCGACATCACCGGACCTTCGGTGCCGAAGGCATTCGGCCTCAGGGCTGAGGTCACAGGCGACGAGCACGGCATGATACCGCCGCGGACGAAGACCGGGATCGACATCATGTCGGTCAACCTCATGCTCGACGACGAGACGAGGCCGGTCGTCTGGCGCGGCGCGCTCATCGCGGGTACCGTCAAGCAGTTCTGGACCGACACGATCTGGGACGGCATCGACGTACTTCTCGTCGACTGCCCGCCCGGGACCGGCGACGTTCCGCTGACGCTCTTCCAGACAGTTCCGCTCGACGGCGTCATCATAGTCAGCACGCCGCAGGAGCTCGTCTCGATGATAGTCAAAAAGGCTGCCAACATGGCCGGGATGATGAACATCCCGGTGCTGGGACTCGTGGAAAACATGAGCTACGCCGTCTGCCCCGACTGCGGCAGGCAGATCGACGTCTTCGGCGAGAGCCATATCGGCGAGATCGCCGAGTCGTTCGGATTCGACCTTCTGGCGCGGATGCCGATCGATCCGAGACTCGCTGCCCTCTGCGACAGGGGTATGATAGAGCTCACCGATTCGACCGCGCTCGATTCCGCAGTCGATATCCTGGAGGCCAAGCTCGGTCTCTCTCCGGAGAACTCCGGATCCGGAAAATAAGACCCGGATCTTCCCCCTAACACAGACAGGAGGATCATAAAATGGTATATCTTTCGTTTCCCGGACTCGGGATCGGCGAGTTCGCCCTCAACAAAGTGGCGTTCACCTTGCCGGTCTTCGGCGGGATCCAGGTCAGATGGTACGGGATCATAATAGTCCTCGGCATCATCGCCGCCTTCACTTACGCCTCGCTGCGGGCCAAATACGACGAGGGCATAGTGTTCGACGACATGCTCGACCTCGCGATATTCACCGTGATCGCGGGGATCGTCGGCGCCAGGCTCTATTACGTTCTGACCAAACTCGACGAATACGACAGTTTTCTCGACGCGCTCAAGATCTGGAACGGCGGAATCGCGATCTACGGCGCCCTCATCGGGGGCGGCATCGCGCTCTTTGTCACCTGCCGTGTCAAGAAGCTGAATTTCCTGCGCGTGTTCGACGCGGTGGCGCCCGGCGTCATGCTGGCGCAGGCGATCGGCCGCTGGGGCAACTTCTTCAACGGCGAGGCGTTCGGAACGACGCCGGCCGAGGGCTCGCCGCTTTATTTCCTGCGCATGACTGTCAGGCAGGAGAACTGGACTTCCGAATATCTGGCGCAGCCCACGTTCCTCTACGAATCGGTCTGGAACGTCGTGGGGTTCGTGATCATAAACCTGCTTTACCGGAAGAAGAAATTCAACGGTCAGGTGTTTCTCATGTACGCCGCGTGGTACGGTTTCGGGCGCATGTTCATCGAGGGGGAGCGCACCGATTCGCTCTATGTCGGCGTGTTCAGGATCTCCCAGGTGGTGGGACTTCTTTGCTTCGTCGCCGGTACGCTGCTGCTCGTACTCGGGCTCGTCAGGGCTCATAAGGCGAAACTCGCCGAAGGCGATTACGACAGCGTATACGGAAAGCTGCTCGCCGTGAACCGCAAAAACGCCGTTACAGACGGAAAGTCCGAAGACAGGCCTGAAGACAAGTCCGAAGACGTGACCGGAAAAGAGTCCGTCGACGAGGCCGGAGCTTCCGAAGACCGGGAGGACGCCGGCGCGGCGGAGGATGAGACATCCGCAGACGGTGGCTCCGCCGACTCGCAGGGCGAGGAAGCGGCTCACGAAGAGGAAAAGGAAGTGTCAGATGCCGGAACGCCGGGAGGACCTGACTGATGAACGCCATGACGAATGAGAGCATCTCCCGGGCAAAGCTGATCGACGGAAAAGCCGTATCCGCCTTCGTCAGGGAACAGATAAAAAAAGAAGCAGCCGATTTTAAGGCGAAGACGGGCAGGGCCCCCGGCCTTGCCGTCATAAGAGTCGGCGACGACAAAGCCTCGGGCATCTACGTGCGCAACAAGATGCGCGCCTGCGACGAGGTCGGTTTCGACTCGAGGACCGTCTGGCTGCCCGCCGACTGCGGCATGGACGAGGTCCTGCGCAATATAGAAGCTCTGGGAGATGATCCGTCGGTCGACGGCCTGCTTGTCCAGCTGCCGCTTCCGTGCGGCTGCGACGAACGCGCCGCCGTTCTTGCGGTGCCGCAGGGGAAGGACGTCGACGCCTTCCACAGTCTCGACGCCGGGAGGCTGAGGCTCGCGCCCGGCAGGATCCTGCCGTGCACTCCCTCGGGCATCATGGCTATGCTCGACTACTACGGGATCGATCCCTCGGGAAAGGAATGTGTCGTCGTGGACCGTTCCGATATCGTGGGCCGTCCCATGGCGGCGATGCTGCTCGCCGCCGATGCCACCGTGACGGTCGCCCACAGCAGGACGAGAGACCTGGGGGCGGTCACGCGCCGGGCGGACATACTCGTTTCCGCCGCCGGCAGAGCGGGGCTTATCACGGCTGATATGGTGAAGCCGGGGGCCGTCGTGATAGATGTCGGGATGAACCGGAACGCCGAAGGGAAGCTTTGCGGGGACGTTGACTTTGAGGAGGTATCAAAAGTGGCGTCGTATATAACCCCCGTTCCGGGAGGCGTCGGCCCGATGACCGTCACCATGCTGCTGCGCAACACGATGAACGCGGCAGAGGAGGCCATTGCGAAAGCGAAATAAGGCTTTTCGCCTGAGATACTAAAACGTCCGGGCGCACCTTGCGGTGCGTCCGGGCGTTTTAGTGCGCTCGGCATGCGCGATTACTCGGCGGTGAAAGTCCGCTACAGACTTGGCAGTAGGAACTGTTAGCCGAAGACAAGGGTGTCCGTCGTGAGGCGGAATCTGAAGGAAGTCGGATGCGGGGAGGATACTAACCC
>JAFTCN010000086.1 GCA_017454675.1 Clostridia bacterium
CTTTTCTTTTTCCTTTTCCTTTTCCTTATCTCTTTCTTCTTCCTCTTCTTCGGGGTCGGGAGCCACAGTCACTATGAGTTTCGTGACTCTGACGCCGTCCTCCATCTCTGAGATCAGGACGTGGAACCTTTCGTATTCGAAAACGTCTCCGACGTGCGGATCCGCATTCAGACTCTGAATAGCCCATCCGCCCACGGTGGAATAGTCGCACTCGAAGTCGCGGGGAGTGAAATCGAACTCATAGAAGAAATCGTCGATGTTCATGTCGCCGTTTACCTCATACCTGTTCTCTCCGATCGGTGTGAGGTCGGCAACGATATCGTCGGACTCGTCCCAGATGTCTCCGACGATCTCCTCAAGTATATCCTCGACCGTGACCACGCCCAGCGTACCGCCGAACTCGTCGATGACTATCGCGATGTGAGTCTTGCGTTCGCGGAGATGGTGCAGCGCCGCGGGAAGCTTCATCGTCTTGTGCAGGAAGAGAGGCTTCATGAGCATCTTCTCGATATCGGCGCCGGGATTGTCCACGGTCTCCTTGAAATAGGTATTGAGGTAGAGTATGCCGATTATGTCGTCGATCGAATCCCTGTATACCGGGATCCTTGAATACGTCGAATCCTCGATGATCCCCCGGATGTTCTGAGGTTCGTCTTCAATATCGATGGTAACGAGGTCGATCCTGGGGGTCATGATCTCCTCGATAGTGGTCTCGTGGAACTCTAGAGACGACTGCAGCAGTTCGCTCTGCTCCTCGTCGATAACACCCTCCTCCTCGACCGTATCTATGATCGACGACAGCTCGTCCTCAGTTACCGACGGGGCACCTTCGTTGTCTTTGCCCCAGATCTTGCGGAGCAGCCACATGAATCCGAGAACGACGGCGACGGGCGGGAAGAGAAGATATGTGATGATGCGGACGGGCAGTGCGATGATCAGAACGATCCTGTCGGCGAACCGCTTGCTCAGCACCTTGGGGATTATCTCTCCGAAGATAAGTACAATGAAGGTCATGACGACCGTCGCGACGGTTGACGCGACGCCGTCATATCCGTTCGACCTGAATATCCGATAGAAAAGATCGATGAATATGGCCGTCGCACAGGTCGACGCGGCGATATTCGCGAGGTTGTTTCCTATAAGGATGGCGCAGAGCGATGTGGTGAAGTTCTCCGACATCCGCAGGGCCAGCTTCGCCCCCCTGACTTTTTCCTCGGCGGATTTGCGAAGTCTCATCTTGTTCGACGCGTTGAAGGAGATCTCGCTTCCGGAGAAGAAAGCGGAGAGCACGAGCATGACAAAGATGATGACGGCGTAGACGATATATTTTCCGGGCGTCATTTTTCCGCCTCCCCGGCGCCTCCGGCCTGCACGGAGATACTTCCGTCCCCGGTCGCTGCTTCGCCGGCGTCCTGGTCGTCAAGTATATGGATTATGACTGACAGTATCCTGGTCTTTGAGACTTTTTCAACGGTGATCTCGCATTTTCCGTATACGAAACTCTCGTCCTCCTCGGGAAGACGTCCGAATTTTTCGGTGACCCAGACGCCGACCGTATAACCGGCAATCCTAGGGTCGTCAAGCTCGACGCCCATTCGCTCGAAGGCCTCTCCGGTCCTGAGCCTGGCGCTGACCGAGAACCGGTTGCCGCCGAGCTTGTAAAAGTCGTAATCGACTACGTCCTCCTCGTCCCAGATCTCGCCTACCAGCTCCTCAAGGAAGTCTTCGATCGTTACTACTCCGGCGACCTTGCCGACGTCGTCTTTAACTATCGCAAGGTAGATCTTGTGCTGCCTCATTGTGTCGAGCAGCTGCCGGATATTGTCGGTCGTGCGGACGAAACTCGGCTTGAGGAGCACCGAACGCTTGTCGACCTTGCGGTCCTTCATATAAGCGCGGAGGAATTTTCTGATCGGAAGGACTCCGATGACGTTGTCGAGCGAACCGTTCGTGATCAGTATCCTTGAGTGAGGGATCTCTTTGATGCGGTCGATGAGCTGGCGGTTGCTGAGCATGATATCGAAATATACGATATCGTCGCGCATCGTCATGACGTCGCCGGCAGTCGTGTCTGAGAAGTCCAGGACCGACTTCAGGAGGTCGGACTGTTCGTCATTTATGACATCCTGCTTTTCCGCCGTGTCGATGATCTCATAGAGCTCCTCCTCCGTTATCGAAGGGTCGTCGCCGGCCTTGAAGAGCTTTGAGAAGTAATTCGAGATGGCAGTAAAAAAAGCCACAAGAGGAGAGAGTATCTTCATGAGCCAGCGAAGCGAACCCGCGCAGGCGCGCGCCATAGTGTCGCACCTGTCGTTTGCGAATGTCTTGGGTATCATCTCGCTCAAAAGAAACACTATCCCTGTGGTCACAAACGTACTTATAACGGTAAGTTTGTCCGGGTCCGCGACCCGTTCTGAAAACTCGTGCGTGACGAAAAGTGTAGCCACCGAAGCAGCGGCTATGTGGGTGATGTTGTTTCCGATCAGCAGGGCGGTGAGGGCTCTGTCGAAATTGGCGGCGATAAACATGGCGTTTTTGGCCTTTTTATCCCCGTCATTTTCCGCTCTGCTTTTCATACGGATCTTGTTCATGGCGGAAAAGCAGGATTCTGAACCCGCAAAATAACCGCCAAGAATCACGAATACGGCAAACAATAGGCAGTATAATATACTGTCGCCGTCCATTGAAAAAACCAACTCCTTTTTTGTTAAAAATCAGTATTACTAATTATTGTACTACATATAAAACGTTTTGTCAAGGGTTTGCAGAAAAATCGGATGAAACAGACTCCGGGCGGCGAAAATGTCCCGCCGCCCGGGAGAGCATCCTTATCAGTAAAGATCGAACGAGAAAACGTGGGCGACGGCCGAACCGTAGGTGCTGATAAGCTCGTCGCTGCCCCATGTGGCCTCGGGGATGAGCCTCACTGCTTCGGCGTCGATGCCGAGCGGAGCCCTCACGAGCCTCATATAGTTATTACCGGTGCTGTATACCGTCTTCCATTTGCCGCATGAGAGCGCTTCGATCCTGAACTTCTTGAGCATGCACTTCGGAAAGCCGAACGATGTCCCGTTGTATCCGAGCCCTCGGAAAAGCGGCATCGGGATGTACATGAGGTCGGGATTGCCGTCGATCTGTTCGCGGTCGAGATCCGAGTCGGCTATCAGCCGGAAGCCCGATATATGCACGGTCTTTCCGAAATCGTACATGATATACTTCCCGGTCTTGCCGAAATAACCGTTGTCGCAGCCCCAGATACGCCGGTCAAGACCGTTACGCAGTAACGATGGATCGCCGTATTCGGCCGACAGAGACGCGTTCTCTGTCAGCGGGTAGTTCTTTCTGCGGAAGCCGGGGAGGAAGCAGTCGTCCTCGAGCAGAGCGTCCTGTATCTCCTCTATATGGTCGCGGCAGGTTTCTCTCGGGAGTTTTCCGTGCTTCACGGCGACGGCTGCGGCGGTACCGCATGCCTGTCCCATGACGCCGATCGTCCCCATAACACGTGACGATGCGAAGGCTATGTGAGAGGCGCTGATATTCCGTCCGGCAAACATAAGATTGTCTATATTACGCGAATAGAGGCAGCGCAGGGGAATGGCGTATGGCTCCGACAGACGTCTCTTCTGAAGGTGGCCGCCCTTGTCGTCACCGCCCTCCATGAAGAATCCGCCCGGAAGGTGGTTGTCGATCTGCCAGCCGCCGTACGCGACGGTGTCGGGGAAACTCCTGCCGCCGTTTTCGACGTCGTTCTGTGTGAGAACGTAGTCGCCGATATATCTGCGGCTCTCGCGCTTGCCGGGAAGGAATCCGAGCCATTCGAGCTCCCAGTTGTCGGCTCCGTGGTCCCCCCTGTTTTTCATATGGTCCCACACTCCGAAGGCTATCTTCAGCAGTTCGTCCCTTACCTCTTCGGTATCTCCGATCGTATCGCCCATCCCTCCGAGCTCGATCCAGTAGAAATTCGTATTCGGCTTGAGCAGGCATTCGTGGGGCTTGTTTCTCATATCGTCGTCTGTGTCGAAACGGTAGGCCCACTCCGGGGCTTCGAACTCGACCTTGCGGTCGGTCTCTCGCGCCTGGATCAGGACCGACATACCCATCGTGTGGCTGTCAGCGGCATCGAGCCCGAATTCTTCGCCGTATTCCGACTTTGCCTCGCGGCCGACCCTGTAATCGGCTCCGGAGAGCGGCGCGAGGATCGAATCGCCCGAGCAGTCGGCGAAGATCTTAGCCTTGACGGTGTGATTCGTATATGTGGTGAGCTGAAAGCCGGTGACCGTCTCGATGCGGGTCCCGTCTGCGTTCATCTGAAGCGAGTTGCAGGCGCAGTTCAGGATCAGATCGATATTAGGCTCGAATCTGACCTTTTCATAAAGGATGGTATCCCATATGGACCAGTTCCTCTTCGGGTTGCGCTTCATGTTCTCGAGGGCGATCTCCTCCATGATGCCGGTCTCCTGAAGGTTTCGTACGCGCGACCCGGCGCCGCATATCCACATCCTTATCTCAGACGAGGCGTTCCCGCCGAGCACCGGTCTGTCGTGCATAAGAGCGACCCTGATGCCGTGCCGGGCGGCGGAGATCGCCGTAAGCATACCGCCGAAGCCGCCTCCGACGACGCACAGATCTACCTCGTGAAAGACCGTTTTCAGCTTTTCCATTGCAGACTCCTTCAATTTTCTTTTATTTATGTGTATTATACCACTAAACGGGAAAAAAATCAATGTCCGCGGTATATACACCGCGCGTCATGCGCCGCAGGGGTGCGCTGACGGCGGGTAAGATTTCTTTCTCTTGACAACACGTCACTTAACCGCTATAATTTAATTGATTGCGCGGAGGCTGCGACTTCCGCGAAAAGAAAGGTCAGGTGACACAATGAGACTTCGCGCTCCTTCTTATCCTCTTATCACGGTCGATCCGTATTTCTCGGTCTGGTCGTCGTCGGACAGACTTACCGATACTGATACCGTACACTGGACCGGCAAAAAGATCGGGATATCCGGCATTGCCGAGATCGACGGAAAAGAGTACCGGTTCATCGGCAGGACTCCCGAGGACATCCCCGCTATGAAGCAGACACTCGCCGATGCCGACTCGTTCTCGACATATTACGAGTTCACCGCTGCCGGCGCCGGCCTCCGGCTCCGGTTCATGTCCCCGGTGATCCCGTCCGACCCCGCCCTCATGTCTCGTCCCGTGTCCTATCTTGACATAAAGAAATTCTCCGACGACGGAGGAAGGCACACCGTAAGGCTCAAGCTCGCGGTATCCGAGGAAGTCTGCACCGACACGGCCGGAGACGCCGCAATCGAGACCTCGACGCTCGAGCCAGCCGCCGGCATACAGTCGGTAAGGATGGGAAGAAAGGAACAGAAGATACTCTGCCGCTCGGGAGACAATCTCCGGATCGAATGGGGATATTTTTACCTCAGCGGGAAGGGAAGAGCCTATTCTGAAAAAAAGGAAGACGGACTCACCTACGCCTGCATCGAAAGAGAAGCCGAAGCCGACAACCTCTTCACCTTCGCCTACGACGATATTTACAGCATCGAATACTTCGGCGAAAAGCTGAAGAGCTTCTGGAACCGTGAGGGAAGACCTGTCACGGACGAGATCGCCGAGGCCCACAGGGACTTCGCTGCCGTCGCGGCCAGATGCGCGAGGATCGACACCGAACTGTTCGTCGATGCCGTCAAGGCCGGCGGCGAGAAATATGCCGAGATGCTGCAGCTCGCCTACAGGCAGTCTGTCGCTGCGCACAAGCTCGTTCTGGACGGCGACGGTAAAATACTCTTCATATCGAAGGAATGCTTCTCAAACGGCTGTGCGGCGACCGTAGACGTATCCTATCCGTCTGTGCCGCTCTTCCTGCTGTACAATCCCGAACTCGTCAAGGGAATGATGCGTCCGATATTCAGATACGCGAGATCGGAGGCCTGGCCGTACAGCTTCGCGCCTCACGACTGCGGACAGTATCCGCTCGTCAACGGACAGGTCTACGGACACAACGCCCTCGAGAAGCAAATGCCGGTCGAGGAATGCGGTAACATGCTGATAATGACCGCGGCGGTATCCGTCGCTGAAAGATCGACATCTTTCGCCGAGGAGAACATGGATCTGCTCGACAAATGGGTCGTATTCCTCACCGAGAACGGCAGCGACCCGGCAAACCAGCTCTGCACCGACGATTTCGCCGGACACCTCGCCCACAACTGCAACCTTTCGCTCAAGGCGATAATGGGGATTGCGGGATATGCGATCATCAAATACATGTCGGGGGACCGCGCGACCGGAAGAAAATTTATGGGTCTGGCCAGAAGAATGGCGGCCGACTGGACCGACAGGGCATCGAACGGAGACGGAAGTTTCCGCCTCGCCTTCGACAGACCGGGCACCTTCAGCATGAAGTACAATATTGTATGGGACAAACTTTTCGGAACGAACGTCATGTCCGCCGCGGCGGTGAATTCTGAAGTCGCCTCGTACCTTCCGAAACAGCATCCCTTCGGCCTCGATCTCGACAACCGCCAGCCCTACACAAAATCCGACTGGCTCATCTGGACCGCAACGCTGGCGCCCGACCGGGAGACCTTCGAGAAGATCTCGGACAGGCTCTGGGACGCATACAACTACACACAGTCACGCGTTCCCATGACCGACTGGTACTGGACTTACACCGGCCTTCACAAGTCTTATTTCAGCCGTACGAGCAATATGGAGATATCATTCAGGAACCGCACCGTCATCGGCGGGCTCTTCATGAAGCTCCTTGAATACCGTAAGACAGTCGATCTGAGATCGAAACAGATCTACATAAAGTGACATTAGGCACGAATAACACAGCCGCGTGGAAAACCGCGCGGATGTGTCCTTTTCGGTGGAGGCGGAGGGAATCGAACCCTCGTCCGAAAACCTTTCAACGTATCTTTCTCCGGGCGCAGGCGGCCGCGAATGATTCCCCCTGACGGCGGCGACCGCCGGAGACCGTCAGCAGGTATCCTTTTGATTCATGACCGGTTCAAAGGATAAAGGCCGGTGCACGTTACCGCTTAATCGACGCCGGTATCCGGGACAGCGGTAGATCCCGGGCCGACGGGCGGCCCCTCAGGGCCGCGTCACCGCCTTATTCAGGCAGCAAGAGCAGTGTTATCTGCGTTTAATTTTAGGTTGAACAGTTTAAAGAGCTGCCCGGCTCTGCCCGCTTGATACATCCCGAGATCCCCGTCGAAACCTTTACGCCCCCTTGTTCATTCGTACTTGCCGTTCGATTTTTCGTACCGTTCGGCGTCGCGCTGATCCTGACGTTTAGCCTCGGATTCGCGCTTGTCATAGAGTTTTTTGCCCTTGCAGAGACCAAGCTCGACCTTTACCTTTGAGTTCTTAAAATACATAGATAACGGTATCAGAGTAAGCCTCTGTTCAGAGACGGAGGAGAAGAGTTTAACGATCTCTTTTTTGTGCATGAGAAGCTTGCGCTCCCTCAGCGGATCCCTGTTGTAGATATTGCCTTTTTCATAAGGCGAGATGTGCATTCCGTGTACCGAGATCTCGCCGCCGTGGATGTTGCAGTAGCTGTCAGAAAGGTTTACGTGCCCCTGGCGGATGCTTTTGACCTCGGTGCCCGAAAGAGATATGCCCGCTTCGTATCTTTCAAGCACGAAATATTCGTGATAGGCCTTGCGGTTCGAGCATATCGGTTTGGTCCCCGACTTGTCGACAGACATGAAGGACATACCTCCTTTATCAGACTATAATAAGCCGCCGATCGGAGAAGGGCGGCTTAAGCGAAGATTTTGCGCAATTATCAGTAAAATGCGTAAAGTTCGGGTCAGCTCAGAGAAGAGACAACGCCTTCGATCCAGACGTCTACAGCCTTTTTCTCCTCATCCGAAAGTTTGCCGCCGATAATAGGCATACCACCCTTGATAAACAGCGTCTCTCCGACGACATTGGTTCCGGCCTCCTTAAGGATATCCCTGACGGCATTGGCTGCACCGGCTTCGCCGTCGACTATAAGCGCGGTATTTACAGCCCTGGCCTTTGTCATTTCGCGGCAGAAGAGCCTCAGCTGATCGGGGATCTCCTTTTTGAGCGACAGGCCCAGTATGACGATGCGTTCCTTGTCGCAGGAGTATGCGGGAGGAATAACGTCAACGGAATTGATCGGAAGATCGTATTTGGCCTTGATGTACGGTCCTATGGATGCTATTTTTTTCTTGCCGGAATAGTAAAGATAGCGCATTTTGATTGCCATTAATATATACCTCCTGACTGATTGACTATATTATATCACAAAAGTCCGGCAATTGCAAATAAAAGAAAACCTGTATGTGTGCAGAACCTGCCGACCGGCCCCGGGAAGGAACCGACCGGGAGTCATTGCCGGTACAGCTCGCCGGTCCGGCCCAAAATGCCGTCTGCTTCTTCTGCTTATTGCGCAAAATTTGCATTTTGCGCAATTATAATAATGTCTCAGTTTGATGTCTTGTAAACCTGCACAGCGTCGATCGCCGCTTCCCCGCCTCGGACGGAAACGGCAAACATCTCGAACTTTGACCCGTCGCTGCCCATGTCGTTCCGGAACGTGCCGTTGTTCATGCGTATCTTGTATTCCACTTTGTAGTAATACGCGATGTCGGTCCCCGGAAGATCGGGCGTCGCTTCTCCCGCCAGACTGATCACCATATCGTAGATCTTCTGCTGAGTGAACCTTGTTTTTGCCTTTCCGCCGTTCGAATAGTAATAATCGGAAAACAGACTGTTCAGTCTGTCGGCGTCCCCGTCCGTCGCCGCTTCCAGATAATCGACGATCACGGCGAAGGTGGATCTGTAGCTTTCCGATACGTCCTCGAGAGTTTCGGTATTGACGGCGTATCTGGTCCCCAGCCCGGGCTCCTCGAAGTAGATGTTCCGGTCGAGTCCCATGTATGTCTCGTCGTTCTCGATGTTTTCGCTGTAGTTCACGGGATAGAAGGAGATCTTAGAGGAGCCGGACCCCTTTTTTTCCGACTCTTCCCTTCTGATCCTCTCTTTTACCAGCGAAGCGATCCCCTGGATCCCGAAATACAGCGCCACGAACGCGACGCTCAACGCGATCAGTATAATCACAGTCTTTTTGCTGCGCCTTTTCCGATCCGCATTCTCATCCGTTTCCCGGACGGTCTGCTGCGACGGCTGTCTGTCGGCTGCAAAATCCGACTCTTTTTCTATCTTTTTGACCGATTTTGTAAATTTTCCGGGCATAAAATGCTCCTTTCACGGCATTTTTCCGCGTTTTCTGACGCGCCGAACGCCGTCCGGCTGATATACTATAATATTATCATACAATTTATCAAAAAGCAAGTTATTTTTCATGTCCCGGTTGATATTTTGCCCGGAATATGGTATAATATACAAGTTAAATTTTATTTATTGCGCACGTGCGCCGGAAGGCGGTCGCGCGCGGCGGAATCAGACAGAGGTAATACCAGTGTCAAACAAGCTCATCGATGAAGAAGTGAATATCAAAGATAATACCGGAAATGAACCGGAAAAGCGCCCCGGAGGTGAGGCTGTATACGACATCGTCGAGTCTGTCATCCTTTCGGTAGCTGTCATTTTCATCCTGTTCACCTTCATATTCCGTATCTGCGTCGTCGACGGCAGGTCGATGGAGGATACGCTCTACGACGGCGAGAATCTCATCGTGACGAATCTCGGCAGGGCGCCGCGGCGCGGCGACATCGTGGTCTTCCACGAGACAGGATATTACAACGAGCCTCTCGTCAAGCGCGTGATCGCCGTCGGCGGCGAGTACGTCGACATAAAGAGCACTGATCACGGCCTCACGGTATCCGTTTCAGACCGTATCGATGATGACGGCTGCCTTGTCGACCCCGAAGTGCTGACCGAAGACTACGCCGTCTACCGTGACGTTCCCCCGCGGTATTCTTACGACGATTATCCTGTATACGTCCCGGAGGGGTATCTGTTCGTACTCGGAGACAACCGCAACCACTCCTCCGATAGCCGCTTCGAGGGTCTGGGGCTCATCGACGAAAGGCGCCTGCTCGGCAAGGTCGTCATCAGAGTAACGCCCTTCTCGCGCTTCGGGACTGTGGGCTGAGCCGTACCGGAAATGCCAACAGATATAATCCAGTGGTATCCCGGCCATATGGCGAAGACCGGGAGGCTGATCCGCGAAAACCTGAAATCTGTCGACGCCGTGATCGAGATCAGGGACGCGAGGATCCCGCTCAGCTCAAAAAACCCGGATATCGACAAACTCACGAGGGGCCGCCCGAGGCTCGTACTGCTCAATAAATCCGACCTCTGCGACAGATCCGAACTTCCCTTCTGGCTCGGGCACATTACAGCTGCAAAAAATGTTATGTGTCTCGCCGTCGACTGCAAGACCGGCGAGGGCATAGGATCGATCCCCGGAAAGATAAAGGAGCTGTGCGCCGAAAAGCTCGCGTCGTACGAGAGCAAGGGGATGCGCGGCAGACGCCTGCGGGTCCTTGTACTGGGGATCCCGAACGTCGGGAAATCGACACTTATAAACAGGCTCGCTGGAAGAGCCAAAGCAAAAGCCGAGGACAGGCCAGGGGTCACGCGCGACACACAGATAGTATCTACCGGATACGGTATCGATCTTGTAGACACGCCCGGTATCCTATGGCCGGCGTTCGACAAACGCGTCACGGCCGAAAATCTGGCCATATCCGGCGCTATAAAGGACGAGGTCACAGATACCGAGACGGTGGCTCTCGCGCTCGTGAACAGACTGAGACGCCGCTATGAAGGTCTTCTGCGCGAGAGATACAGGATCGAGGGAGACATCGCGGACCTCTCAGACTACGACCTTTTCTGCAAGATCGCCAGATCCCGGGGTTTCATGATGAAGGGCGGTGAGCCCGATCTCAACAGATGCTCCGCCTCCCTGCTCTTCGATCTCCGGAACGGAAAGACCGGACGCATCACACTTGATTTTCCGGAGGATTTCGGCATTGCCCGCACTTGAATTCACGATCGAGAACGCCCTCCGCTCAGAGGGATACTGTCATATATGCGGCATCGACGAGGCCGGAAGGGGGCCGCTCTTCGGACCCGTCGCGGCTGCCGCGTGCATCCTCCCTGAAGGAGCGCCGATATCCGGTCTCAACGACTCGAAGAAACTCACCGCAAAAGCCCGCGACCGGCTCTTCGACATCATCCGCGACGCCGCGGTGTCGTACGGCATCGCTTTCGCGACCGTTGAAGAAATAGAGAGATACAACATCCTTGGGGCGACTCTTCTCGCGATGAGAAGAGCCGTGGAGTCTATGCCGCAGAAGCCCGATTACCTGATCGTCGACGGCAATGTATTCAGGGGCTTTGATCTCCCCGGCCGGTGCGTGATCCACGGAGACGCGATATCCCCGTCGATCGCAGCGGCGTCGGTCCTGGCCAAGGTGTCGAGGGACCGGATCTGTATCGAGCTCGACGAAAAATACCCCGGCTACGGCATAGCGAAGCACAAAGGGTACGGCACGCGCGAGCATCTCGACGCGATAAGAAGGCTCGGCCCCACACCAGAGCACCGTCTGTCGTTTCTGCATCCTGATCCCGGCGGAGAGGGCCGTCAGTGAACCGGTTTAAACATGAACAGACTGAACATTAACCAGCTCGGTACCGTCGGAAAAGCCGGCGAGGACGCTGCCGCCGATTATCTTATGAAGCAAGGATTTTCCGTAATCGGAAGAAACATAAAATACGGAAAGCTCGAGACCGATATCATCTGCACCGATCCCGACGGCAGACACATCGTATTCGTCGAGGTCAAGAGCAGGACGGTCCCGGCATCTCCGGGACGCGGAAGATTCGGATCTCCGTCGGCAGCCGTGGACAGGAGCAAAAAGCAGCATCTCGTCGAGGCAGCCAGAGACTGGATAAAGGAAAACAGGCCGGCAGGTCTCTTCCCGAGGATGGATGTCATCGAGGTCTATCTGAAACCGTCGGAACACAGCGACGGGAACGCCGGAAACGCAGGATTCGAAGTCGAAAAGCTGAATCACTTCAAGAACGCGTTCGGAGTGAATTTTTAGAAGTCGCAGGTCCTCCGGGGAACAGCGGAGTAATCAAATCGAAAGGTAAACAGTTTATATGAAATACTACAGTACGCGAACAGCTCCGGATGATCCCGGCGAAGGCCGGTCGGCCGCGGAAGTAATAGTCTCTGGCATCGCGGAGGACGGCGGGCTCTACATGCCCGACAGCATCCCGAGAGTCGGACCCGACTTCATCTCTTCCCTGCTGCCACTTGATTATCGCGGAAGGTCGGATAAGATCCTGTCCCTCTATCTCGACGGCTTCGAGCCGGACGAGATACACAGATGCGGGCTCGACGCCTATTCCGCGCCCTCTTTCCCGGCCTCCCCGGCTCCGACGGTAAAACTCGAAGACGGGCTCCATATTCTCGAGCTCTGGCACGGACCGACCTGCGCCTTCAAGGACATGGCGCTCCAGATCATGCCGAAGCTGCTCTCTCTCTCGATCCCGAAATCGGGAGAGAAAAGGGACGCGCTGATACTCGTCGCCACGTCAGGTGACACCGGCAAGGCCGCTCTCGAAGGCTTCCGTGACGTCCCCGGCGTGAGGATTTCTGTGTTCTATCCCGCCGACGGAGTCAGCCGGGTGCAGAAAGCGCAGATGATAACTCAGAAGGGCGGGAACGTCTCGGTATGCGGCATCCGCGGCAATTTCGATGACGCACAGAGCGGAGTCAAGAGGATATTCGGAGACGCCGAGACCGTCAGGCGGATCGCGCGAAAGGGGTATTTTCTCTCCAGCGCGAATTCGATAAACTGGGGCAGACTGCTCCCGCAGATCACATATTATTTCTCTTCGTACTGCGACCTCGTGAATTCGGGGGAGATCACCGCGGGAGAGATGATAAATTTCTGCGTCCCGACAGGCAACTTCGGCGACATATTCGCAGGATACATGGCGACTCTCATGGGACTCCCGGTACGCCGCCTCATCTGCGCGTCGAACTCGAACAACGTGCTTACCGATTTCTTCGCTACGGGCGTTTACGATCGCAACCGACGCTTCTACACCACGGCCTCGCCGTCGATGGACATACTGATCTCGTCGAACCTTGAAAGACTGCTGTCGGTCACGGCCGGGTACGCGAAGACTGCCGAATACATGGCGTCGCTGAAAGAGACCGGAAGATATTCGGTCGATGAAGAGGTCATGAACGAGATCCGCGACGTCTTTGACGCCGGGTACGCCTCCGACGGAGAATCATTCGAGACTATAAGGCGCTGTTTTTCCGACTATTCGTATCTCATCGACACTCATACGGCTGTCGCGCTCTCCTGCATCGGAAAATACAGGGAGAGGACCGGCGACAAGACGACGTCCGTCGTGCTGTCCACCGCGTCTCCATTCAAATTTGCGGGTGCAGTTTACACCTCGGTCACCGGAAAGGATGCCCCTGCAGGCTACGCCGCGCTCGAGGCCCTGGAGGAGGCATCTTCGGTACCGATCCCGGAGCCGCTCCGCGACATCGACAAGCGTGAGATACGCTTCCCCGACGAGATCGACCCCGCCGATATGGCGGATCACATACTTCGGGAGATCTGAGATGTCCCTCTTCTGCATCGCCGACCTGCATCTGCCGGGACCGTACGGAGAAGGCAAATCGATGGAGGTTTTCGACTCCCGCTGGCGCGGAGCCGTGAAAAAGCTCGAAAAGAACTGGCGCGCGGTAGTCGAGAGCGACGACACCGTAGTGATCCCGGGCGACATCTCGTGGGCGCTGAAGCTGCAGGACGCACTTGATGACTTGAAATTCATCGACAGTCTCCCCGGAAGGAAGCTTATCGGAAAGGGCAACCACGATTTCTGGTGGTCGACCGCCGGTTCGATGAGATCCTTGTTCGGAAGAAACGGTATATCAAGCATCGATCTTCTTTACAACAACTCTTACGTAATCCCGGGTTTCGAGATCGTCGGCGCAAGGGGCTGGTACCCTGATCCCGCGAACCAGAAGACGTCTGCAGGCTCTCCGCCGCCCGACTGGTCAAAGATCTCGGCGAGAGAAGAGACAAGACTGAAACTCAGCATAGCCTCGATACCGGAGCACACCGGCAACGATCGCCCCGAGCGGATCCTTTTCATCCACTTCCCTCCCGTATGGCGGGGATTCGTATGCCGCGGGATCGTGGACATCATGCACGAGCACGGCATCGGAAGATGCTATTACGGACACATCCACGGGGTGTATTCGTCGGAAGGCGACTTCGAATTCGAGGGAATATCCTTCAGGATGATATCGGCCGACAGGCTCGACTTCTCACCAATGCCGGTGCCGAGACGCGTCGTATGACCCTCCGGCGGAAGCACTTTTTAACTAAGAATATCATAATTGACACATAAACCGAAAGGAAATCAAAGAATGACAGTCAGAAAAACAGAGATCGACGAAAAGAATCTCGTAACGGTGGAGTTTTCCTTCACGCCCGAAGAGGTCGAAAAGGAAAAATCCGCAGCCTTCAGAAAACAGTCAGGCAAGTTCAGGATCCCCGGATTCCGTCCCGGCAAAGCCCCCCGAGCCATCATCGAAAAGATGTACGGACCCGACGTATTCCTCGACGACGCCGTAAACGCGCTGATAAACGCGAATTATACCGAGATCACCTCGGCTCCCGGAAAAGAGATAGTTTCGAGGCCGAGTTTCGACCTTGTGTCGGAAGAGTCAGAACTTGTGATCAAGGCCGAGATGTACGTAAAGCCGCAGATCGAGCTCGGCGACTATAAAGGCATCCACGTATCCGCATACAAGGCTCCCGTCACCGACGAGGAGATCACCTCAGAGATCGACGCCGCACGCAAGCGCAACGCCAGGGAGATAGACGTCGACGACAGGCCCGCAAAGAGCGGCGACACCGCTGTTATCGATTACGAGGGTTCAGTTGACGGAGTTCCCTTCGACGGCGGAAAAGACACCGGTTACCATCTGAGACTCGGTTCAGGCTCCTTCATTCCCGGATTCGAGGATCAGGTCATCGGACACAGCGCCGGCGACGACTTCGACGTAAACGTCACCTTCCCGGAGGACTATCATGCAAAAGAACTCGCCGGAAAGGCCGCCGTCTTCAAGGTAAAGCTGCACAAGATCACATTCGAGGAGCTTCCCGAGGCCGACGACGACTTCGCAGTCGACGTCTCCGAGTTCAACACCTTCGCCGAATACCGCGAAGACGTCGCAAAAAAAATAGCCGACAGACACGCCGCGACCGCCGACAGAGAGGTCAGAGACAAGCTCGACACCGCGCTTGCCGGTCTCGTGAAGGCGGAGATCCCCGCCCCGATGATCGACAGCGAGGTCGAAGCCATGATCAGAGACGCCGAATCGCGCATCTCGATGAACGGCATCGACTTCAAGACCTACCTCGGCTATTTCGGCATGACCCTCGATCAGTACAAGGAGAATTCAAGACCCGAGGCTGAAAAGGCCGTGAAGGTGCGCCTCGCGCTTGAGAAGATCGCCGCCGATACAGGCATCGAGATCACCGACGAAGAGATCGACAAGGAATATCAGTCGATCGCGACAGGATACAGCGTCGAAGTGGACTACGCGAAGGAGCAGCTTCCCAAAGAGGAGATCGTATCGAATCTCAAGCTCCGCCGTGCTGCCGATGCCGTAAAGGAAGCGGCCGTCATAGAATTCACCGACAAGCTTCCCGAGCCCGAAAAGGCCGAAGAGCCCGCCGGCGAAGACAAAAAAGAAGACAGGTAAGAGAATGGAATTCAGCAAGGCCATATCACACGCGGCACTCGTGCCGTACGTCATAGAACAGACCGGCAGGGGCGAGCGCTCATATGACATATTCTCACGTCTGCTCAACGACAGGATCATTTTCCTGTCCGACGAAGTCAACGACGTCACGGCTTCTCTCGTGATCGCTCAGCTCCTCTACCTCGAGTCGCAGAATCCCGATGAAGACGTGTCCTTCTACATCAACAGTCCCGGCGGCTCGGTCACCTCGGGCATGGCTATCTACGACACTATGAAATTCATCAAATGCGACGTGCAGACGATCTGCGTCGGCCTCGCTGCCAGCATGGGAGCATTCCTGCTCTCTGCCGGCACGAAGGGCAAGAGGATCGCTCTTCCCCACAGCGAGATCATGATCCACCAGCCTCTGGGCGCCGCGGAGGGTCAGTGCAGCGACGTTCTGATCAGAGCCGAGCTGTTGAAAAACACCAAAAAGATGCTCAACACCATCCTGGCCGAGAACACCGGTAAGAGCTACGAAGAGATCGAGCGCGACACCGACCGCGACAATTTCATGACCGCGAAAGAGGCGCTCGATTACGGAATCATCGACAAGATCATCGAGCATCACGCCTGATCCATCATTACTCAAAGGACTGACATCAAAATGCCATCTGGTTCATCCAAGGGACCGCGCTGCTCATTCTGCGGAAGGAGCGACAGCGAGGTCAATTATCTGATCCCCTCGAATACTGGAACATACATCTGCGACTTCTGCGTCGATGCCTGCAGCGAACTGATCGAGGCCCAGAACAAATACAACCGCAAGCCGTCAGGTCTCGCTCTGTCGGCCGACAGACTGCCCCGGCCGGCGGAGATCAAGTCTTCCCTCGACAAGTACGTCATCGGTCAGGATGAGGCCAAGATCGCGCTCTCGGTGGCAGTATACAACCACTACAAGCGCGTCCTCTCGCTCGACAGGAAGAACGGACGCGGGACGTCGAAGAAGAGCAAGTCAGTCGACGTGAAAGAGGCAGCGGACGACGTCGAGCTCGGCAAGAGCAACGTCCTGCTCATAGGCCCCACCGGATCGGGCAAGACATATCTTGCCCAGACGCTCGCACGTACGCTGAAGGTGCCCTTCGCCATAGCTGATGCCACTACGCTCACCGAGGCGGGGTATGTCGGAGAGGACGTCGAGAACATACTACTGCGGCTGATCCAGGCCGCCGATTTCGACATCGAGCTTGCCGAGAAAGGCATCATCTACATCGATGAGATCGACAAGATCTCGCGCAAGAGCGAGAACAGGTCGATCACCCGCGACGTCTCGGGAGAGGGAGTTCAGCAGGCGCTGCTCAAGATCCTTGAAGGGACAGTGTCGAACGTCCCTCCTAACGGAGGACGCAAACACCCGAACCAGGATTTCATAAGCATCAACACCGAAAACATCCTCTTCATCTGCGGCGGTGCCTTCGACGGCCTGGAGCAGATCATTGAAAAGCGGCGCGGGACTCAGCTCATCGGATTCGGAAGCAAGCTCATGCCGAAGGTCTCTGACAGTATAAAGGTCTTTGAGGACGTGACGCCTCACGACATCGTGAAATACGGACTCATACCAGAACTTGTCGGCAGGATCCCCGTCATAGTGTCACTCGACGCTCTCGACAAGGATGCGCTCTGCCGCATCATTACAGAGCCAAAGAATGCGCTGATCAAGCAGTATCAGAAGCTTTTCTCGCTTGAGGGGATAAAGCTGGAATTCGAAAAGTCCGCACTTGACGCGATAGCGGCTCTGGCTCTCGAACGCAAGACGGGAGCCAGAGGACTCCGCTCGATCATGGAAAAGGCCATGATGGACCTCATGTTCGAGATGCCGTCTCGCGATGACGTGGCGTCTGTCACCATCACAGGTGACTATATCGCCGGGAGAGGCGAGCCGGTACTGGGACTCAAGTCCCCTGCCGGTACGGCAGACACCGGGGATGCGGACAGCAAACCTGAAAAGTCCGGAGACTGACTTTTCCACCGACCGGAGGAGCGAAACTGCCAATGAAAGGACTGAAAACAGTCTATATATGCTCGTCCTGCGAGTACGAATCGATCAAATGGGCGGGCAGATGCCCGCGCTGCGGCGCGTGGAACTCTTTTGTTGAGGACGTCATCGAACTTCCCGACAAGACCGGCTCCGCCGACGGCAAAAAGCAGGCGCGTGCCGAACTCCGCGACAGCGTAGGCGGGAACGCCGACGCCGTCCCGATCGACAAAATAACCGAGGACAGCTGTATACGCACCGCCACCGGGCAGTCGGAACTCGACAGAGTGCTTGGCGGAGGACTTGTTAAGGGGTCCGTAGTGCTGCTGACCGGCGAACCCGGAATAGGCAAATCGACTCTGGTGCTGCAGATCTCCGGCATCATATCAAAGTCCAGGGTCCTGCTCTATGTATCAGGCGAGGAATCCCCCGGGCAGATAAAACTCAGAGCGAAAAGGCTCGGCGTATCGGGCAGCTCACTCTATCTCATTTGCGAGTCGAACACCGACCGTATCATGAAAGAATGCGAGAGGATAAAGCCCGACGTGCTGATCGTCGACTCTATCCAGACGATGTACACCCCGGGGTCGGCGTCGTCGCCGGGCAGCATCGCTCAGGTGAGGGAAAGTGCTCTCGCGTTCATCTCAAAAGCCAAGAACGACGGAACGTCGGTGATACTCATCGGTCACGTCAATAAGGAAGGAACGATCGCAGGGCCGAAGGTGCTCGAACATATGGTCGACGCCGTCCTCTGCTTCGAAGGCGAACGCCAGCAGGCCTACAGGATCATAAGAGCGGTAAAGAACAGATACGGATCGACCGACGAGATCGGCGTATTCGAGATGACCGACAAAGGTCTGTGCGAGGTACCCGATCCTTCTGAGGTGCTGCTGGCCGGAAGGCCGAAGAACGTCTCCGGAAACTGTGCCGCCTGCATGATCGAGGGAACAAGGCCGATGATCGCGGAGATCCAGGCGCTCGCCACCGATACCGGCTTCCCTTCTCCGCGGCGTACCGTCAACGGCATCGACTACAACCGCATGTGCATGATATCGGCGGTACTTGAAAAACGTCTCGGCCTCCGCTTTTCGACCAAGGACCTCTACCTCAACGTAATAGGAGGCCTGAGGGTGGACGAGCCGGCTTCCGACGCCGCGCTGTCTCTCGCTATGATCTCATCGTATACCGACAGACCGGTCCCCGACTCGCTCGTGGCGATCGGCGAGATAGGGCTGGCGGGCGAATGCAGGGCGGTGTCGTCGCTCGAGGCGAGAGTCAGAGAGTGTGAACGTCTCGGATTTACCGAGATCGCCGTGCCTCTGAGGAATGTCGAAAAGCGAAAGATCACGGCGGGTCCCGGCGTAAAACTCATTCCTGTCCGGAGCGTATTCGAACTGCTCCCGCTGCTCGGAGAAAAAAAGGAATGATCATTTCCTCAGAAAGCAGGCGCTCTTCATTCTCCTTTTTCGAAAGCCGCACTGGCAAGCCTGTCACGCGGTGGAAACTGTGACAGGATAAAGATTAAAACACCGGATGAACTGACTTATCAGTCAGTCCATCCGGTGTTTTAATGCTGCCGTTACCTGCGCTCACGGAAGACCCAGGGGCGCGGACGGCCTTTTTTTATGATATACGCATTTTTCGCAAGACATGCGAGAGGCGTATCGGAATACGAATCCGAATAGAATGATTCGACCGTCGCGTCGGGATATTTTTCCTTAAGACGCGCGACCTTCTCCCCGCCTTTGCAGTTCTTCCCTTCTATGAGCCCCGTCCCGATGTCCATCCGCGTCGCAATGACGTCGGCAACTCCGAGCCTCGCGCAGGCAGGTGCGACGAGGAATTCGGGGGACGCGGATATCACGATGTCATCGGACCTTCTGTTCTCAAGATACCAGCCGTAGATCCCGGGCATCTTACGGTCCCAGAAGGATTCGACTTCCGACATCGCGTCCGGGATGTGCGCGAGAAAGGAAAAGAGTGCCTGCTTGAGTTCGCATAAAGTCCTCCGGCCGAAGATATATCCGACAGCCGCGGCGGCTGCGCGAGGAAGACTTCCGAGCACCGAGACATGCCTGAACAGCATGAACATCCAGAAATCCGCCGAACTGTCCCTCCTGTATACAGTCTTATCGAAATCGTATACGTTCATCTGCCTTACGGTTCAGATCTTGATGTTGCCCGTCTTCAGGATGACGTCGTGCGAGCCGCCCTCTACGATCGATGTGGCCGACACGAGGGTGATCCTCGATCTCTTCTGCAGATCGGGTATGTTCGTCACTCCGACGTTGCACATGGTGGATCTCACCTTGTACAGGCTCTTCGCCACATTGTCGTGCAGTGGACCGGCGTAGCTGACGTAGGAATCGACGCCCTCCTCAAACGACAGGCCTTCGCCGGCACCGAGGTCGTAGCGCTGCCAGTTGCGCGCTCTGTTCGAGCCCTCGCCCCAGTACTCTTTGACGTACTGGCCGTTTATGACGAGCTTGTTGGTGGGGGATTCGTCGAAGCGTGCGAAGTATCTGCCGAGCATGATGAAATCGGCGCCCATGGCAAGCGCGAGAGTCATGTGGTAGTCATGCACGATGCCGCCGTCGGAGCATACCGGGATATAGACTCCGGACTCCTCGAAGTACTCGTCCCTGGCCTTCGCGACCTCGATAAGAGCCGTCGCCTGACCTCTGCCGATCCCCTTCTGCTCTCTTGTGATGCAGATAGAGCCACCGCCGATGCCGACCTTGACGAAATCGGCTCCGCACTCGGCGAGGAAGCGGAAGCCCTCGCGGTCTACGACGTTTCCGGCTCCGACCTTTACACTGTCGCCGTATTTTTCGCGGATGAAATCGAGCGTGAATTTCTGCCAGCAGGTGTAGCCCTCGGAGGCGTCGATGCAGAGCACGTCAGCGCCGGCATCGACGAGAGCGGGAACTCTTTCTTTGTAGTCGCGGGTGTTGATGCCCGCGCCGACCATAAAGCGTTTTCTTTCGTCGAGCAGTTCGAGCGGGTTCTCCTTGTGCTCGGCGTAATCTTTTCTGAACACAAAGTACAGAAGGCGTCCGCCGTTCTCCTCGTCGACGATCGGGAGCGAATTGAGCTTGTGCTCCCATATTATGTCGTTCGCCGTCTTCAGCGTGGTGTTCGCCGGAGCGGTGATGAGCTTTTCGAGCGGAGTCATGAACTCGGAGACGCGGAGGTCTGTCGACATGCGAGACACGCGGTAGTCGCGTCCGGTGACTATCCCGAGCAGTTTGCCGTGAGCCGATCCGTCGTCGGTGACGGCGACGGTGTTGTGTCCGTTCTTCCTGACGAGCGCCAGAACGTCGGCGAGAGTCGCGTCGGGCGTGAGGTTTGAGTCGCTCTCGATGAATCCGGCCTTGTAGCTCTTGACTCTGGCCACCATCGCCGCCTGATCCTTTATCGGCTGCGAACCGTAGATGAAGGAGATGCCGCCCTCCCTTGCAAGGGCTATAGCCATTCTGTCGTCGGATACCGACTGCATTATTGCCGATACCAGCGGGATACTGAGCTCTATGCTGCTCTTTTCACCTTTGCGGTATTTTACAAGAGGCGTTTTCAGCGACACGTTGTCGGGTATGCAGTCGGGCGAAGTATAGCCGGGGATGAGAAGATATTCGGAAAAAGTGTGGGAAGGTTCGGGATAAATGTAAGCCATGATTCACTCCTTTGCTTCTCTTTTTATGTCAGTTGACGAATTTCTTAAGGCCGTCGGTGAGATCTTCGACAGGCATCGACGACGTCATCACGACATTTACCTTGTATCTGTCGGCAAGCTCGTCGATATCGTTGACCATCCTCTCGAATGTATCGATGTTGTTGTCGCAGATGCGGAGCGCCGAATCGACGAAAAGGTCCGAGATGTCGTGGTTGCTGGCGATGAGGCCGGCGAGAAAGCCGTAGAGCTGCCTTGAGCCGAATACAAAGTATTCGTCGACGTTTATGAGTCTGCAGTTGTAGTTGACGTCGTACCTGAGCTTGATGCCCTTCTCGACGCAGACGACAGAGCCGTTGCTTTTCTCAACGGCATCGTTGACCATGCCGATGAGCGCCTTGGTCTTTCCGGATCCCTTGATCCCTACGATTAATTTTACCATGTCTGTGAATTACCTGCCTTTCGATTTATAGAACTGATTTTTTGACTGTGTTGCGGGTGCGCCGGGTCAGAGCCTCGAGCGGAGCTTGTCCGTGAGGTCCTCGTATCCAGGTTTGCCGAGCAGCGCGAACATGTTCTTCTTGTACGCCTCGACGCCCGGCTGGTCGAACGGGTTCACTCCGAGAAGGTATCCGGAGACGGCGCAGGCGAGTTCGAAGAAGTAGATCATATACCCGAGCGAGAGCTCCGACCTGTCTGCGAGCTTCAGGACTATACCGGGAACGCCGCCGTCTTCATGGGCGAGGAGAGTGCCCTTCATGGCGGTGCGGTTCACCTCCGTCAGCATCTTCCCGGAGAGGAAGTTGAGGCCGTCGATATTCGCCGGGTCGTTCGGGATCTTTGCCCTGCTGTCGGGCTTTACGATCTCGAGGACCGTCTCAAAGAGGGTGCGCTGCCCGTCCTGTATATACTGACCGAGAGAATGAAGGTCTGTCGTGAAGTTCACCGATGCCGGATAAAGCCCCTTCCCGTCTTTGCCTTCGCTCTCACCGAACAGCTGCTTCCACCACTCGCTGAACATCAGCTCGAAGGGTTCGTATCCGACAAAGACCTCGACCGATTTTCCGGAGCGAAGGAGCAGGTTGCGGACCGCAGCGTAATAATAAGCGGGGTTGTTCATAAAGTCGTCAGGATCGGTGTCGAGCTCGCGCATGGCGGCGCGTGCACCGCGCATAAGCTTATCTATGTCTATGCCGGAGACGGCTATGGGGAGCAACCCTACGGCCGAGAGGACCGAATAGCGGCCTCCTACGTCGTCGGGAACGACGAACGTCTCGTACCCCGCTTCGTCGGCGAATTTCTTGAGAGTCCCGCGAACCCTGTCGGTAGTAACGAATATGTGTTCCTTCGCGCGGCGCTTGCCGTATTTTTTCTCGAGCAGCGCTCTGAAGCATCTGAAATCCACGGCAGTCTCGGTCGTCGTGCCCGATTTCGAGATGACGTTGATGCTGACGTCCTTATCCTTTCTGGAGCAGAGTTCCAGCAGTTCGTCGAGATCGCTGCCGCTGATGTTGCAGCCCGAGAAATAAATGGCGGGCGAACCGGAGTCGAGCTCGTTGTGTCTCGGCGATCTGAGAAATTCGATGACTGCCCGGGAGCCCAGATACGAACCCCCTATGCCTATGACGACAAAGATGTCGCAGTTCTTTCTTATCCTGTCAGCGGCAGCCTTTATCCTCGCAAACTCCTCTCTGTCGTAATCGCGCGGCAGTGTGAGCCAGCCGAGCATCGATGATCCCTTTCCTGTGCCGGCGCGGAGCGACTCCACAGCCTTCCTCACCTCCGGAGCGATGCCGGTAAAGTCTTTCTCACTTACGAACTTGCCGGTAAAACGGCCGTCGACCTCAATTCTCATTTGATTCTCCTCTTTCATATGCGAATGATTTTATCCGTAAACGGTATTGCGTGCGAATGATGTCAGCCGGTGACAAAGGCGTAGAGAGTCCTGCTGCGGTATGTCCTGCCGGGCTCCAGCACGATATCGGTGAATTCCCGCCGGTTCGCCGAATCGGGGAACGCCTCGGTCTCAAGGCAGAATCCGCCGCGGCGCTTCTCGGGACTGCCGTCGCGGAGCCTGAAGCGCCTGCCTCCCAGGAAATTGCCGGAATAGATCTGAACTCCGGGGCGGTCGGTCGATACGTTCAGGGTCAGATCCCCCTCTGGGGATACGACGGAAATATGCCGTTTCATGCGGCGCGCCTTTGTATAGTCGCCGGGGAACACAAAGCAGTGGTCGAGGCCTCCGGCTGTCGCGATATCTGGGTCGCCCGAACGGAGCGCTGACGAAAAGCGGCGCGGTTTTCTGAAATCGAAAGCTGTCCCGGCGACCGGCTTCAGTTCTCCCGTTGGGATCAGCTCGCGGTCTGTGGGAAGATACCTGTCGGCGTCGGTGCAAAGCAGATGCTTTCCTATGTGTCCGCCGCCTGCAAGGTTGAAATAGACGTGGTTCGTCAGATTGATAACGGTGCGGGCGTCCGACTCGGCCGTGTATGTGAGGAGGAGTCCGTTTCCGCACAGAGTATATTTCAGCGAATAGCGGAGCTCACCCGGGTAACCCTCTTCACCGTCGGGAGATACCGCCGAGAAGGTCACCGACGGCTCTGCCGAATCGCGGATCCTCGCTTTATATATCTTCTTGTCAAATCCGCGTTCTCCGCCGTGGAGCGAATTGTTTCCGTCGTTCCGGAAGAGAGTGTATTCTTTTCCGTCGAGCGAAAACCTTCCGCCCGCGGTGCGGTTCCCCGTTCTGCCCACAAGAGCGCCAAGATACCCCGGGGCTCTCTCATAAACTCCGAGCGACGGATGCCCGAGCACCGCCGAACGCACGCTGCCGTCCGGCATCCTCACTCTGATGTCGAGTATCCTCGCTCCGTAGTCGCACAGCACCGCGGTGACGGAGCTGCCTTCCGACGAGAGCGTGTATTTGCTGACCTTTCTGCCCTTGTTGCCGTGCAACGAGGCAATGCCGTAGAGTTCCTTTTCGATCATCGTCCGACCTGCTCTATTCTTTGACTTGTTCTTTCACTTATTACTCTGCCGTGCCTTGACACGTCATTCGTCGGGATATCCGTCCGGGTTCATCGTCTGCCATCTGTCGGCGTCGCGGCACATCCGCTCGATGCCGAACTGAGCCTTCCATCCTAAGACGGAAGCCGCGAGAGATGGATCGGAATAGCTGACTGCGACGTCTCCGGGACGTCTGGGAGATATCCTGTACGGCACCTTCCTGCCCGTCGCCTTTTCATACGCACCGATGATATCGAGTACCGAATAGCCTATACCGGTGCCGATATTGTAATATTGCGCACCTTCGGACCCGACGGCGTGTCGAAGTGCGCAGACATGCGCACGGGCAAGATCGACCACATGGATGTAGTCGCGGACTCCGGTTCCGTCGTGAGTATCGTAATCGTTGCCGAACACCGACAGGTACGGGAGTTTTCCTATCGAGACCTGCGATATGTAAGGAAGCAGATTGTTCGGAATGCCGTTCGGGTCTTCTCCGATGAGGCCCGACTCGTGGGCTCCGATCGGATTGAAGTAGCGCAGCATGACTGCTGTCCTGAGTTCTCCGGCCGCGACCATGTCGCTGAGGATCCTCTCCTGCATCAGTTTGGTCTCGCCGTATGGATTGGACGTGGGACCGATCCTGAAGTCCTCCCTGATCGGGACCCGGTCGGAATTACCGTATACCGTCGCGGACGACGAAAAGACCATGATGCGCACGCCCGCTTCTATCATCGCCTCACAGAGGTTGAATGTGGCGCAGAGATTGTGGCTGTAATAGAGCAGCGGCTTTCTGACCGATTCTCCGACCGCCTTGAGCCCGGCGAAATGAATGACTGCGTCGATCCTGTTCTCTGCGAAGATCTTTTTCATCGCCTCTCTGTCCCTGACGTCGTTTTCGTAGAAGACAAAGTCTTTTCCGCAGATCTGCTTTACCCTGCGCAGAGCCGCGGGCTTGCTGTTCGAAAAATTGTCGACGACCACGGCTTCATATCCGCTCTACAGCAGTTCGACCAGCGTGTGCGAGCCGATGAATCCGGCCCCGCCCGTAACAAGCACTCTCATGTCCTGTTGTTCCTCTCGGGATTTTTTGTCCCGGCGCGCCGCGCCGGACTCTGCCGGGACGGCCCGGCACCGTGTCAATTCTTTTTCCTTATTATCTCATCGACGGCCGCGTTCATCAGGTCCATCTTCTTCTCCATATCGGCTACGATGGCGAACTGATTGCGTGCCCGCTCGAGGTTGTGCTCCGGATGAGAGATCCTGAAATAAACGTCTCCGGCGAGATAGTCGCCGAGGAAGCGTATACCGGTCTCAAGCGTTATCACAAGCGCACCCATGGGCAGGCAGCGCAGTTCGTTCTCGGTGAGCGAGCCCCCAAGTCCGTCGCAGAAGCCCTCGGTGAAGGCGCGGAACAGCCGCAGGTCGGTTCCGACCTTGGAAAGATCGGTCTCGTCCTCGGCTGCCGTCGAAGCCCCGAATCTTATGGCGTCTCCGAAATCGAAGAGCACAGAACCCGGCATGACGGTGTCGAGATCGATGACGCATACCGGCTTCAGAGTTTTTTTGTCGAGCAGGAGATTGTTTAGTTTGGTGTCGTTGTGGGTCACACGCAGCGGCAGTTCCCCGCGTGCGATCCTGTCGGTGATAAAGGAACAGACGTCCTTCCTCTTTTTCACAAAATCGATCTCCAGCGGAATCCCTGAGGCCCTGCCTGCGGTATCGGCGGCGAGGGCGGCCTCGAAGTCGGCATAGCGCGACGGAGTATTGTGGAAGTTGGGAATGGTCTCGCACAGCGTCGAGGCGTCGAAGCCGGAGAGCATCATCTGGAAGTTTCCGAAGGCCCGTCCGACGTCGGCGAAGACCTCGGGAGACGAGGCGGACTGCAGACTGACAACGTCGTCGATGAACTCGTATACGCGCCACGCGTGTCCTTCGGGGTCGGTATAGAACTTGTCCGCGTTACCGTCCCTGTCCGGTCTGCACTTTATGAACCGCAGCGTCCCGCGTGACGGATCGCCGCCCGACTCCGCGATCTTCCCGCGCAGGTAGCCGGTCACGGCGAATATGTTGTCCATAAGGCCGCGGGGGTCCTTGAAAACAGCGGTGTTGATCTGCTGAAGCACATATTTTCCTCCGTCGGATGTCCCGACGAAGAAGGTGGAGTTGATATGTCCCGTCCTGTTCTCCGAGAATGAAACGGGAGCCGACTGAACGTCGAAGTGCGAGAATATCCCGCCTATCGCTTCAGCCCTGTCTTTTGTCAGTTCTGTCATCTGTACCGCTCCTCCGGAAGTCTCTCAAGCCCAGAGGTCTTCGGGATATACCCCGGCTCTGACGAGGTCAGCGATCTTTCCGCCGACATTTTCCCTGTCCTTCGCATAGGTGACGCCGAACCATTTTCCGGGAGTGTCGAGGACCTTTATCGAGGCTAGTCCGTCCGATACTGCCTCACTCAGAGCGAAGGGCAGATAGTATTCCTCTTTCATCGGGTCACGCATTCCGAGCAGGAACGACGAGAATCCGCGCCTTATCCCGTCGAGGATCCCGGGTGTGAGACCGAAGAAGTTCATCGACGCGATCGAGTCTCCGGGCAGACGCCGCAGCTGGTCCCCGTTCCTTATGACGGCGTCACGTCCGTCGGGCTCGATGCCTGTGCACTCCTCGATCCCGGAAAGCGTCCCGTCGGCTGCCATCGTGCATATGCCTCTCGACACTCCGCCGTTTTCGGTCAGCGTGTTGGAGAGCCGGTATCCGGCCATGCACAGCTTTGCGGGAAGCCCGTAAGGGTCGGCATCCCTCATATATCCGGCGACGATCCGGTAGGATTCGGGGCCGTAGTAATCGTCGGCGTTTATGGTGGCGAACGGGCCGTCTATCTCTCCGGCTGCGGCAAGCAGTGCGTGCGCGGTGCCCCATGGCTTGGTGCGGAAGGTCTCTCCGTTTCCGGGAAGCGAAAAACCGTCCGGAAGATCGTTCAGGTCCTGAAATGCGTATCTCACGTCGGCTTTGCCCTCGATCCGCTTTCCGACGCTTTCGCGGAACAGCTCAAGGTTCTCTCTCTTGATGACGAATATGATCTTCCCGTACCCCGCTCTTATAGCGTCGTAACACGAATAATCGATTATGAATTCGCCGCGGGGACCAATCGGATCGATCTGTTTTAAGCCTCCGTATCTCGATCCCATCCCCGCGGCAAGAATAACAAGCGTCATAATAATACCCCTTTTACATGATATTCTCTATTATTATAATACAAAAGCGGAAAAAAGTACAGTATTATTTTGCATCCATTCGAAAAACAATTGCCCGGAACAGAATTGCCTGTTGACAGATTTCTGACGGTGTGGTATAATTAGTGTCTCATATGAGACAGAATCAGAACGCTGCGCGTAAATGGCGGCAAATTGCGGAAGAAAGGGCCGGAGGGACGGCATAATGACGAGACTCAAAAAAGAAGAAGCCGAAGCTTTCGAACTCTGCTCGGTTTTTTCCGGATGCCGGCCCGGCTTCGCGGCATCGCTGTTTGATCCGGGGGCGGTACGTACCGCAAAGCCCGGAGAGCTGATGCTGCGCTGCGGCGGACAGCCTTCCGAACGGAAATCCCTGATACTTCTTTCGGGGAGCGCCGTGGTCCGGCCGTCGAACTCGCAGAACGGCCTGATCATGCGCCTTGCCGGCCCCGGAGACATCCTCGGTCTCGCCTCCCTCTTCTCGGTCTACGGCGCCGGCACAGATGTTTTCGCCGCCGGAGAGAGGACGGCAAAGTTCCTCGTGTTCGGCCGCGACGAACTCATGGCGGCTGTATCGTCCGACACCACCGGACGGATGGGTGAAAACATTATCAGGATACTATCTGATAAGATATCATTTCTCAGTGGCAGGATCGCGGAGGTGACCGGCGGCACCGCCCTTCAGAAATTCTGCTGCTATCTGCGCTCATCTGCGTCTCCCGACGGATGCGTGAATATCGGGATGTCCATGACATCCCTTGCCTCCGCCCTCGATATCGGACGGGCGTCGCTCTACCGATGCATCGACGCACTTGTCGACGGCGGCGTCATCGAACGCCGGGACGGCGGTTTCTCTATCGCAAAACCCGATCATATCAATAATATCATAAACGGCGCGGAATGATATGGACCGCGCACGCGGGGCCGCTTTTCCCCGCGAAGGAAAGGAAGAACAACATGACTGCAAAAGCAAAACTCACAAGCGCGCTGCTTGCCGCGGCGCTCATCCTCCTCGCTCTTGCGGGAGCATTCACCGGATGCACGGCCGGAACCGGCGCACAGACCGATCCCGCCTCCGGCACGACAGCCGAAGCTCCCGTTACCGAAGCTCCCGACACCTACGCCGCGAAGGTCGCCGTACTCAACGGAACGACCGGATTCGGCATCGCTCCGATGTACACGGAGTTCAAGGCCGGCAAAGTGCCTTCCGTCGCGTCGATCGACTTCTACGCCGACGCCACGCTCGTCTCTCCTCTCGTGATCAAGGGCGACGTCGACATAGCTGCCGTACCGACCAACCTCGCGTCGGTGCTCTACGCCAAGACCGAAGGCAAGGTCAGAGTCATAGCCGTCAACACTCTCGGCGTCCTCTACCTCATCGAAAACGGCAGCACCGTTAATTCCCTCGCCGATCTCGCCGGCAAGACAGTATATGTCCCCGGACAGGGCTCGAACCCCGAATATCTTCTGAAGGCTCTTCTGACCTCGGCAGGAATGCTCGACAAGGTCACGATAGACGCGACATACTCAAGCCCCGACGAACTGACGACTGCTCTCGCCTCCGGCAAAGCCTCTCTCGGCGTGATCCCCGAGCCCAAGGTCACCGCAGCTCTCTCGAAGAACACCTCGCTCCGCAAGGCTCTCGACTTCACCGCCGAGTGGAAGAAGACAACAGGCACCGATCTCGTTCAGGGATGCCTCGTCGCCCGGGCGGACTTCGTCGAAGCGCACGGGTCGGTCCTCGACGGATTTCTCGCGGCCTACGCCGATTCGGTGAAGAAGGTGACCGATGATCCCGACGCCGCCGCTGCCGACATCGTCGCAGCCGGGATCGTAGCCAGCGAAGCCGTTGTGAAGAAAGCTCTTCCCGGATGCAACATAGTCTGCATCACCGGTGAAGATATGAAAGAGCCTCTCCGGACCTTCTGGAAGTCGCTCTACGACATCATCCCGTCTTCCGTAGGCGGAGCCGTTCCCGACGACGCCGTATTCTACGTAAAGAAGTAATGACCGGACAGGGGAAGAACAACAGCCTCCCCTCCGCCGTTAAAGCCCGCAGGATACTCATCAAAACCGCCGCCGCGGCATCTTCCGCGATCTTCTGGATCGCGGTCTGGGCGGCGGCGGCATACGGCGCGGGCAGCAGTCTGATACTGCCCTCCCCGGCGGAGACCTTCGGGCGTCTTCTTTCCCTGCTCGGCGAAGGCGATTTCTGGCTGACGACGTCGAAGTCACTGCTCCGGATCACAGCAGGCACGGTTGCAGGAGTTGCCGCCGGAGTGCTCTCCGCGGCGATCTCCTGCTCTGCAAGACCGGCGGAGACGCTAATGAAGCCGGCGGTGACCGTAATAAGGGCGACGCCGGTTGCGTCGTTCATAATTATAGCCATGCTCTGGATAGGCAGAGGGAATCTTCCCTCCTTCATATCCTTTCTCATGGTATTTCCAATCATATACACCAATACTCTGACCGGCCTGCGCGAGGTCGGCGAGGAAGAAAAAAACATCGCGGTTCTTTTCGAACTGACGCCCGCCGGAAAGATCAGATACATCTATTCACCCGCCGTGAGACCCTATTTCCTGGCTGCAGCGAAGACGGCGACCGGGCTTTCGTGGAAAGCGGGCATCGCTGCCGAAGTACTGGCATTCTCGCCGGATTCTATCGGCAGGAAGCTGTCGGAGTCCAAGAACTACCTCGAGACGGTCGATCTGTTCGCCTGGACCGCTGTCGTCGTCATACTCAGCCTGGTGTTCGAGATCCTCCTGAACAGGATCGGCAGATACCTGTCGGTCGGCGGAAGGAAGATACGTAAGATAGAAAACGAACTGAAAGTGACAGAAAACACTGAAGGTGAGGGAGGTGACGCGTCATGACGGCGGCGGTCGAACTGTGCGGGATCACAAAACAGTACGGCGGGCGCACCGTCATCGACGGACTGTCGCAAGTCTTCGAGCCGGGCCTCGTATACAGGATCGAAGGGCCGTCGGGCTGCGGAAAATCCACCCTTCTCCGCATCATTGCCGGCATCGACAGTGATTATTCCGGAAGAGTCGATCTGCACGGAGCCGTTGTCTCGATGAGTCCCCAGGGCGGAGGCCTGATCCCGGGGATAACGGCGGCTGAGAACGTCATGATCGCGATGACCCGCGGAAGAGGCGGCAGGACCGTCATCAGGGATGCGGCTGCCGCGTCGTTTGCCCTGTTGCGCGAACTGGGCATCGACGGAGGCTATTCGATGATGCCGTCCGAATACTCGGGAGGGATGCGCGCGAGGGTCGGGATCGCGAGAGCACTCGCAAGAGAGGCGGACCTGTATCTTTTCGACGAGCCGTTCGCGGCTCTCGACAGCTCGGGCATAGCGACGGTTTCGTCGGTAATAAAAGCCCGGACAGCGGGAAAGACCGTCATCTGCGTCGTCCACGACAGCATAACGGCACACAACGGGAGTTTTTACGGCGTAACCCTTCGCATGACGGGCAGCCCGGTCTCCGGCTTCGAAATGACGCAATGCCCGGACGGACTCTGTCCCGACCTCCGGGAAGCCGGGATCAGTGCATCAAAAGGCTGATACAATTCTGAAAGGAGTCAATGACTATGAGCAAAGAGATCAAGATCGGCGTATTCGGCTGCAGCAGAGGTATGAACTACGCAAAGCTCTTCGCGCAGGACGACGCATTCGAGATCGTGGCGTTCTGCGACAAGAATGAGGAAAGACTCAGGCGCGCTGCCGAGACCTACCCTGACATCCCGGTGTTCCCGGACTTTGAGGGATTCATTGCATACGGCTCGGAACACGGTATGAACGCGGTGTTCCTCGCCAACTACTTCCACGAACACGCCCCTTACGCTATAAAGGTCATGGAGGCAGGCATGGCTGCTCTCTCCGAGTGTCTTCCCGCCGCCACGCTGAAGCAGTGCTGCGACCTTGTAAGGGCGACCGAGCGCCTCGGCGGAAAGTATATGTTCTGCGAGAACTACCCTTTTATGACCGGCAATATCGAACTGGCGAGGCTGTGCCGCGAAGGCATCCTCGGAACTGTCATGTATCTCGAGGGCGAATACAACCATCACGACGATCCTGCGGCACTCTTTGGCAGATCCCGCGGCAAGTACCACTGGAGGAACTGGGAGCCCAGATGCTACTATCTGTCACACTCTCTCGCTCCTCTGATGGCCATGTCAGGAGGCATACCGAGATACGTCTCCGCTCAGGCCGCAGTGTCGCAGCTGCAGAAGGAGAGATTCACCTTCCGCGCCGTCTCGGACGGGATGGCACAGATGCTGTGCAAATTCGACAACGGCGCCGTGGCGCGCTTCAGCGGCTGCAACGGCATCGCCTCCGGTTATTCGGCCTACCGCGCGTTCGGCGACAGGGGCGCGGCTGAATGGGGCGCTCACACCGACAGGAAGATCCGTCTCCACTTCAGCAGCTGGAACTGCCCCGAGGGAGTTCCCGAGACTCAGTTCTACGACCCCGCCGAAACGGTGTGCAGGACCGACCCGGACGCAGCGAAGGGCCTCTCTGCCGGACACGGCGGATCCGACTACCTGGTCGTCCGGAAGATCGTCGCGTTCCTGCGCGACGGAGTATTGCCGTATTTCGACGTGTACAGGGCGGCCGCCATATCCGCTACTGCCGCGCTTGCGCTGAAGAGCTGCCTCGCGAACGGCGAGATGTACAGGATTCCCGACTTCCGCAGCGCGGAAGAGATGAAGGAAGTCGAGAACGACGATCTCACCCCGTTCTACGATGACGAAGGACACGGCGGCACCATCCGCCCGTCTCTGGAATACACCCCCGAACAGTTCGACAAAGTCGGCGTGTTCAACGGCTGAAGCGCGGGGGCGCCCAAAAAAATACCGGGACCCGCATATGCAGGCCCCGGTATTTCATTTCCGGGCGGAAGACGGACAGGTCCGTCCCGCCAGAGCGGAAGGATAAGGTCAGATCTTTTCCTTGACCTTGGAAGCTTTTCCTACTCTGTCACGCAGGTAGTAGAGCTTCGAACGTCTGACGACACCCGATCTCGTGATATCGACAGCAACGACGTTCGGCGAGTGGATCGGGAAAGTCTTCTCGACGCCTACGCCGTATGACATGCGTCTTACGGTGAAGGTCTCGGAGATGCCGCCGTTACGCTTCGCGATGACGGTACCCTCGAACATCTGGATCCTTTCTCTGGTCCCTTCCTTGATCCTGTTGTGAACACGGACGTTGTCACCCACGTTGACGGTGGGGATCTCCGTCTTCATCTGCTCCTTTGTCATAGCCGCAATGTAATCCATTACAGGGCCCCTCCTTTTCAGGAAAAATAGGAACATTCTTACGAAGAGCTCGCATTGGACTGCCCCTGCGCGAAAACGCACTGTATTATTATACCACAAAATCTTTTTTTGTCAACTGTTTTTTTGCAGAAAAAGGTTCACGAAAAAGATTTTTTATTGCATTTTCATGCGACTTGAAATATAATAATATCAATTGCAGAACATCACCCGGCGCCGCCGCTGCGGTCCCCGGAGACAGAAAAAACGGAGGGCATCCGAATGGACCTCAGACCGGAACACTCATCCAGAAACAAGATACTGATAATCAACGGCCCCAACATCAACATGCTGGGCATCCGCGAACCCGACATCTACGGCAGAAAGACCTATTCCGACCTGTGCGGATTCATCCGCGACACATGCGCCTCCCGCGGCCTTGTATGCGAACTGTTCCAGTCGAATCACGAGGGCGCGATCGTAGACAGGATACAGGCGGCATACGGAGACACGGAACTCCTCGGTATCGTGATAAACCCCGCCGCCTACACTCACACGAGCATAGCGATCCCCGACGCCCTGAAGGCGGTGGGGATCCCGGCGGTCGAAGTGCATCTCAGTGACATTTCGTCGCGCGAGGAATACAGACGCGTCTCTTTCACGTCGGAGGCCGCCGTCGCGACCTTCAAGGGATACGGCTTCGACGGCTACCGCATGGCGGTGGACCTGCTGGCCGGCGGCGCGAAGCCCGGCGCGGACAAAGAGTTCTGAGAGCGGACGGTATAAAGCAAAACGAAAGGCGATAAATGAAAAACAGAGGAACAGACATAAAAAGAGCCCTCCTCGCGCTGGTCATCTGCGCGGCGGAGTTCGCGGCCGCCGGCTGCGGGATCATATCGGTCACGAAGATCGGCGGAGGAACATCCGCGGAGGATGATTCGTCATATGTCACGGGACCGAGGACAGAGCCCGGACAGGACATCGTCACAACCGAAGAGCAGCTCACGACGGCTCC
>JAFTCN010000087.1 GCA_017454675.1 Clostridia bacterium
CCCCGCGTTCGGCAGCGAAGTTTATCGCGGCCTGTATCGCGGCGGTATCGTCGGCGATCCCGTCGCCCTTCGCGCCGAAATCAAGAACGTTTATTCCGAATCCCGTCATCTTTTCCGTCTTTCGTTTTCGTTATCCGCGCCTTCTCAGCGCCAGGCTTACGAGAAGCCCCGCGACCGACGCGACAATCGGGGTGAGCACCGATATCATCGTGGCAAAATTGACGCTTGCCGAGAATGCGACCGGAAGAAGACCGAAGCCTACGTTCGACGGACCGTCGAGGTTGAATTTCAGCGCGACGAAGTAGAAGGCCGCCGAAACGGCCGAGACGCAGAGGCAAACGGCAGAGATCTTCAGCATCGCAACTCCCCGTTTTTCGGGCTTCAGGGCGTTGTAGCAGAGCTCCCATACGGCAAACGAGAGGAAGGTGACGAGAGAGGCGAACATCGACGACAGCGTATAGGGCAGATATCCGTGTGAGAAATCGACGATAAAGATGCTGTAGAAGAAGCCGCAGAAGCCGTAAAGGCCGAAGAGGAACCACAGCGTCACGAAGATGTTGCGGAAGAATCCCGCTTTCCCCCGGGCCAGCGGACGCGAAGGTCCGGTATAGGGCATGCGGCCGGCATATTTCTTAAAATACACAAGGACGCAGACTCCCCCTGCGATAAAGAGGAGCGCGTAGAGCACCGCGTCAAGCGGATAGAAGGGGGACGGCGCGCCTTCGGTCAGCGACAGATACCTGCCCGCGATCCTCATCGCGACAGTGTAAATAATGATGACGGCACCGACAGCGACGGTAATGACCGCGTGCTTCTTCGCCTTTTTAGCGAGGATCGCCGGGCTTTCGTTGCGGAAGAACGCCTGGCAGATCATCAGTCCGCCCAGCGTGACTCCGAAAGAAAGAAATACCGGCACCGATCTCATCGCGTCCCTCAGGGCGATGTCAGCCGAGCCCGCGACGGTCGAACCTACGCAGTCGGAGAAGCAGTAGAGGGCGTTCATGAAGGTAAAAGCGGTTATCACATAGAGGAGGACGAGGCAGACGGTGGATACGAGCCCCGCCTTTTTCGACCCTTTGCAGGGGCGTACGAAATCATCCCGATCAAACATTTTCATCACCATTTCACCCATCTGACGAAGTCGTCTCCGGTCCTTTCGTTGTAGTAGAGATGCTCAAGCTCGAATGAGCCGTCGCTCCCGGTAAGCGTTACGAGCGACGCGCCGATGAGGTCGAAATCCTCGTCGATCCCGGTCGATTCAAGTCCCGCCCGGACGGCGCTGTCGCTTGAGCCGGCGTCGACATGCGCGAAGTAGAGCTCATCGCCCGTCTTCACGCCGAGTCCGATCACCACGCCCTCATACTCGACCGTCCAGTCGACGTTGTGCGCGTGGCCCATGAAGGCCGCAACGAGGCCGTGGTCCTTCGCTCTGTCGATGAAGTCGCTCGCGTATTTTTCGCTGCCGTTGTCGGCGAAGCCCTCGAGTTTGAAGAATTTGTTCTTGTAACCGGCGCCCTTTTCGGTCACGTCGGTCCAGGCCTTTTCATTCTCGTCCTGGGGTATATGGTAGTAGGCGATCGCGGGGACGTCCTCTCCGGCCGCCGCGTGCTCGGCAAGGAACCATTCGGTCTGGTCGGGCCGGATGTAGTCGTAATCCCGGAAGGGGTAGAATTCGGTCTCTGAGAAGCTGGCTCCCGAGTCGAGGTTGGCGATCATCCAGACCGCCTTCGTCGCCTTCGTGCCGTCCTCTGTCAGATTGATCACGAAGTTGCTGCGGCCGTAGACGTCGTCATCAGGCTCGAAATAGATGCAGTGCGGAGCCTTCGCGAACATCCTGCCGAGCCAGTTGGGGTTGTAGAGCCCCTGGCGGTCGTGGTTGCCCCAGATCGCCGTGTAGACGAAGCCGTACTCTTCAGCCTTCTCCTCGAAATAATCGATGAAGGTCCTTACGTGGTAGGTGTTCGTCAGCATGAACATGTCGCCGGTGAGCTCGACGAGATCGATCTTCGATCCCTCTCCCTGTGTCGCGGCGATGTGATCCGCCGTCTCCTTCAGCACTTTGTCGAGATATGCCATCGACGCCGTCGCCGACGTATTGGCGTTCCAGTGGATGTCCGTCAGCTGAAGGATGTTGAAGTCGTCGCGGTACCTGAGCGTAAAGACATAGTCGTCAAGATGTTCCGAACTCTTTTGAGAGGCGGAGCATCCCGCCGCCGAGATCAGAACGGCGGCAAGCGCAAGCAGAACGCATAAGGCCTTTTTTCTCATATTGCTGTTTTTCTCCTTTATGGACCGTATTATTGATTCAGAACAAATCCGCGGCAGCGCCCGCAAGGTGCTCCCGGCGCCGGATACCGGCCCCGCGTCAGAGCCTGCTCCCGCACTCCGGGCAGAACTTCGAGCCGGCGTAGGTTATCCTGCTGCCGCATTCGGGACAGAATTTCGGAGTCCGCGACGCCGGCGAGCCGCTTTTTTCTTCTCCGGCGCCGCGGTCCGGCGTCCCGGTTACACCCGTCTTCTCTTCTCCGGCTCCTGCAGCCGTCATCATCATGCCGGCAAGGCCCGGGAAGCTTCCTCCGGCGGGTGTTCCCATGAATGTCATCGTGCTTCTCATAGGCTCCTTCGCCGCCGCGGGGATCTCTATCCTGTCGAGCATCTCCCTCCTCGCGAAGACCGAGAGCGGGACCGACGCGTCGTATACCATCATCCTCGAGGTAAGTCTGTCGGGTTCGACCTCAAAGCTTTGCCAGGAGCCGAAGTCGGCGTCGATCAGATTCGCCGGCACGATGCTGACCTTGTCCCTGTCGTACGTGTAGCTAACCACGTGTATGCGCTCGCCCTTTATGCCGATGGTGCTCAGCCGGTCACCCGTGATTATGACGCTGTTTGTGCTCTTTCCGCTTCGCGACCATTCCACCCATTCGCCCTGAAGCTTCGGGAGGAATTCATCGTCGCGGATGATTATGTGATCGAAGGGCCCCCTGTCAGTCTTCTTCAGGGTGTAGAGTGTCTCGCCCATTATGGTGTAGTAGTAGAGGAATTTCAGCTCGCCGTTCTCCCAGGCAAGCTCCTTTATCATCGTAAAAGGCTTGCCCTCGAAGTCGCGTGACAGAACGTTATCCTCCGGCGTGATGACGGTTCGTTCGCCCCGCTCGACCGCTCCGGCGTCGTAGGAGATCCCGGTCTCGAGCACGACGTCGCGGCGGTATCCCCGGACGGTCATCCGGCCGTCGCGGATCTCGATGTAATAGTGGTATCCCTCTTCCCAGTAGCCGTTGAGTTTGTCAGAATAGTTCATAATATCACCTTGCTGTTCCGGTATTATCCGGCAAATCCTGTCGTGACCTGTCCGCTCTCAGCCGGCACTACCAGCTCCAGTCGGTGTACGGCCCCCCGTCCACTCCGTCGCGAGAATAGACGAGCGACGGGCGGCCGTTTTCCCCAGCTGCATATCCGTAGGTCCCGGAAGCACCGTATTTCAGAAGATTATCGGGATCGGACACATATGATCTCACGGCCGTCATGACCGCCGCCATAGTCGCCGTACGGACCGAACCCTTTTCCGACTGAGGAACGAATACCGCCTCCGCCCCGACGATGCTGTAAAGGGTGCGCAGGTCGTTGTATACGTGGTGCGCCAGCTGAAGTATGTCGCACCTGAGCGTAGACGCCGCGTTCCGGGCAATGATGACGTTCATGCCGGGCTTGTTGACATCTCCGAGGAGCATGAAGCGGAGCCCGTCGAAATCGAGTCTCGAAACGGTGGTAGAGTTGTTGAAATCCGCCGCGATCCCGGTCAATCCGGTCTTTGCATCGGTCAGATCCTCGTGAGTGTACAGGCAGTGTATCGTCAGGTCGCAAAGAGTGAGGGACTCTCCGGTGTGCAGTTTCAGATACTTCACACCCGGGGCGTAATTGCTGACATAACCGACAAGCTTCGAGTAACCGCTCCGCTGTCCCGACAGCACCCCGTCCTCGGTCCAGACGCTTGGGAAATTAAATATCATTCTCTCTATCGAGAGGTCTGAACAGTACTGCTTCAGGAAGAGGCAGAAACCGGCGAGATGGTCGTTGTGGCAGTGGGTTATGTACCAGGCGGCGATGTCGATCCTGCCCGAGTCCCTCCCTGTTATCTCGCGCATAAAACTGATAAGTCCGTCCCGCTCAGCCTTGTCGAACTGCTGGTAGCCGCCGCCGTCAATGACGATCAGCTTGCCGTCGGCAAGCTTTACGATATACATCATACCGCAGTTTATCATTCCCCCGGCGCCGTTGACGCCGCTCTCGCTCATCGGGATCCCGTACTGATAAACCACCGTCCGCTCGCCCGGCTGCTTCTCGTAAGTGTATCCGAACCCTTCTATCGAGTCTCCGGTGCGGTCGTAAATAACTCTGATCTGCCTGCTGTAATCGGTATAATACGCGTATACCCGTCGAGTACCGTCATAGTATCCGGCGTAGACGTTGCCGTCGCTCGCGGAGGAATACTCCCTGCGGTATCCGTACGAGGCCAGCTTTGACAGGTACGCCGAAAGATCGTCTTCCTTCACCGAAGACAGTATCATCATCTCCGACTCGTCCGAGATCGGCAGGTCCTCTTTGAACGGTCCCTGCGCCGACCGGTAGACGTTCTGCGAAACGGTTCCGCCGTCGAAAGAGGGGATCTCGACTATCTTCCACCGTGTCCCGATGTTGCTTTCGAGCGCAGAGCATACCGAACACCTTCTGTCGCTGTTTCCTTCGATCCCGAGCGGTTCAAACACGTGAGGCCTGTTGTTTGAAGAGAGCTCTCCGCAGTAGATGCATTTTTCGGGATCGAGGCAGCTCCCTCCTCCGGCAAAGCGGTGTCCGGAGCAGCCCTTGTCGGTCGATCTGAATTTCGGAGACGACTTGTCGTAAGGCTCCGCACCGGTACCGGTCCAGACGATTATGTTGTCGACATAGCCGTTTTGCTTGCCGCCCGTCTTCAGGACTATTGCCCCGCCGAATCTGTCAGGGTCGAGATAGGCGTTCGCATTGCCCGACTTCGAGTATTTCGAGACCAGCGTCCACTTCCCTGTCCCGGGATATCCCGCGTTATTGACCCGCATATAGACAGAGTTGCCGTTCTGCCAGTCGACGACGTATCTGATCGAAACGCTTATGTTCTTAAAGGCCTGCGTGTCTGCGCTGTAGGAGATGCCGAGCAACTTCGTGACTATAGAGTTCGAGTTGGTGGCGGCGGCGTAATTGACTCCCGAAGAATCATATGTATACCAGCTCCCGCTGTCGTGCACCTGATTGTTGGCAGTGCCGCGGTTTCTGAAATGGAAGGAATTGTAGGTCTGACCGCTGTAGTCGCTGACGAGCGCGATGTATCTGTCCGCCGCCGAGGCGTCGGCATAGATGACGTCGTACTGATAGGTATAGTTGCTTTCGTGATATTTCCCCATCAGCGACGCCGGAAGCACGATCACATAGGAATCAGCGCCGCTCGACGTATTGTTTTTAAGGTACAGCCTCTTTCCGCCGGAAACCGAAACGATCGAATACGCCGTGGTGTTTCCCCTGTACGCTCCGTTTGCGGGCGAATCAGCTTTCCATCCGAGAGAGTTGAGCACGTTCGCGCTGTTAGTGCTTGCCGTGTACCTGTCAAAGTTCTCGTAGTAAAGCAGAGTGCCGAGATCCGGATCGGTAAGCCCGCAGCGGACGCATTTATTGTTCTCTCCGAATGTGTGCCCGAGCGGAGCTATCGGCGTCTGAGCTTCAAGGATCTTGCCGCAGACCGAGCAGTGAGTCCCGGAAGTGAGTCCGGATTCGGTGCAGGTCGCGGGGCGGTTCGCGCCGGTGACCTTAACGTGACCGGTCGCGGCGACAGCGCGCGTTTCTGAGACTCCGCATGCGCAGGAGCGTTTCTGCTGTCCGGCCGTCTCGCACGAAGCCGCCCTGATCGCAGTCCAGTCGCCGAATGCGTGGACATGGGCCGCAGTTTCTTCGGCAGCAGTTTCTTCGGCAGCAGTTTCTTCAGCAGTGGTTTCTTCAGCAGCAGTTTCTTCGGCAGCAGTTTCTTCTGCCGAAGTTGCTTCGGCCGACGTCTCTTCAGAAGTGGATTCTTCTGACGACGTCACTTCGGCCGACGTCTCTTCAGCCGCGGTTCCATCTGACGAAGTTATTTCGACCGCGGTGTCTTCCGCGCCGGTATAGCCGGGGGCCGTTGACGTTTCATCCGGTACCGAATAACCGGTCACGGGAGCAGGAGCGGACTCCGGAGCCGGTCCTCCCGGCACGCAGCCGGTGAAAGAGCAGAGAACCATGAGCGCCGCGAGCGCGGCGCATACCGATTTTCTGATCAATTCCGCGATATTCCTGTCAGCTGTCATAGAAAAAACACCTCATCAGACCGGGACATCTGGCCCGGGATTCTTTTCAGCTTCCAAAAGCAATATACGATGTAACATATTATATATCCTTAATGCCTTCCTCGTCAATCTTTTTTTCTCTGAGTTGCGCCGATTGTTTCCTTCCGGCCGGCGCCGCTCCCGCCGTCGCCGCCACGGCTCAGGACGCGACCGAAACGATCGACAGACTGACGGCGAGGGACATGAGGGCGTGGATGTCTTGCCGGACAAAAAGGGCTGTTAAATACCCGGTCTTCCGAGTGGTTAACAGCCCTCTGCTTTAATTTTTGTGATAAGGTCAGTTCGGATTCGCGGGATCCTTCCCGGAATATATGCCGTAGTAATCAAGCATATATGAGAACAGCCACTCGCCGTCCGTGATGACCCTCACTGTCGTGTAGTCGTCAAACGAGATGTATCTTTCCCCGTCGATGAGGTATGCTCTCGCCTCGGAAAGGAGCCGGATGCCTCCCTCGGTCGTGCAGTCGTACATTACGCTGAACACCGGCTGCTTCCCTTCGGTGACGGACGGATCGGCGGTCTCGCAGCAGTCGGACCTGAGAAAGATAACCGGCTCTGCGGCAATATCGAAGGGTATCTCCGCCGGTGCTCCGTCCGCCCCGGCGATCATCGATGCTTTGAGATCACAGTACATGTCGCGAAGACCTATAATTTGAAGCTTTATCTCCTCGACGTTCTCGCATCTCCAGTACTGTGACGGATATTCCCTCACCCATTTCGGGATGCCGGCAAGCGGATCGCCGTCGTAAGGGACCCAGATGAAATGGTCTTCGGCATAGGTCTCAAAAAAGACAAGCAGCGTCTTCCCGTCGGGGGACAGCTTCAGTCTCGACCAGTTCCAGTATCCCGGCCCGGCGGAGAAGAAGTTTTTCGCAAAGCTCTCGGGGAGGGCGATCTCAAAAGATTCCCCTTCGGGAGAAAGCCGTCTGACCGTAACGGTCATGCTGTCCGAGTCAAAGAAGTAGAGGCAGTCGCCGAGCGTGTTCCAGGCGTCGGCGTATGCATCGATCAGTTCTGTTTTACTGCTGATGCAGTCGGTGAGCTTCAGCTGATACTTCCCTGCCCTGTCGGATTTCAGCGTAGTCAGCTCGTATCTTGCCGGATCCCCCTCCAGCGCCTCCGCGACCGAGGGGTCGGAGGCCTTGTATGATTTTCCTTCCCTGAGCGCGTACGCCTGACGGAATCCTGAGGGGTCTTCGTATATGACGTACCCGGAATCCCGGGAGAGCGCTATGAATCTCCCGCGCAGATCGGTGTATTTTTCGGTTTCCCTGTCAAATACGCGGAATGAGGCTTCGTTTGACAGCTGGATCGGGAGATATTCGGGAAGTCCGTCCTCCCCGGTCCCGACCGGCGCGGCGTAGACGGCGAACCTCCGG
>JAFTCN010000009.1 GCA_017454675.1 Clostridia bacterium
ATACGTCCGCTTCTGCCGACACCGCCGAAGTGACCGAGAAGAGCCTCTACGACGAAGACGGCTATCGTCTCGACTCGCTTCCCGAGAAGCTCGATTTCGGCACCGACATCACGACTCTCATGTGGAACGACTACTCGATGAAGGAGTTCTACGTCGAGGAGGACAGCGGAAACATCATCGACAGCGCCATCTATTCGAGGAACGTCCAGGTCGAGGAGCGTCTGGGCATCAAGTTCGTCTGGGTCGAAGCCGCCGGCTCCTCGGGAACCAACGACGAGTTCACGACCAAGGCTGACGCCGATTACAAGTCGGACCACCTCTTCGACGTCTACGCGACATACAGCCGCACTCCCCCGGCTCTCGCGCTGAAGGGCTACTGCGCCAACCTGCTCTCCACCAAATACTTCGACATCGAGAAGCCCTGGTGGCCCGAGGCCCTGACGAAAGAGTGCACGATCAAAAACAAGCTCTATTTCGCTTCGGGCGACATCTCGACCAACCTGCTCTGGATGATGATCGCCACGTTCTACAACAGAGCGCTCTTTGAAAACTACAGGGACAATCCTCTCTTCGCAAAAACTCCCGAACAGCTCGTCAAAGAGAACGCCTGGACGATGGAGACTATGTTCGGAATGTGCAAGGACATCTACGTCGACACCGACGCAAGCAACTCGCGCTCCGCGGGCGACACCTTCGGCATGGTCATCTTCGAGACCAACATCGACGCCTTCCAGACCGCAGCCGGAATCACGTCGGTCTCCAAAACGGCTGACGGCGGCATCACCATCTCCGACGACTTCAAGGGCCAGCGCGCCCTCGAGGCATGCGAACTCACCGGCAACTTCCTCAGCTCGACTGGCTGCTACCACACTAACAGCACGTCGGTCCGCAACGTCTTCTTCGAGGAGCGCGCCGTCTTCATCACCGACCGCTGCTTCATAGTCGCCGGAAAGGACAACGCCGGATCCACCAAGAAGATCGAATTTGCGTACGGCATCGTTCCGCAGCCCAAATTCAACGCCGACCAGGAGAACTTCGGCACCAACATGGGACATCCGTTCACCATGTACGCCGTCTCCTCCGCCAGCCACGACACCGAGGCTTCGGCAGCCATGCTCGAGGCTATGGGTTCGGCGAGCTACCGTATGGTCACTCCCGCCGTCTTCGAGACGACGATGAAGGTCAGATACGCAGACGGAGCCGAGGTCGCCGAGATGTACGACATCATCAGGGACAACATCAGCTTCGACATCGGCCGGCTCTACGCCGAGGCCTTCGGCAACTCGACTGCCAACCTCTTCCGCACCTCGGCGCTGAGCAATCCCGCAGGATACGCCACGAATCTCAAGACAAAGACCGCGGTCTTCAACAAGGGCATTGAGACGGTGATGGCGGCCTTCGAGGGCTGACTTTCCTCCTCACGCCCGCGCAGTCCGGCGGTGACCGCTACATATGTTATGTATCATTCAAAACAATAATAATTAAAGGAGAGTATGCAATGAATACTGTTTCCAAGAAAAAAGCCCGCCTCTCGGCGCTGACTGCCGCGGCGGTGCTGTTCACCCTGATCGCCTCGGCATTCGCCATGACGCTCGGAACTTCGGCCGCGTGGGACGGAGTTTCGGCGGCTGTGGGATTCTCGGGCGGCGACGGAAGCGAGAACAACCCCTTCCTCATCTCGAGCGAGAACGAACTCGCGAAACTCGCCAAGGATGTCAACGAAGGCGAGTCCTACGCCGGCAAGTATTTCGCCATGAAGGGCAGCCTCGACCTCGGCGGAAAGGCCTGGACTCCGATCGGAAACGCCAGCGATAAGCCCTTCAGCGGCAATTTCGACGGCGGAGAAGCCGAGATCACCGGTCTCGTCGTCAACGGCGGAGGCTACGGCGGCCTCTTCGGGATAACCAAGGACGCCACCATCTCGAACCTCACGATAACCGGCGCCAAAGTCACCAGCAACAAATTCTGCGGCGTTCTCGTAGCGCAGCAGACATGCACCGAGGACAAGACCACGATGTCCGGCATATACAACTGCCACGTCGAGTCGAGTGAAGTCATCGGCACATCCGCCGGCGGCCTCGTCGGCCGCGCCTCCAAGTCGGGTGCCGGAATGCAGATGACGATCGCCGGCTGCTCGGTCTCCAATACCACGATCGGCGTACCAGATGACTCGCTCACCGAGATCACCGAAAAGAACAGCTTCATGGGCGGTATCCTCGGAGTCGGCGGATGCACCACGCTCGACGGCTGCTCGGCCACCGGCGTGACCGTCACGGCCGGCGGAGCAAGAGCCACCGCGTACGGCCTCGCCGGCGGCATCGTCGGATGCCAGGGCGCCGACAACCAGGCTCTCCACATCCGCAACTGCTACGCCTACGACGTGAAGCTCACCGTCAAGGAGACCTCCACATCCGCCAATCCCTACGCGGGCGGCCTGATCGCAAAGGCCGGACACACCGACACCGGGTGCGAAATAGTCAACTGCTTCGCCGCCAAGATCACAATGGAAAACAAGATCGCCGATGCGAACGCCGGCACGCTCATCGGACAGCTCAAGAACTTCGTCAACTACTACAACTGCTACTCAGACGGTGAGACCGCCGTGGGCGTCGACGCGATCCTGATCGATCCTCCTGTAGTCAAAGTCAGCGCCGCCGACCTCGCAGCCGGCGACGCCGTCGAGACCATGAAGCTCAACAGCGGCAACAGCGCGACAGTATGGAAGAACAGCCCGGCCGACGGACATCCCGTCATCGATTTCGCCGCCGTCAAGGGCAACACCGTCAACGTCACCTTCTACGATCCCTTCGCGGAAGTCACGACCGAAGAAGTCACGACGGCCGGCGGAGATGTATCCTCTGAGCCCGACGTCACGACGGCCGCTCCGGTTGACGGAACCACCGCCGCTCCCGACGTAACAACAGCCGCTCCCGTCGTCACGACGGCCGCGCCGAAGACCGAAGAGGGCGGATGCTCCTCCTCGCTTTCGGTCGCCGCTCTGTCGGTGATCGCCGCGCTCTCGCTCTGCTTCGTACGCAGGAGAGACTGAGCTGAGACACGCGCGCGCCCTTTACAAAATAAACAGAGTCCGCCGCCCCGCTGGGGCGGCGGACCGGAATGGAAAAACGATGTTTTTTGAAAGACTTTCTGAATTCGATCCCGAAGTTGCGGAATCCTGCGGACGCGAACTGCGCCGCCAGAGGGGCAACATTGAACTGATCGCCTCGGAGAACATAGTATCCGAAGCCGTGCTCCTGGCTGCGGGCGGAGTCCTCACCAACAAGTACGCTGAAGGATATCCCGGACACAGGTACTACGGCGGATGCGAGTACGTGGACGAAGTCGAGGAGATCGCCAGGGAGCGCGCCTGCAGGCTGTTCGGCGCCGAACACGCCAACGTCCAGCCGCACAGCGGCGCGAACGCCAATCTGGCGGTATTCTTCGCTCTGCTAGAACCCGGCGACACGGTACTGTCGATGAAACTGTCGGCGGGAGGACACCTCTCCCACGGCTCATCGGTGAACATATCCGGAAAGTATTTCAATATAGTCAGCTACGGAGTCTCCGAGAAAACAGGACTGATCGACTATGACGAAGTGCGCGAACTGGCGCTGCAGTGCAAGCCGAAAATGATCCTCGCCGGCGCTTCCGCGTACCCGAGGATCATAGACTTCGCGAAGTTCCGCGAGATCGCCGACGAAGCCGGCGCCCTCCGTATGGTGGACATGGCCCATATCGCCGGACTCGTCGCCGCGGGACTCCATCCGAGCCCGGTCCCCTACGCCGACGTCGTCACGACGACCACCCACAAGACGCTGCGCGGTCCCCGCGGAGGCATGATCCTCTGCCGCGAGGAATACGCGAAGAGGATCGACAAGGCCATCTTCCCCGGCACGCAGGGCGGACCGCTGATGCACATCATCGCGGCCAAGGCCGTCATGCTCGGCGAGGCGCTAAAGCCGAATTTCGTCGATTACCAGTGCCGCATCGTAAAGAACGCGGCGGCTCTCGCACAGGGACTGCTCTCCAGGGGCGTGAACCTCGTCTCGGGCGGCACCGACAACCACCTGATGCTGCTCGACCTCCGCGGCACACCCGTCACCGGGCGCGACCTCGAGGTCAGGCTCGACTCGGTGCACATCACCGCCAACAAGAACTCCATCCCCGGCGACCCGCTCAAACCGACGGTCACGTCGGGCCTGCGCGTCGGGACCCCGGCGGTCACCACACGCGGCATGAACGAGCCCGAGATGGTCAGGATAGCCAACTGGATCGCCGACGCCGTCTTTAATTTCGACGACCGCAAGGCCGCGATCAAGGCGGGCGTGTCCGAGCTCTGCTGGAAGTATCCGATCTACACCGACTGAAAAACACAGCACGCAAAAGCGGCGGCCTTCGGCGCGGTTCTCATAAGGATGTTTTAGTTTAACAGTGCCCATGGAGAGGACGGACAGTCAGATGCCCGTCCTTTCCGCTTTTTATAGTCCCGGCTGCCCTTACGATAATGCATGCGTGGAGAGCTTTTTTGCCACAGAAAAAAAGAATTGATATACCGCAAGAAATATGCTATAATTGATGAAGTCAGGAAAGACGTAACTGATTATATTGAGAACTTTTACAACAGAAAACGTTTGCATTCCTATCCGGGCTATATGAACCCAGTTGAATTCTGATTAAAAAACTGCGCATAATAAATTGATCAACGTGTACCCGTACGTCTGCGCGGTACCCGGTGTCAATTTTTCAGCGCAGTCCACCATCAAAAAATTCGGATACAACTTACACATTATTGGCCGATCAATTAGCATGTATTATGAGGGATCCATTAATGTACGAATTAATAAAGTCGGATTTTGGAAGTTATTTATTTATCGCAATATTTTCGGGAATATGGTTTGCTTGGGGCGGAGTATACGGAATTATTGTGAATACAAAGAAAATAGAAAACATAGTTATAAAACGGATTTTGCGTGTCAGTGTAAGCGTTGTTTGCGTTGGCTTTTGGTTGTGGTTTTTTGTATATAAGAATCTGTATCCAATTGCTTTGGCTAAATATGAATTTGAACATAATTGCATTGAAGAGCAGGTCGGAACAGTTGAAAGTGTAGAAATTTACGATAAAGGGCGTTTTATAATGACAATTGATGGAGTTAAATATACATTTTTAAATGATAGTGCAAGTCTCACTTCTATCAAAAAAAAGGTAATCGGAAATAGCGTTCGATTCAGATTCGGAAAAAAATCAAAGTTCATTTTTGATATTTCGAATCAAAAACCAGACTATGATACAAGCCACGGTCGAGTCAATAAAACGTTAATTCGTGATTGGACTGCGCTGAATAATTGACACTGGAAGTACAATAGTCGTATGGGGACGAAAGAAATAGATGGCCACCGTGCAAGGTGGGTCGACAACGTAAGAATCGAGCGATGGTTCCGGAGTCTGAAATGCGACTGCATTTATGTAAATGAATTTATCCCATTATTGTAAATCGTTCAATAGAAGCATGAAGCGAAAGTTTGTTTATCTAAGGGCGGTTTGTTACCCGATCGTTTATAGTCTTTTGCTGGCACTGATTTGTAAAATTGCGTACCTGTGGTTGAATTCTATAGATAGTTGGGGAGCGTTGTATTATTGGCTGATAATTATTGGATTATATGTCCTGATTGTTTCGCCTTTGTTATCATTCGTGTATTGCAGGATTATTCACTCTATTGGAAAAATAAAGTATTTTTTCTGTTTATATAATGCAATACTTATGGAACTCTATTATGCTATAAGTTGGATTCCGGTAAAAAAAGAGCATTTGACAGAACTTGTATTCAATGCTCATTCCATACCCGTATTTGCTACAAGCTTGCTTACAGGATTTATTACGCTGATAGCATATGATGTTAAATCAACACCGCATAATTAACTCATAATCCGGCAATGCTGGTGATAAAGTCCATGGCTTTGCACTGTCATCCAGGGAAGTTTCTCTTTGGGGGAATGTAATTCAGAATTATTCATTTCTATTCAGATGATGGGGTTTTGAATCGCAATTATGATGTGCTATTTGCCTTCGCTCCCGATCGGCTGGTTCTCATTATCCTTATGAGAACCAGCCTTTTGGCTGCCGCTTTTGTTTTGCTCAGCCTGTTATTTCACCGGGAACATCCGAAGCAGCATCCCGCGCATGATGTCGAGCCTCTGTTCGACCGTCGGGATCTCAAGATATTCGTCTTCGGTATGCATGCACGAACCGACAGGCCCGCAGCCGTCAAGCGTGGGGCAGCCGCAGGGCGAAATGAAGTTCCCGTCGGACCCGCCTCCTGTCGAGACGGCCTCGACGGTCTGCCCGAGCTCGCCGCCCGCCTCGCTGAGCAGCGCGAGCATCTCCTCTACCCGCCCGTCCGGGGCCATCGGCGGACGAACCGTGCGCCTCTCCACCTCTATAGCGCAGCGCGGATCGAAGCGGCGACCGTCGTCGCCCATCGACATGATATACCTGTCGAACTTACGGAACACTTTCTCTTCCATGCAGCGGAAACTGACAGTGAACTCGGCGTAGTCGGGGACAGCGCCGCCGTCTCCTCCGCCGTTGAAGCGGCCGATGTTGACCGTCGTTCCATCCGCCGGCCTGAACCATTCGCGGTAGATCGCGTCGGTCTGCCTTGCCAGCTCGAGGATCGCGCTGGCTCCTTTTTCGGGACAGACTCCCGAGTGGGCCGCGATGCCCCGGCACCTGACGGTGTAGTTCGCTCCGCCCTTGCGGTGCCGGACGAACTCCCCGCCCGCCCTTCCGGGCTCGAAGACGAGGCAGCGGCCCGATCGCCGCGCCAGCTCCTCGAATTTCGCGCGGGAGTATCCGCTCCCTCTCTCCTCGTCGGAGTTGAGGCCTATGATGAAGGAGAAACCGATCTCCCCCTCGGCCATCATGCACTTTATCAGATAGTACATGAGCAGGATCCCGCCCTTGCAGTCGAGACATCCGGGCCCCCTGACGTGTCCCGCCCCGTCGATCGAATACGGGCGCGCTGCGGCGGTGCCGTCGGGAAACACGGTATCCATATGGCCTATCATGAGTATGTCGGCGTCTTTTCCGGCCGGCAGCTTTCCGCTGATCTTTCCGCCCGATACTGTAAGGAAGGGCGCCGGCCTGTAGCCGTCCTGCCAGCTTATCTCTGCTCTGAGGCCGAGCTCTTCGTATCTCTTCTTAAAAAACTCCGCCATCGCGTTGGTCCCGGCCTCGCTGAAAGTGCCGCTGTCGATCGACACGATATGCGAAAGATCGGCCAGATAGTCTTCGATCCTGAAATTCTTCATCTTATCTCAGATCCTTCCTTGTTTAAAGCCTGCCGAGCGTCGCGCAGAGGAACCTGTATGTGCGTCCCACGGAAGCCACGTTCATCTTCTCGCCGACCGAGTGGATGTCGCGCAGTTCGGGACCGAACGATACGCAGTCGAGTCCTCCAAGCTTGTCCGAGAGTATCCCGCATTCGAGTCCGCCGTGCGTCGCGTAGATCACCGGCTTCTTTCCGAATAGTTCGGTGTATACCTCCGACGCGGTGTCGCGCAGCGGCGACTCCCGAAGGAACGTCCACGCGGGATAGCCCGCGCCGGATCTCACCTTCGCGCCGAACGCCCCGGCCGCCGTCTTCACCTGGAGAGCGAGATACTCCTTCTGCGAGCCGATCGACGACCGCAGCGCGCTTCCGCAGGTGAACTCCTTCCTTCCGAGACGCACTGTCCCGAGGTTGAGCGACGTCTGCACGAGTCCCTTTATATCCATGCTCATGTTGCGGACGCCGTTGGGCAGCACCATGAGCATCGACAGCAGCTTCCGTGTCGAGGCGGCGGTCAGCGGGCGGCGCGGCAGCTCCTTCCCGTCGAGCCTTGTCAGTTCCGCCCTGAATCCCTGGTCTGACGCCGACAGCTCGAAGGCTATGTCTGCCGCGGTCCGGTCCACGGCAGATCTGAAGCTCCTCACGCGCGACGCCGGAACGACGGCAACGGCGTCTGTCCTCGACGGTATGACGTTGTCGAACGACCCGCCGGCCAGGCTGTCGAGCCGGAGCTCCGGCACCGCCGCCGACGCTGCCGAGAGCAGCCTCGCGGCGAGCAGATGCGAATTGCCCCGCTCCCTGTCGATTTCGGCGCCCGAGTGGCCTCCCAGAAGGCCGGAGACGGTAAGACGGAATGCGGCCGTTTTCTCTCCGCGCGGTTCCCTCTCGACCGGCAGCCGCAGGTCCATGCGCTGTCCGCCCGAGCATCCGACGGTAAAGACGCCCTCCTCATCAGAATCGAGGTTTATCATGCGCCGGCCGCAGAGCAGCGACGGATCGAGGCCTTTCGCCCCGAACATACCTGTCTCCTCGTCGACGGTGAAGAGGGCCTCGATCGGCGGATGCGCGACGTCGCGGCTGTCGAGGACGGCCATGATCATCGCGACGCCGGCAATGTCGTCGCCGCCGAGCGACGTCCCCTCTGCCCAGACCCATTCGCCGTCGGTCCGAAGATCCACCGGTACGGTCTTCATGTCGATGCCGTCCCCGGGACGATTCGCGCAGACCATGTCAAGATGCGCCTGCAGGATGACCGGCCCGTGTTCTTCGTATCCCGGCGTTCCTGGTTTGTATATCACGATATTGTTGAGCCTGTCCCTCACGCAGCGCAGGCCGCGCTCGCGCGCGAACTCCTCGCAGACCGACGCTATCGCGCCGGTGTTCCCCGACCCGTGCGGTACCGACGAGCAGAGCTCAAAAAAGCCGAACACCTTCGCGGGCTCGAGTCCCGCGAGCTTTTTTTTCTTCTTATCATTTTCCGACATCTGATCTTCTCCTCCGGAACTGTTTTCCGTATTATTATACCACATTCTGCCGCATCCGGACGCGAAAAACCGCCCGAATTGCGCGTACCGGCTTTATTTGTCACTTTGGACGCCGCTTCTATTGACCGTGGCGCGAAAAAATGGTAAAATAATAGACACCGTGATTCCGCCGTGGCGGAAATACGGACACCGGAGGGACCAGTTCGAAATGAAAAGAAAAACAGCCGAAAAAACAGGAAGATCATCTGTCTGCGCATCACATCAGCATACCTTATATTATCCGATCCTCGCGATCGCCGCGGCGCTCGCCGTCCTGCTGACGGCCGGAAGCGTCACTCCCGCCGCCCTGGCGGCCGATACACCCGCCGGCAGACCAGTCGCTTCGGCAGAGGAGTTCGCCGCGATGGAAGCCGGAGGCGAGTACTGGCTCGCCGGCGACATTGAACTCAGCGGCACTTACGGAAAGACGTTCTCGGGAACGCTCGACGGCAACGGTCACACTCTGACCGTCTCGGCGCCGGTGTTCAACCAGCTCTCCGGGACCGTCATGAATCTGACCGTCGAGGGCAGAATCGAGAAAAACACGGGCAACGCGGCGGCGCTGGCGCTGATCGCGTCGGGATGCACTCTCTACCGCGTCGTGAACAACGCGGAGGTCTCCGGGAAAAGCGCGACATATATCGGAGGGCTCGTGGCGTCATCCGTCAAGGGCAGGCTCTTCACCGCAGTCGGATGCGTCAACAACGGAGATGTGACCTTCGGCGGCGGGACATCGTCCTGCAATTCGGGCGGGATCATCGGATTCTGCGACTCGATCGAGGCCTGGTTCTGCGAGAACAGCGGCAGTATCTCGGCCGACTACGCCTCGTGCGGCGCCGCCGGGATCTGCGGACGGGCAGTGACGTCGGCGGGCAGCAACTACTGCAGGTTCTACGGATGCGTCAACAGCGGCGACGTGACCGGCGGACAGGACGGAGCCGGGATCATCGCGTATACCGGCCTCGGGGACAACTACGCGCCGGGTGGATACGCGCTCATCGGCTGCGCCAACACCGGAAACATCAGAGGCTCGAGATACGCGGGCGGCATCGCCGGATACGGTTACGGCACCGGCGGCTCGGAATACTTCAATATCGTCGGGTGCATGAATACCGGAAAGATCACAGGCTGCCAGAAAGGCGGCGGCGGATTCGTATCCCAGATCGCGACCTACTGCAACACGACGAGCAACATAATGACCGGATGCCTCGCGGCGGGCGAGCTGGCGGCGGAAAAAGGCACACGCCCGTACTTCGTGATCATGGGCTGCTCCTCGCAGAATCCGCTGGGAAGCGGGCAGATCAGAGGCAACTTCTACTGCGAGGAGGGACAGACGACCGAGTGGGCGACCTACGCCACGGCCGATTCGAACGCCCCGCGGCGCGTGATCATCGATTCCGCCGTCGCCGCCGGCCAGATCACATATATCGACAGGGCGGACCTCGCCTCGGGGCGCGCCGCCTTCGAACTCAACCGCGAGCTGTATATGGACATGTACCGGCAGAAGATCGGAACCGACGGGTTCCCGATGCCTCTCGGCGGCGGCGGATACCTTTACGAGGAGGGCGACGCGATAGCAAACCTCGAATTCCCGCGCTTCAGGCTGCCGTCTGACGCCCTGGAAGAGGACACAGGAGTCCCCTATGATCCCGAAGGAGCCTTCACCGAGACCGTGCCTCCGCAGACCGAAGCGCCGGAGCCAGCGACACAGGAGCCGGATCAGACCACAGGAACGGAGCCCGGGACTTCAGAAGTTTCCGAGACCCGGCCCGCCGGCGGCTGCAGCTCGTCGGGGACCGCGGCGGCGGTCTTCATCGCCGCCCTGCCGGCGGCCTGTGCCTTCGTGAAAAAGAAGGAACGCGGAGAAGACTGAACGGAGATCCGCACCGTCCGGCTGCCGCCGGAAGGGCTGCGGCGGACACCGGAGGACCGACATACGGAAAAACTAAAAAAATGTCACAAATAAGCGAAAAAACAGGCGGAAACGGAGCCGAAGAACTCAAGACACGCATGCGGACAGCGGAAAGGATAGCCTCCGCGGTGGCAAAGTCCGGCGGAAGAGCGTATTACGTCGGAGGCTTCGTCAGGGACCGCATTATGGAAAAAGAAGGGATGAAGAGCGGTGCTTCCGCCTCTCCCGACATAGACATCGAAGTCCACGGCATCGAGGCCGCGCGCCTGCGCGGGATCCTCTCGGACTTCGGAGAAGTCCTGACGGTCGGCGAGTCATTCGGCATCTTCACGCTCGGAGGCAGCGGCATCGACATCGCGATGCCCCGCACCGAGAAGGCGGTCGGACGCGGGCACCGGGACTTCGAGACCTTCACCGACCCGTTCATCGGGACCGAAAAGGCGGCGTCGAGGCGCGACTTCACCGTCAACGCGATAATGGAGGACATCCTCACCGGACAGACCGTCGATCATTTTGACGGCGCGGGCGACATTAAACGGCGTCTGCTTCGGCACGTCAACACGCAGAGCTTCCCGGAGGACCCTCTGCGCGTGCTCAGAGCCGCGCAGTTCGCGGCGAGGTTCGGCTTTGATGTCGATCCGAAGACCGCCGCGCTCTGCAGGACCGTCGACATCTCCTCTCTTCCCGGCGAACGCGTCGAGGGAGAACTTAAAAAAGCGCTGCTGCTCGGCGACAGACCGTCGGTATTCTTCGAATTTCTCCGCAAGACCGGGCACCTCGAGCCCTTCTTCGACGAGCTCGAGGCCACATGCGGCGTTGAGCAGGACCCGCTCTTCCACGCCGAGGGAGACGTCTTCACCCATACCATGATGGTCACCGACGAAGCCGCCGGCCTGCGGGAACGCGCGGTGAGGCCGTATCCGTTCATGCTCTCGGCCGTCGCGCACGACCTCGGAAAAGCCGTGACGACCGTGAAGGACAGTGGCGGCAGGATCCACTCCTACGGCCACGACACCGCCGGCGTCGCGCTCGCGGAGAAGATGCTGCGCCGGTTCACGAACGAAAAGTCACTCATAAGATACGTCGGGAACATGACCCTCCTGCATATGATGCCGAACCATCTGGCGATGCAGAATTCGTCGGTCAAGGCTACGAACCGGATGTTCGACCGCTCATGCGAGCCGTCAGACCTCATCCTGCTCGGCCTGGCCGACAGTTACGGAATGGAGCACAGCCACCCCTATATCGATTCCGAGACCTTCCTGCGCGAGCGATACAGGGTATTCCTGGAAACTATGGCAAAGCCGTATGTCACCGGGAACGACCTGACCGCCGCGGGACTCGTCCCTGACGGCCGCTTCGGCGAGCTGCTGGACTTTGCGCACAAGCTCCGCCTCGCCGGTGTGAGCAAGGAAGACGCACTCCGGCAGACGCTTAGCTACGCGCGAAGGCCGCCGGCCGAAAAGAAAAAGCGGTAAGCCGCGCATACGCGGCGGACACGAAGCGAGGCGGCGGAACAGAGTGCGCGCAGCCGTGATCTTCCGCGCGGGACACTTGTACAGATAAGGAGCTGCAGATGGATAAAAAGAAAAGACGCCTGGATACGGCAATAATACTTATAATCGTGCTGACTTTTACAGCACTGTTCGCCGTCGCAGAAACAGAGTCGCATCTCGACGGGGCGCATAAAATCCCCGACGGGATCGCGATACCCGCGGGATCGGGGCTCGTCGCCGCCGCGGCGGTGACCGCCCTCGTCCTTGCGGACATCAGAGGAAAGAAATTCGGACCCGCCGGCGCGGATAAGAAGAAAGACCCGCCTTCCCTGCTCCCGAGAAAGATCCTGATACCCGCGTCAGGGATCGCTCTCGGAGCCGCCGGAGTCCTCACGGGGAGTTCACCTGCCGGGGCATACTTCCCGGGGAAGGCCGGGATACTCCTGCTGTCGCTGTCGGCCGGCATCGCCGTCGCGCTGCCTCTCTTCCAGTTCGCGGCCGGCACGCGCGGGTCAAAAAAGCTCTCCGGAATGAACGTCGGTCAGTCGCAGGAATTCATGCTCTCGCAGAGGAAGGACGCGGCTGAGACCGCAAAGAGGAAAAAGCGCCTCTGCATCGCGATAAGAACTCTCTCTTACGCCGCCGCGGCAGTCTATGCCCTCTGTGCTGCCTGCATTGCGGTCTGCGGCGGGCACGTCTTTCTGTCGGGCGGAAGGTGGCTGGCCGGAGCCGCCGCCGCACTTCTCTTCACCGTCGCGCTCTTCCAGATACCCCTCCGGCGGACAAAGACCTCAAATCAGGGTGACGAAGGCGTCCTCGACGAGGCCTCGTTCCCCGTGCTCTACGCCGCGGCACGCCGCGCGGCCGGAAAGACCGGATTCCGGGGAAAATTCCGTATAGCGGTCGACGAGATGTCGAACAGCACCGCGATGGTCATCCGGAACGGGAAGGACTGCCTGGTCGTACTGAGCTCACGTCTGCTCGGGATCCTCTCCGAAGACGAGATCTATACAGTATTCCTGCACGAATTCGGCCATATGGGCGCAGAGAACGACGCCGAGAACTCGATCTCCGCCTACCAGTCGTTCATCTCGTCCGGCAGATACTCGGGAGCCCTGTCCGGAGCAGTCGGTCTGTTCTATTCGTTCCTCGATTTCGAGCATTTTCTGCAGTCGTTCCTCTTCGGATTCGCGAACACCGTCTCGGCCGAGCAGAAAGCCGACGAAAAAATGGCCGAACTGCCCGAAGCGGCGGCGTCATCGCTGCTCAAGATCCAGTACTTGTCGCTTTACGGCTGGGAAGACTTTGACAACGACGATACTCCGTCGTTCTACGCCTCCGAAAAACCGTTCGACGGCTGGACCGCGGCGACGCTCGCGGATTTCGCGGAGAAGACCGCCGAACGCTCCGCTGCCTGGAACGAACTGACGAAGGCCGAGATCATGTCGAGAAGCGCCACGCATCCGACGGTCTTCTCGCGCATAGAAAAACTGGGCGTCGACTGGCCTCCCGCCCTCCTCGGGGGCCCGTCCGGCGAGTACGCCGAAGAGGTCGGAAGAGCGCTTGCGTCGGCCGAGGAGACCTCCCGGGGGCTCGTCGAAGCCGACTACGGAAAACTCCGGAAGGAACACTACCTTGACAGGATCGAGATGATCGACGGATGGGCCGCCGAAGGCCGTCCGCTCTCGCCCGAAAAATACGGCGATCTGCTGGATGCCATGTTGAGCGTCGGGAAGACAAAAGAGGCGGAGGAGCTCGCCAACCGCGCGATCGACTGCCTGCCCGCGTCGGCGTCGCACCGGGGCTACTACATCAGGGGCATCATAAAACTCCACAGATACGACGATTCGGGCATCGACGACATCTACACCGCCATGGCGGAGAACAGCAATTACATCGAAGAAGGGCTCGACGTCATCGGAGCCTACTGCTGCATGAAGGGGCTTGAGAAGGAACTGAACGAGTACAGGGAAAAAGCCGTGGAGATCATGCAGAAAAAAGCGGACGAGAACGACAACATCGACACTCTGGAGAAAAAAGACAGGCTCTCGGAGGAACACCTCCCCGACGGCATGCTGGACGAGATACTGAGCTTCATAAAGAATATCCCCGACAACTCGGTAAGCAAAATATTTCTCGTGCGAAAAACGGTCTCCGACACTTTCTTCACGAGCGCGTTCGTGATAAAATTCGCCTCCGGCACCGACGACGAAACGGCGCAGCGCGTCATGCACGCGATCTTCGTCCACCTCGACACCTGCAGCGACTGGCAGTTCTCGCTCTTTGACCACCGCGAGCTCGAACCGGGAACCGTCGAACGCATAAGCGGCAGCCTCGTATGGAACGCCGACTCCGCGACGGAGGGATGAGGCCGGCAAGACCGTATAATATAATACGTAACCCCTCCCCCGCGGACAGAAAGTCCGCGGGGACTTTTTCGCTCAGGCCTGTTCAAGAGAGGTTTGTTCCTCATGGGACTGTTTCCGAGGTTTTTGTCTCTCATTCCTTACATGCTTTCGCTCATTTTCTGATGACACTCCGGAAAGACGCGAAAAAGGCCTGCTTCGGCACTGATTAGATATAACTCTAATGAGTTTTTTAGATCTTGATGCGAGTTAGCAGTTCATCTAATGTTTCAGTTAGAATTTCGTACGATATTTTCGAAAAAAGCGTTGATATTTTGCGGGATATATAGTATAATAAAGTGTCTGTGACTAACCTAGGGCAATACCGCACAATTCGCGTGCGTTGAATTGTGCGGTATTGCCCTAGCAAAAAATGTACGGAAAAAGAACGACGTGAAGAAAACAGAAAGCAAAAACAGTACCAAAGAGCCGGTAAAAGAAAAAAAGCCCGCCGCGGGAGCCGCAAAGAGACCCGCTGCGGAAAAAAAGGCCGTGAAAGAAGAGAAAGAAATTAAGAGACCCTCCCCCTCCGCCTCATCTTCCCCGTCGAAGGGCGGGTACGACGACCAGAGCATAACCATGCTCCAGGGGCCCGACAGGGTCAGGAAACGCCCCAGCATCGTCTTCGGGTCCGACGGCCTCGAGGGATGCAAGCAGGGCTTTTTCGAGATCCTCGCCAACGCCATCGACGAAGCCAACGCCGGGTACGGCAAGGAGATCATAGCCACCGTATACACCGACCACTCGATGCAGGTCGAGGACTTCGGGCGCGGCGTGCCGCTGGGATACAACGCAAAGGAAGGCCGCTGGAACTGGGAGCTCGTCTTCTGCGAACTCTTCGCCGGAGGCAAGATGGACAATACGTCGGGCGCGGCGGCGTACAAGACGTCGCTCGGCACGAACGGAGTCGGAGCCTGCGCCACGCAGTACGCTTCGACATACATGAACGTCGATTCCTTCGACGGCAAGACCGACACCTTCATCCGTTTCGAGAAGGGCTTCCCCGTCACCGAACTTGAGACCCGCGAGCTGTCGCGCGGCGAGGCCCGCACCGGTACGGTGATATCGTGGATGCCCGACCTTGAGGTCTTCACCGACATCAACATCCCCGCCGACTATTTCCGCGACGTCCTGCACCGTCAGGCCGCCGTGAACTACGGCGTGAAGTTCGTACTGAAGCTCGAGCAGGACAACGGCAGCTTCCTGACCGAGGAATTCTTCTATCCCGGCGACACCGGACTGTCCGGGTACGTTGAGGAACTGACGGGCGGACAGTCGCTGACCGACCCGTACAGGCTGCATATGACCGACAGGGGCCACGACCGCGAAGACAAGGCCGACTACGACCTCGAGGCCGACATCTCATTCTGCTTCACGCAGGTGGGCGGCATCCAGGAGTATTACCACAACTCATCCTGGCTCGAGCACGGCGGCTCTCCTGAGCGCGCCGTCAGGTCCGCCTTCCTCAGTTCGCTCGACAAGCTTCTCCGCACGGGCGGCAAGTACAACAAGACCGAGCAGAAACTGACCTACGCCGACATCACCGACAGCCTTGTCATAGTGATAAGCAGCCACTCGACCGTCGCGTCGTACGAGAACCAGACCAAGAAGGCGATCAACAACGAGTTCATACAGTCGTCGCTTACCGAGTTTCTGAAAAAGCAGCTCGACATCTATTTCATCGAGCATCCTAACGACTCCGAGCGCATCGCGAACCAGCTGATCATCAACAAGCGCAGCCGCGAGAACGCCGAGAAGACCAGGATCGACATCAAAAAGAAGCTCACCGGCACGCTCGACATCTCGAACAGGGTCGAGAAGTTCGTCAACTGCCGGTCGAAAGACCCGGAGCAGCGCGAGCTGTATATCGTCGAGGGCGACTCGGCGCTGACTTCGTGCAAACTCGGCCGCGCGGCCGAATTCCAGGCGATCATACCCGTCAGGGGCAAGACGCTCAACTGCATGAAGAGCGACTACAAGCAGATCTTCGAGAGCGACATCATAGTCGACCTGCTCCGTGTCATCGGATGCGGCGTCGAACTCGATAAGAGCGTGAAGGTAAAGAAGGGCGACATCGCCACATTCGACCGCAGCGCCCTGCGCTGGTCCAAGATCATCATCTGCACCGATGCCGACGAAGACGGCTTCCAGATCCGGACGCTGCTGCTCACCCTCTTCTACCGCCTGCTGCCCACGCTGCTGCGCGAGAAGAAGGTCTTCATAGCCGAATCTCCGCTGTTTGAGATCACCTCGAAGGATGAGACGTATTTCGCCTACAACGAGAACGAAAAGACCGAGATCCTAAAGAAGCTCGGCGATAAAAAGTATACGATCCAGCGCTCGAAGGGACTCGGCGAGAACGAGCCCGAGATGATGTGGCAGACGACGATGAACCCCGCTACGCGCCGGCTCATCGCCGTGACCCCGTCCGACCCCGCCGCGACCGAGGAGATCTTCGACACCCTGCTCGGGAACAACCTCCCCGCGAGGAAGCAGTTCATCGCGGAAAACGCGAAACGTTACATGAAGGACGCCGACATCTGACCGGCCGACAGACGAAGATTACCACAGGGAGATAGGAACGACCACATGAAAATAGCAGTACTTGCCGGAGGCCTCAGCCCCGAGCGCGAAGTCTCGCTGTCTTCCGGCTCACTCATAGCGAACGCGCTGGCGGAGCGCGGACACCTGACCGCCCTCGCCGACGTCTACTTCGGCATCCCCGCCGGGACCGCCCCGGAGTCGCTCTTCACATCCGGGCAGCGTCCGGTATACACTGTCGGCAGCAAAGCTCCCGACCTCACCGCCGTCAAGGCGGCCGCAGGAGGCCGCGAGGCGCTCATAGGCGACGGGATCATCGACCTCTGCCGGGCCGCCGACGTCGTGTTCATCGCACTGCACGGCGCGATGGGCGAGAACGGCATGCTCCAGGCGACGCTCGACTGCTGCGGGATCCGGCACTACACCGGGACCGGGTACGTCGGTGCCCTGCTGTCGATGGACAAGGACATAGCGAAAAAACTGATGTCGGGCGCGGGAGTTCCCGTCCCCGAAGGGATATACTTCGACGCGAGGACCGGCGACCCCGGTCTTATCGCCGAAAAGATCGGCTTCCCGTGCGTGATCAAGCCGGCGTCATGCGGCTCGAGCGTTGGAGTCAGCCGCGTCTTCTCAAGGCGCGAACTTCAGACGGCTATAGCCGCGGCGGGCGTCTACGAGGACATGCTGCTCGCCGAGAAGATGATACAGGGGCGCGAGCTCACCTGCGCGATCCTCAACGGAAGGGCGCTGCCGCCTGTCGAGATCATACCCAAGAGCGGCTGGTACGACTATTCCAACAAGTACCGGAGCGGCGCGGTGTCCGAGATCTGCCCCGCCCGGATAACGCCTGAACAGACTGCCGAGATAGGCCGGCTCGCAGAGCTCGCCTTCTCCGCCCTGCGCATGGAGATGTACGGACGCGCCGATTTCATCCTGGACGGAGATGGAAACTTCTACTGCCTCGAGATGAACGCGCTGCCGGGCATGACGCCCACCTCTCTCCTGCCTAAAGAGGCCGCCGCCGCGGGCATCGGCTACGCCGATCTCTGCTGCATGCTGGCGGAACTCGCCGCGAAGAAATAAGCCCCGACCCGGAAAAACAGCCGGGAGACCGAATGGCCTCCCGGCTGTTTTTCCGCCCTGCCGTGATTGCCGCTCACGGAAGGGCCGCATTTACCTGTAGTAGACGTAATACGCTATGATGGTCCGCTCCTCCCCGCCGTGTTCGATGTCATGCGCGGTGAGGACCACGCCGTCCTTCGAGAGCAGCTCCCAGGCGCGGAGATCGTCGATCTCGCAGCGGAAGAGGATGTCGGACGATGCGAAGACGATGAACCGGCCGTCGCGTATGCTGAGGCTCCCGTCCTTGCCTATGACCTCGTCGTTCACACCGTCGCGGCGCTCGGTCACGTATCTGATGCGCCGCCCGGCAAGCCGCTCGGCCATCTCGCGCCTGAACGCTATGCTCTCGGGGCCCTTGTTCTTTTTGAATCTGTCGAACAGTCTCATGGCGGCTATGCTGCGGTATAGGCGAGGAGAGCGGCGGCGAGCGAGCCGGCGTCATCCTTCGTGATCAGCTGGTCGGTGCGTCCTCTGAAACTCACCCTGAAATAGGCAGGGCTGTACGGTGTGACGTCGAGCCTCGACTCTCCCGAGGCGAATCTGAACACGGCTGAGAAGACGGGAGCCGCCGAAACGACCGACGCGTCGGGCTCGAGATATTCCGTGTTCGACGCCGCCTTCATGCCGGTCAGAAGACCGTAGATATCCTCGAACGCGCCGTAGTTCAGCGTCGCTCCCGAGGCGTCGGCGTAGACGGTCTTTCCGTCGTCGCTGTGCGTCATCGTGACGTCGAGCACGGTCGATCCGGCCTCGAAGCGGACGCCGTCGGTCAGCTTCTCGGAAGGCAGCACCAGCTCCGCCGGACGCAGGACGGCGGGGGAGGCATCCACGAGCTTCAAGAAGGTCCCTGACCCGCCGAGGATGTATATCATAGCCGAGTCTCCCACGGCGGCGTAAAGCCCTCCGTCCTCTGCCGTCGCGCCGGTCTCGATGACGAAGTCGCGGTCGACGGTCACCGAGGTCTGCGTCCCGGATGTTGAATCGCTGACTTTTTCCTCTTCGGTATAGCGGAAGGTCAGCTTCACCGGCGATGACAGTCCGAATTTCTCTTTTTCCGCCGCCCTGCCGCAGGCCGCGACGTCCTCGAACGAGAGCGAGGTGAATGCGAGCGTCAGCTCATCGCCGAGCGCGGGAGACAGCGGCTCTTCTGCCGCACCGTCCGTAGAGAAATACCACTTGAACGAATCGGTGTAGTCGCCGCCGTTTCCGTTCGGATAATATGTATAGACCGTCCTGCCGCTTCCCTTTTCGATCTCGAGCGACTTTATTCCCGCCGCCGAGATCTTAGGCAGAGAGTCCCACAGGAGTAGTGAATCGATGCCGGTGTCGAGCGCATCCGTCACCGACTCGTCGGCCATGTAGACCGTAGACGGATCGGAGGCGTCGCAGAAGTAGTATCTGCCGGCAAAGGAGTTGTACTGCCCCACTCTGCAGGACCAGGAGGTACCGTCGGAATAGGTGAACGTGGCCGAGATATACGGGTCGTCGAGGCCGTATTTCGCGAGGTCGGCGTCCGACACCCCGCTCATCATGAAGGGGGACGCGCTGCCGTTGAGTGCGGTGACCATCGAGGCAAAACCTGCGTTGTCGAGCGGGACGGAGGGGTCGTCGGTGTATTCCCAGCCGGTCTCGTCATCCTTCAGCCTGAAGGTCATGTCACGCACCGTTCGCGTGCCGTCCTCGTCCTTCGATACCCTGAGGGCTACCCCCGTGAGTTTCGACGGGTCGATCAGCGCGACGGTGTGGCTCCCGGTCGAGGCGGTATCGCTGCCTTCGCCATCTCCGCTTCCTGCGGTGTTCTTCACTATGAGATACACGCCGGCGAGAAGGACGAGAACGCCCGCCGCTATGAGAAGATTTCTTACTCTTTTGTGCATTTCGGGTGGTTTTCCGCCGTTCCGGCCGCCTCTGAGGCGGGCAATACGGCTGTTTTTGTCATTATCCGGTCTGTCTGTCTGTCTGTCTGTCTCTCCCGGCGTCATTTCCTGCGGCGGACGACGAATATCACGATCCCGGCGGCGAGCACGGCCGGCGGAACGATGAAGATAAGGATGAAGCTCCAGAAGTTCGCCTGTCCCTCGCTCAGAGTCAGCGTGGGATTCGTAAGGTCGACCGCGGCGATCTCGGGAAGCGCCGAGCCGAACGACTCCTGCATCCACGAGAAGATGCTCGCGAAGCAGTAGAAGTTGCCGCCGTTCGTCCCGTTTATGAAGGCGTCGTCGAGCATCGTCGCGGAACCGATCCACACGAGCGTGCCGCTTCCGGACTTTCCGGCCGCCGCCAGTGTGTACTCCCTGCCTTCGGTCGCGTCGCCGGTGACGGCTGTGCTTCCGGTGTACATCAGTTTTTCCGCACCTTCGCCGGCCTCGATGGCGTGCGCGGCGGGTACTATCACAGTGTAACCGGACGATGCGATGTTTTTCAGGGCGTCGTGGCCGGTATCAAGCATGGGATAGATATAGCGCTCGTTGCGCGGATAGTGTCGCGATGAGTCCTTCTCGCTCACGACGCCGGGCAGGGCGCTCATGCCCGCCGCCGCCGTAAGCTTCATGAGGGAGGCGTACTCGGAGCAGCCGTCGCCGGTGAGGAGGATGATCTTTCCGCCTCCCGAGAGGTAGGCGGTGAGAGCGTCCGCTTCGCCGTCCGTGATGTCGGACGCCGGAGCGTTGATGATGATGAGGCTGGCGTCGGACGGTATCTCGTTCCCCAGGGCGATGTTCAGCTTCTCGTGTTCAACTCCGGTGTAGTCGAAGAGGTTGGAGGTCACGACTGATGACAGCTCCTTCTCGCTGTGCCCCTCGAGCATATATACCTTCGGGACCGAGTCGGCGGTGACGTACTCGACGGCTCCGGTGAGCTGGTTGTCGCCGTCGAAATACGGGGTGAACACGAGCCCGTACGACTGGGCGTAGTACTGGCCGTACATGTTGTATTCCGCCGGTGTCATCCGCCCGGTGTTCTCGTTGTAATAGTAGTAGAGGTCGCCGTAGTCGACGGTCTTGTGCCGCTTCCCGCTCTCGACGATCACACTCCAGTTGGAGGTCTTCTCGGCGTCGGGATAATCCTTCAGGAATTCGTTGTCGGCGATCGGGTCGGCCTTCTTCACCGTGATCCTGCCGGAGAGCGACGCGTATCTGTCGAGGAATCCACGCAGCGTGCCGTCTTCGTCTCCGCCCTGGCAGATGAACCAGAAGGTGACGTCCTCGTCGAGCGCCGAGACGAACTTTTCGGTCGACGGAGAAAGGGTGTACATGCCGCTGCTGCTGGTGTCGAGCCTGGTGATGCGCTCGGGAAGCGCCGAGACTATGAGATTCACCGCTATCACGGCCGCGAGCATCACCGCCGCCATGATGAAAGTGTATACGCCTATGCGGCCGGTGCGGCCGAACCTCGCCTTCATTCCGGAGAGCGTCTGGGACTCGGTCTCGGGTGCTTTGTTATTCATTTCCGTACCCCTCCCTTTTTCAGTTCCAGCGCTTCCTGTCCATCGACTGGACCGACAGCCAGACGAAGAAGAAGGCAAGCGTGATGTAGTAGACTATCGCGGTGATGTCGAAGATGCCGTTGACGAAGCTGTCGAAGCGGTCGAACACCGCCGTATAACCGAGAAGCTTCGGGAAAAGGCCCTCGAAGAGCGACTTTTTGACAAGGTATACGGTGACGGTCGGTATCGCGAACAGTGCGAACGCTCCGACCGACGTCCAGATGTTCTTTGTCAGCAGGTAGAGAATGACGGCCGCCACGGCCTCGACGGCTATAAAGGCGAGGAGCGAAGTCCCGGCTCCGGCCGGGATGAGCGACGCGATGCCCTTCATAAGATAGAGCAGCAGAAGCGAACCGAAGCCGCTGACCGCCACGAGTATCTGGTTCTCCATCAGCGACGAGAAGAACATGCATATCGCGAGCAGGGCGCAGCCGAGCAGGAAGAAGCCGAGCAGCGTCCCGTAGGCCGACGCGAAATAGATCTTTCCGTAGAACGAAAGGATCAGCGGGACGGCGCCTATCGCGAGGCAGGCGATGCCCCAGACCGAAACGAGGGCAAGATATTTGCCGGCGACCACGTCCCTCATGCCGACCGGCAGCGAGTAAAGCAGTCCGTCGGTGCGGCTCCTCTTCTCCTCGGCGAGACTGCGCATCGCGAGCACGGGCATGAGGAACAGCAGCACTATGGTCATGTTGCTGAGCACATACTCGAACGACGCCGCGTGCCCCAGCAGATTTATGGCGGTCGTGAAGATGCCGCAGAATATGAAGAGCACGGCAAAGAAGATCCATCCGGTCATACCGGTGAAATACGACCTGAACTCACGTTTGAATACCGCTTCCATCAGTCGTCGTCTCCTTTCCCTTTATCCTGCTCCTCTTCACCGCCGCCGAACAGCGGTGTGTAGTCGCCGGATCCGCCGGCTGACTTTTTCTTCTTTCCTGACGGCTTCTCCTGAGCAACACCTTCAGCGCCGCCCTGCGCGGCGGCCGTCCCGCCGTCCGCGGATCCTACGTCCGGAACTCCGGGGATGACGTCTCCGTCGTCCTCCTCCGGACCGCCGTATATATCCTTCTCGGTGAGTTCGAGGAAGATGCTCTCGAGCGAGCTCTCCCTGTGGTACATCTCGTTGATCGGGATGCCGGCGGACGCGAAGGCGAAGAAGACCTTGTCGCGGAACGCGCCTTCGGCCTCCCTGCCCGCTCCGCTCTTAACGACGGCCTCGGTGAGCCCGCCCGAGCTGCCGGTGACCGAGACGCTGCCGGGGCCGGCGACGCTCTCGAGCAGTGCCTTCACATCGGCCGCGCTCCCGCGCGCCCTGACCGTCAGTCCGTTCGATCTGCCGGCCTCCTCCTCGAGGTCGGCGAGTTCGCTGTCGGCGACGAGCCTTCCGTTCGATATAATGAGGACGTGGTCGCAGACCTCGGCGACTTCGGCGAGGATGTGGCTGCTGATCACGACCGTCTTGACCTGCGCGAGGTCGCGTATGAGGTCGCGGATCTCCTTGATCTGCTTTGGGTCGAGACCGACGGTAGGCTCGTCGAGGATGATGATCTCGGGGTCTCCGATCATCGCCTGGGCGATGCCAACCCTCTGCCTGAATCCCTTCGAGAGGTTGCGGATCAGCCTGTCCTTTACGCCGTCGGTGCCGGTGAGTTCAAGCACCTCTCCGACCTGCCTGTCGCGCTTCGAGGCGGGCACCCCCTTGGCCTCGGCAACGAAACTCAGGTATTCCTTCGGTGTCATGTCGATGTAAAGCGGCGGTATCTCGGGCAGATACCCTATCCGCTTTTTTGCCTCTGCAGGCTGCTCGAAGATGTCGAATCCGTCGACCTTCACGCTGCCTGACGTGGCCGAGAGGCAGCCGGTCATTATGTTCATGGTGGTGGATTTGCCGGCGCCGTTGGGGCCGAGCAGCCCGTATATCCTGCCCTTCTCGATGTTGAACGAGATGCCGCGGACCGCCGTGTTCGAGCCGTATTTCTTCACCAGGTCTCTGACTTCTATCAAGAGTTCTTCCTCCTGCGGTGTTTTTCCGCCCGGCGGACGTATCCCCCGGGCGAATGTTCTTTCGGGTATATCTATTATATTATATTTTCTGCGGTTGTCAAGCGGTTGACGGAAAAATGACTTTTTGATGATTTTTCCGCGCCCGCGCCCGCGCCGCTCTCCGGCGCGGCGAAAATCCCATTCACCGCCCCGTTCCGTCCTGTGCGGGCAGAAAAACAGTACAATAACGACGATATTATATCATTTTGAGGGTAGTCTGTCAATGCCGTCACGCCGCGCGGCTGAACATGACATGTGTCTCAAGCGTACCGATTCTGCTTGACATATTTAATATCATGTTATATAATTAATAGATGCGGCGGGCCGGGGCGCCCCTGACGTCCGGCACGCGGCACTTATGATCCGGAAGCGGAGGCGGAAGATGCAGACGAACTACAAAGACACAGTATCCTCCGAACCGGGGCGCGGAGACGGAAGAGGCAGAGGAAAAGAGCTCTTTCCGGAGCTTCGCGGCTGCCGCGCGCTCAAGGAGCGCCTCCTGCCGATGCTCTCGGGGAGCGGAGGCCCGTCGGTCTCGCACGCGTATACCGTCGAAGGCGGCAGCGAGTCGGATCGTCTGGGGTTTGCGGTCGGCTTCGCTCAGGCGCTGTCCTGCGGGAACAGGGACACGGACGGCTTCCCGCTGCCCTGCGGAAAATGCCGCAGCTGCCGGAACATCGCTGCGGGCATCTCTCCCGACGTCACCGTGTCGGGACCCGAAGAGGGCAGGTCTACGCTCGGCGTCGACGCCGTCAGAGCCCTCCGGAACGACATCAGGATCACCCCGTCAGAATCGGATTTCAAAGTATACATCCTCCGCTCGGCCGACTCGATGACGGTACAGGCGCAGAACGCCTTTCTCCTCACGCTCGAGGAGCCGCCTTCGTACGCCGTCATCCTCCTTCTCTGCCGCGACAGCCGGGCTCTTCTCGAGACGGTGCGCAGCAGAGCGCCCGCCCTCAGGCTCGACAATCCGGCCGACGCCGGAGCGGATGACATCGCAGCCGGAGCCAGAGAGACGGCCGACAGGTTCGTCGAACTTGCCTCCGACAGGACGGGCGGCGCCGAGGCGATGACCGTCCTCATGCGCGGCTGCGCCTCGCGCGATGCGGCGGCGGCCGTCATGGCCGAGATCTCGCTCGCGCTCCGCGACCTCGTGGCTTTCAGAAAGTGCGGACCGCAAAAAGCCGCGCCGCTCTTCTACTCAGACCGTGAGCGGGCCGCGGATCTGTCGGAAAAGTTCACGGTGAACCGGCTCATGGGGCTGTCGGACCTCGCGGATAAGGCGAAGACCTCGCTCGCGCGGAACATGAACACGAGGCTGACGCTGATGAAATTCCTCGGCGACGCGAAGATGCTCTGATCCGAATCCGCACCGCCGGGCTGGGACATCAAAGAAAAACAGTTTTTCCCGCGAAGCGGGAGACTCTGACAAAACGATATATACGACACGGACAGGAAAGAAAAAGATGGACGATATAGAAAAGAATCCGAAATCCGGCGCTGCCGGCGGATCGCCCTCCGGCGAAAACAGCGCGGCGGGGACCGGCACCGGATACGGCAACGGAAACGAAAACGAAAGAAACGGCGGCAAGCGCGGCGGCAGGAACCGCCGCGGGCGCGGACACGACGGATACGGCGGCGGCAGACAGCCGAAAGACAGGAACAGAGACGACTCCGGAGAAAGCCGGAACTCCGCCGGAGACGCCGCCCCGGCCGAAAGGCGCGGAGGGCAGTCTTCCCCCGCGCGTCAGCAGGAAAACGAGCAGGCCGGCCGTCAGAAGAACGACCGCAGACGGCCCCGCCACGTCGGAAAGAAACGCGGCTGGCCCGATGACCAGAAAGGCGGCGCGCAGGCACCGAAAGATGCCGTGAACGCCGGCTCGCCCGAGCAGAAACAGCAGCAGGGCGAAGGCGGCAGAGGCAGGGACAGGAACCGCGGACGCGACAGGGACAGGGACAGGGACAGAAACAGAGACCGGGATCAGCGACGCGAGAGAGACGGCGGCGAGAAGATCACCGATGAACGGACAACGTTCGCGCCGGTCGGAGAGCCTCTCTTCTCCGACGACTCCTGGCTCGACGGCGACACCGGGTTCGGCATCCTCGAGGACCCCGGGGAACGCGAACGCAGACCGGCGGAGCCCGTGCCGCCCGACCCCACGCTCGACGACGTGTTCGATCTCCCCGCGGACGTCGCGGAAAGGCACCGGACGGCGGAACCGGAGAACGGCGTCGAGATCGTCGGAGTGCACTTCCCGCAGGGCGGAAAGGTATATTATTTCGCGCCTCCCGCCGGAGCGAAGCTCTCGCAGGGCGACAAAGTGCTCGTCGAGACCGCCAGAGGGACCGAACTCGGCGAGGTCGCGCTCCCGAACCGCAAGGTGGCGGAGGAGGATATTGTACAGCCTCTCAAGCCGGTGATCCGCAAGGCGACGGCGGCCGACCTCGATCATCACGCCGACAATGTCCGGAGAGAGCCCGAAGCCGAGGCGATCTGCAGGGAAAAGATAGCGGCTCGCGGCCTCGACATGAAGCTCGTCGGCGCCCAGTACACCTTTGACAACACCAAGCTCATATTCTACTTCACCGCGGCGCAGCGCGTCGATTTCCGCGAGCTCGTGAAGGATCTCGCGTCGGTCTTCCGCACGCGCATCGAGCTGCGCCAGATCGGCATCCGCGACGAGGCGAAGATGCTCGGCGGAAAGGGAGTCTGCGGGCGCAAGCTCTGCTGCTCGTCGTTCCTGCCGAACTACGCCCAGGTCACGATAAAGATGGCCAAGGAGCAGGGGCTGGCGCTGACGTCGTCGAAGATATCGGGCAACTGCGGCCGGCTCATGTGCTGCCTGAAGTTCGAGCACCCGACCTACGAGGAGGGACTGTCAAAGCTTCCTACGCCGGGGTCTGTTGTCGACACGCCCGACGGACGCGGCACGGTGTGCGAGCTCCGTCCGATCCCGCTCACCATGAAGGTGCGGCTCGACAGCGCCCCCGAGGAGCCCCCGAAACGCTACTCGCTCGACGATATAAAGGTGGTGAGACTCGCCGATCCGCCCGAGGACGACCAGCCGTCGAAGGGCAGGCGCGGAAAGGACAGGACCGCCCCCGCGGATGAGGAGATACCCGAAGACTGAGCTCTGACCGAAAATATTTGAGGTTTTACCCGCTTTCCCCTTGCATTTTCCGAAATATATGATAAAATATATATGAGAGATCGCCGCGGTGCTTCGGCCGCGCGGCATGTTATACCGCCTCCGCCCGTCCGCCCAGCGGACGGGCGGAGGCAGGAAATCACGATCCTAATCTTACGAAAGGATGGACGAACAGATGGTAGCTTATAAGATCAGCGATGACTGCATCTCCTGCGGAACCTGTGCGGAAGAGTGCCCGGTGGGCGCTATCAAAGAGGGCGACGGCAAGTACGAGATCGACCCCGAGAAGTGCATCGACTGCGGCAGCTGCGCCGGTGTTTGCCCGGTAGAGGCTCCCAAGCCCGAGGAATAATTCCCGCAGGCGGCGGTCTATCCGCCGCCGGAGGCAATTAAACGACCGGCGGCTGCCGGGCTCAAAGCCCGGCAGCCAGAATTGTTTTATACGCCGTACGCACGCAGACGCCCCCCGTCAGAGGCTGAAAATGACAGAAGAAAAAGAAGAAAAAAGCGGAAGTTCCGGGAAAGACCGCCCCGCGGTTTCCCTCCGTCCGGGGGAGATTATACGGAGCGCCGGAAAGATAAAGATCATCGAGAGCGGAAAGGGCCTCGCCTGGGGCACCGACGCCTGGCTCCTCGCCGCGTATATCCGAAAGTGCCGCCGGCTCTGCGAGCTCGGATGCGGCAGCGGCGTGATCACTCTCGCAGCCGCCGCATACGGCAGGGCGGAGAGCGTCACCGGCATCGAGATCATGGAGGAGCCGGCGGACAGGGCGGAGCGCGCCGCGGCGCTGAACGGCTTCGGGGACTCGGTCAGAATCGTCCGCCGCGACATCAGGGAGGTGAGATACACCGACCCCGGTATCGGCGGAAGGTTCGACGCCGTCGCTGCCAATCCCCCGTACATATCCCACCCCGGAAAGGCGAAAGGCGACCCCGAATCGGACGCCGCACGCCATGAGATCCACGGAGGTGTCGCCGATTTCTGCGCCGCCGCCGCCCGTCTGCTCGACCACAGAGGCAGTTTTTTCTGCGTCTTCAGGCCGGCGCGCCTGCCCGACCTGTTTTCGTCGATGCGGGCAGTGAAACTCGAACCCAAAAAAATGACTTTAGTCTGCTCCGACGCCGCGTCGGCCCCTTCGCTCGTCCTGTGCGAGGCGGTGCTCGGCGCCGCTCCGGGGCTCGACGTCTCCCCTCCGCTTTTCTTCTACCGCGACGGACCATCCGTCACCCCCAGGGTCATGACGGAGCGGATGTCGGAGATCTATGAAAGCTGCTCCTTCGGAGAACGGCGCTGAGCCGGCCGGAGGACGACCGTTCCGAAGATGGCATACAGATACAGAGTACTGGCGCTCGACCACGACGACACCACCGTGAGGTCGACGCCCGAGATCAACTGGCCGGCGTTCGTCGACACCCTCGAACACCTCCGGCCGGACGTTAAATACACATACGAGGAGTTTTTCGGCCTGTGCTTCGAGCCCGGTTTCGACGACCTCTGCCGGAAAATACTGAAGCTCGATGACAAAGAAATGAAGTTCGAGGTCGAAAACTGGCGGAAGTTCCAGGAACGTACCGTCCCGACCGCCTGCGAAGGCATCGGGGACGTAATCGCCGGAGCGCGCCGCCGCGGGATAATGCTCGCCGTCGTCTCGCATTCGGTGAGGGCCGGGATCGAGCGCGACTGGCTCGCGAATTTCGGCATCCTGCCCGACCTGATATACGACTGGGATGACGACCCGTCGAAGCGCAAGCCTTCTCCCTACCCTCTCTTCGACATCGCACGTCGCGCTGGCTGCCGGGTCTCTGACATACTGGTCGTCGATGACCTGAAGCACGGCTTCGATATGGCCGCCGCGGCCGGAGCCGACTTTGCCTACGCGGGGTGGTCGGAAGGCATACCGGCGATTGCGGAATTCATGAAAAAGAACGCGAAATACTGTTTCGACAGCCCGGCAGACCTTGGCGAGGTGATCTTCGATGGCGGGAAATGAATACAAGCGGCTGCTTAGCTTTACGCGGCGGGCCGTAGACGACTACTCGATGATAGAGGACGGCGACCGGATCGCCGTAGGCGTATCGGGCGGCAAGGACTCGCTCTCGCTGCTGACGGCCCTGGCGGGGCTGTCGGAATTCTACCCGAAGAAGTTCACCGTCACCGGCATATCGGTCGACATGGGCTTCCCCGGCGCGGACTATTCGGAGATAGCGGCATACTGCTCGTCGCTCGGGGTCGAGTATCACATCGTGAAGACCGAGATCTCGAAGATCATATTCGACATAAGAAAAGAGAAGAACCCCTGCTCGCTCTGCGCCACGATGCGACGCGGGGCCGTCAACAGTGCCGCGAAGGAGCACGGATGCGGCAAGGTGGCGCTTGGCCACCATTTCGACGACGTCGTCGAGACCTTCATGCTGAACCTCTTCCACGAGGGCAGGATCGGCACATTCAGCCCTGTGACATACCTCTCCCGGACCGGGATCACCGTGATCCGGCCGCTCGTATACATGCCGGAGAAGGACATCCGCTATTTCGCCTCGAAGGCGGGCCTGCCGACGCTGGGACGCCTCTGCCCGGCCGACGGCAACACCGAGCGGGAGGAAATGAAAAAGCTGCTCGCCGAGCTCGACAGGCAGCACAGAGGGCTGAAATACCGCATATTCGGTGCCATCCGCCGTGGAAAGATCGACGGTTTTTCCGACGTCTCCCGCATGGCAGGGACATCGGCGTATTCGGAAGACTGACAAAAGCGGACGGCAGACGGCGGTAACAATCGAAAAAACTTCAAGCAATGCCCCGGGGCCGCACGCGGCCCCGGGGCATTGCTGTATATTGTCAGGCAGTCCTGTCATCAGAGCAGAAAGATGTTGTTCTCCTCGCACGCCTTCACCGTGTCGGCAGGCCAGCATGACGCCTGGACCTCGCCGATATGAGCCTTGTGCAGGAAGAACATGCACATCCTCGACTGACCGATCCCTCCGCCGATCGTGTAGGGCAGCTCGCCGCGCAGCAGCGCGCTGTGGAAAGGCAGCGATGCCCTCTCCGGGCAACCCGCCTCGTCGAGCTGGCGCAGCAGCGCAGCCCCGTCGACGCGTATACCCATGCTCGAGAGCTCAAGGGCCATGTCGAGCAGCGGATAGTACACCATGAGGTCGCCGTTGAGTGTCCAGTCGTCGTAGTCGGGGGCTCTGCCGTCGTGCGGCTTTCCGGAGCGCAGCGCTCCGCCGATCTGCTCGATGAACACCGCTCCGTATTCCTTCGCTGCCGCCTTCTCGCGGCCGTGGGGGTCGAGCCCGGGATATCTGTCCTCGAGTTCCTGCGAAGTCACGAAAGTGATATCCGGAGGGAGCAGATGACCGATGAAGCCGTAGTCGTCAGCGATGTAGTTCTCGGTCTGACGCAGGGCGTCGTATATGTATCTGACCGTCGTGCGGAGCGTCTCCTCCGTCCTCCGGTCCTTCTCTATGACTTTTTCCCAGTCCCACTGATCGACGAAGACCGAATGGATGTTGTCGGTGGTCTCGTCGCGCCGTATAGCGTTCATATCGGTGTAAAGGCCCTCTCCGACGGCGAAGCCGTAGCGGCCGAGCGCCATCCGCTTCCACTTGGCGAGCGACTGGACTATCTCGAACTCTTCTCCGGGGGAGCAGAGCATGTCGAATGAAACCGGTCTTTCCCATCCGCTGAGGTTGTCGTTGAGCCCCGAGCTCCGGTTCACGAAGAGCGGAGCCGAGACGCGCCTGAGGTTGAGCTGATTCGCCAGGTCGGTCTGGAAGAAATCCTTTATTTTTTTGATCGCTATCTGAGTCTGCCGGGCCGTCAGCTGGGACCTGTAGCCGGACGGGATGTAAAGACCTCTCATTTCTCGGGTACTATAAGTCCGTAGTCGCCGTCTCTGCGGCAGTATACGACGCAGGTGTCGCCGGTAGACTCGTCGGCGAAGACGAAGAACTGATGTCCGAGCAGGTTCATCTGCATGATCGCCTCGTCGACCGTCATCGGTTTGATGCGGAAGGATTTCGTCCGCACGACTCTGGCGCTGGGCTCGGAGAGCTCCTCCTCGGGAGCGACCTCGATGAAGGCGTTCTTGCGGAGCCGCTTCTCGAGTCTGGTCTTGTTCTTTCTGATCTGTCTGTCGATATTGTCCACCGCTTTGTCAAGCGCGTTTCTGAACGTCTCGTCGCTCGTCTCGCTGCGGAACAGCGTATTTGCGGCGGAGATGGTGATCTCGATGTTCTCGTTGTTTCTCTTGCGGCTGAATGTGACCGTCGCCGATCCCTCGTTGCTGAAATACTTGTCGAGCTTGGCAAGCTTTTTTTCGGCAAGCGCGCGGATGTCGTCCGGCACGCTCATCTGTCTGCCTACAACTGTGATTTTCATGGATGACCTCCTGATGGCCGTGTGTCTTTCCGGGGCTTCTCCCGCCGTTCCGGGTCGGAAGAGCGGCCGGACCCGTTTCCGTCCGCCGACCCTGCGCACGCGCAGGATCCTCCCCTTATTAGTATAACACAAAAAGCTTCCGCTTTCAAGCGTTTTCCGCCGCGCCCGGCATCATTTGACTCATTTTTCAGCCGTTTGATCTCCGGCGAAAAGTTGTTGTTGCCTATGCGCCTTTTTTGTGATATAATATAAAAGATATAGTTTACATTATGGAGGAAAAGCCCCGATGACCCCCGCAAACATAGCCGGATACCGGAATATCGACTCCTTCGTCGAAGCCAAGTTATCGAAGCTCGACGCCTCGGCAGGAGATCTCGCCGCGATATCCGGGCTCATGTTCAGCGAAAAGGAGAACATCCTATGGGAGGAGAGCCGGGGATACCGCACGGTGAAGGTCACCTACGGCGAGGCCGAGGAGGCTTCGGTGAGGGCGGCGGGGAAACTCGCCTCGCATCCCGCACTCGCGGACGCTCCGCACGATTCGGTCGTGGCGCTCGCCGCCGGCAACAGCGCCGAGTGGATCGAGCTGCTCTGGGCCATCCTCCGCGCCGGCTTCCGCCCGCTGCTCGTCAACACCCGCCTGCCGGGCAAGTTGACGGCAAAGACCCTCTCCGACATGTCATGCGCGGCCGTCGTCACCGACGGGACGTCGCTACCGGACGAAGAGTCGCTCCCTCTTCCCTGCCCGCGCATAGGATTTCCCGAGCTGTTCTCGGAAGGCGGGTCAGCCGTTCCCGGGCGGGCATTCGGCTCGGAGATCATAGTCATGTCGTCGGGGACCTCGGCGAACGTCAAGTGCTGTGCTTTCGGGGCGGAGGCTATCGCCGGACAGATACGCTGCAGCGCCGGGATCATCCGGAGCTGCCCCGCGGTCAAGCGCCACTTCGAAGGCGAGCTGAAGCTGCTCGCCCTGCTTCCCTTCTACCACATATTCGGGCTCTCCGCCCTTTACATCTGGTTCGCGTTCTTCTCCCGGACCTTCGTGCGCCTCGGCGACCTCTCGCCGCGCACCGTCCTCAACACGATAAGGAAACACAGGGTCACGCATATCTTCGCGGTGCCGCTCTTCTGGGAAAAGACCCGCGAGGCTGCGGTCGAAGAGATAAAAAAGCGCGGTGAGCGGACCTGGAAAAAGTTCTCGAAGGGACTTTCGCTGTCGCTGAAACTCGACGCACTGCCCCCCGTCGGGCGACTCTTCCGCAGGATCGCGATGCGTCAGGTGCGCGACGGTCTCTTCGGCGAGAGCATCTCGTTCATGATAACGGGCGGCGGCTGCGTCAGCCGCGGGACGCTCGAGTTCTTCAACGGCATCGGATACCGGCTCGTCAACGGCTACGGTATGACGGAGACGGGGATCACGTCGGTCGAGCTCGGCGACAGCCTGCGCATAATCTGCTCCGGCTCGGTCGGCATGCCGCTCGACGGGATAGATTATTCGCTCGAAGACGGGATACTGGCCGTCGAAGGCAGGATATCCGACTGCACCTTCCGCGAGGGCGTCAGGGTCCCGTCGGAGGGCAGGTTCGTCACCGGAGACCTCGCGACGCGCGATGAAAAGACCGGCAGGTGGTACATCTGCGGCCGCTCCGACGAACTGGTCGTCGGAGCCTCGGGAGAGAATCTCAATCCGAATATCGTCGAGCCGCTGTTCGACGGCTGCGGCGCCCGCGGGGTCTGCCTCTGCGGCGTCGGCGATGTACCGGTCCCGACGCTCGTCGTGTCGTGCGACCCGTACATCACAGAGGAGAACCTCGCCCTGCTGAAGGAAAGGATAAAGTCCGCGGCGGCGGCGGCCGGGCTCACCGGCCTCATAGGCGGATACTACTTCACCTCCTCCCCGCTGATCGGGAAGGACGACTTCAAGCTCAACCGCAGGCTCATCGCCGGGCGAGTCGCATCCGGCGAGCTGCGAAAGATCGTCTGCGGCGGAGAGCGGCTCGACGGCGCGGCGGACCCCGAACTGCTCTCCCGGATCCGCGCCGCCTTCGCGGCCGCGCTGGGCAAGGAGCCCGGAGACATCAGCGACGACGCCGACTTCTTCGCCGACTGCGGCGGGAGCAGCTTTGACTGGTTCGCGATGACGTCGGGCCTGTCTGAGCTTTTGGGGATCGGATTCCCGCAGTCCGCCGACGGACTGTCCAGCATAAAAGACATATACAAATATTCGGAAGACAGGAAAAAAGATTGAAATTTCTCACTGGCGCCGTAAACTGGTTCACCAAGATCACCGGGTGGCCGGTGCAGTTCTGCTGCTTCAGGACCCGGATATACTATGAGGACAGAAAAGTCCAGGGGAGACGGCTCCCGAAGGGATCGATACTCATATCGAACCACACCGCGGTATACGACTACGCAGTCTGGCTCTTCGTGTTCGCCGCGCACACGGTGCGCTTCCAGATGGCAGAGGTGCTTTTCGGAAAGAAGGTCTTAGGGCCGTTCCTGCGGGCAATGGGCGGCATCAAGGTCGACCGCGGCGCACACAGTCTCGACAGTCTCGACGAATGCGCGGAGATAATCCGGCGCGGCGGACGGGTCGGGATCTTTCCCGAAGGCCGGATACCGCTGAAAGACGAGGAGCGTCCGCTTCCCTTCAGGGTCGGAGCCGCCTGCCTCGCGCTGATGACCGGAGCGCCCGTCGTGCCCGCCGTGACCGACGGCAGCTATTTCCGGAGGGAGCGCGCTCACGTGCTCATCGGGAAGCCGATATATCCTTCGGAGATAATAAGCGGTACGGAGGGCGGCGGAGCCGCCGGTGACAGGGAAAACATCGAAAAGCTCACCCTCGTCATGAGAGAAAGGATCAGGGAACTGAGCGTCATGCTCGAGAAGATGAAGTCCGGCGGCAGCGCCGGACAGGCCCCGGAGGTATCGCAATGAACGACGAAGAAAAGACGGCCGGAGAGAATACCGGACTCCGTATAACGGAAGGACATGAAACAGACCGGGACGGCGCCGGGCGGGAGACTGCCGGTACGCCCGCGCAGGAAGTGTATGACGCAGGCAGGGCCGGTGAGACCCGGGACCGCGCCGGGAACGGCAGGGCCGGAGACTACGATATCGGCGACGAATACGACGACCTGCCGGAAGAGGTCCCGGGAAAGGCCGGCGGAGTTTCCGCCGCGCTCCGGCGCGCCGGGGCGTCACTCGCCTCGCTCGGCCGAAAGATCCGCGACGCGTTCAGATGGCTGTGGAAGAAGATCGACGGACCGGCCGTATGTCAGGGTCCCGGAAAGCGCAAACTCTTCTCATGGAAGTACTTCATCCACGACTTCGTGAAGGCGACGGCCGTCATTCCCGGGCTGATCTGGTTCCGGCCGAAACTGATATACGCGGGACAGAAGACCCGCCTGCACGGCGGCGCCCTCGTGATCTCGAACCATATCGGATACTTCGATCCTATCTATCTGATGTTCGCCGTATGGTACAGGCGGCATCACTTCGTGTGCAGCAAGGAATTCTACGCGTCGAAAGCCGGCAGTTTCTTCTTCCGCAACTTCCTCACGATCCCCGTCGACAGGGAGAACTTCGCGCTCGATTCGTTCAGACAGATCACCGCCGAGCTGAAAGGCGGTTCGCTCGTCAGCATCTTTCCGGGCGGACACATCGACCGGTCGGAGGGCGGCGTCGAGACCTTCAAGTCCGGAGCCGTGCTCATGGCGATCAAGAGCGGGGCGCCGGTGATGCCGGTGCTGCTCACAAAAAAGAAGCACTGGTACTCCAGACTGACGGCGGTCATAGGCGAGCCGGTCGACCTGCGCGACATCTGCGGCCCGAATCCCTCGATGAAAGAGGTTGACGAGGTCGCCTCGCTCCTCGCCAGGCTCGAAGCGAGCCTCCGGGCTTTCCTCCCCGAAAACAGATAAGTTCATCACATAACTGACAGCAGAAACTACAAGACCGGCTGCCCCGGCGGCCGGAAGAAAGGCGGTATGACACCATGTTCGCACCATCATCGGATATCTTCAGAAAATATACGGACGGCGAGACCTTCGCAAAGATCCGCGGGTACGGGACCGTCGCCGAAATGTGGAAACACTGCGCTGACGAGTACGGCGGACGCACTGCCGTCGAGGACAACGGATCGGTCTACAGCTACGAACAGCTCGACCGCGACGTCGCCGCCTTCCGCGGGCTTCTCGCGGGAGAGGGCATGATCGGGATACTCGTCGAGAATTCGTACGATTTCGTAAAAGTGTTCCTCGCTGCCGCGACAGCCGGCAGACCGGCCGTCATAATGCCTCCTCAGCTCCCCGCCGAAGCGGTGCTCGGCATCACGGCCGGATTCGGACTGAAGGCGCTGGCCGTCTCTCCCGCCCTCTCGGCAAAAACGGCGCCCGCGGCGGAGCGCATCCCCGGCATAAAGATCGTATCCTCAGCCGACAGCGGCGAACCCGTCCCCGCCGCCGACGTGAAGCCCGGCGCCCCGTGCGCCGTCATGTTCACCGGAGGCACGACGGGCAAGAGCAAGGCCGCGATCCTCTCGAACGAGGCCGTCATGCAGGGCACCGTCAACGGCTGCTACGGCTACCGCGACGTCTTCTTCCAGAGATATCTGCTGGTACTCCCCTTCTCGCACGTCTTCGGGCTCATCCGCAATCTCATGACGTCTCTCTACACCGGCTCGGCGCTCTTCATCTGCCGCGACAACAAGAACATGTTCCGTGACATCGCCGTGTTCAGACCGACCGTCATGGTCATGGTGCCCGCACTCGCCGAGATGGCTCTCACTCTCTCAAGGAAATTCGGACGCAATATGCTCGGCCCGGATCTGAAATACATAATCTGCGGAGCCGCCGCGGTCCCGCCCTACCTGATCGGCGAATACGCAAAGGAGTGCATCTCCCTCTTCCCGGGCTACGGCCTCACCGAATCGGCGAACCTCGTATCGGGCAACCCCGAGTGCGCGACGAAGCCCGAATCGGTCGGCATCCCCTACCCCGGACAGGAGCTGAAACTTGAGAACGGCGAGCTCTGGATCAGGGGGAAGAACATCATGACCGGCTACGCCGGCGGCATTCCCTCCTTCACCGAGGACGGATGGTTCCGCACCGGCGACCTCGCCCGCTTCGACGAAGAGGGATTCCTCTACATCACCGGCCGCATCAAGGAGATCATCGTGCTGCCGAACGGCGAGAACGTCTCCCCGGCCGAGGTCGAGGCTCACTTCTCGGCTCTCGACTGCGTGCAGGACTGCGAGCTCTACGAGGACACGTCGGACAACGGCACGAGGATCCTCGTGCTCGAGGTGCTCCCGCGCATGACCGAGCTCGGAAAGATCCCCGAGGCCGAACGCGGAGCATATCTCACCGGAAAGATAAACGAAGTCAACGCGACACTCCCCGGATATCAGCGCTTCTCGAGGCTCATCATCCGCGACGCCGATTTTCCGCGCTCGCCCAGCATGAAGATCCTCCGCCACGCGCGTGCTCTCTGACCTGATCCGCCGGGGAAAACTCACCGCACCGCAAAGGGGCCAAAGGCTATGACAAGAACCGAAATAAAAGACAAACTGAAGGAAATACTCCTCATGACCGACGCCGACAGCCGCCTGCTCGAAGGCGAACTCGACGAATCGAAAGAGCTCATAGCCGACTACGGCTTCTCTTCGGTCGGCATGCTGTATACCGTCATAGGCATCGAGGAGATGTTCGGGATCCGGTTCGAAAACGTGGGAATGTCGGATTTCAAGACGCTCGGAGACGTCGTCGACTATATCGAAAAGGCACTGAGATGAAATGGTTCCCCGGGGAATGCCGCGAGGGCGACATGATACGGATACCCGTCGGCAGCTTTTTCCATTACGGAATATACGTCTCCGACAGTGAGGTGATCGAGTTCGGTCCGGCGCCCGACGGCCGTCCACGCGACGAATCCGCCATAAGGGTGGGCGTCACCGACATAGGCACCTTCTCGGGCGGGAAGATCGTCGAGGTGGGCGTCTGCGACAGGCGCGAAGCCCGGGCGAGGAGGAGCCCGAAAGAGACCGTCGACGCCGCTCGCGCCGGCATAGGATCGGGCGGATACAGCCTGCTGCACAACAATTGCGAACATTTTGCCTACTATTGCGTATTCGGCGTTAAAAAAAGCACCGTCGAGGAGGAGGCCAGAAAAAAATGGAACCTCCTCGGGATAAGGCCGGGCAGCGGCCCGGGAAAGAAATGAGGGCGGCGTTTTGAAACCTCTTCTTATCTTTTTCCTTACCGGAACGTCCCCGCCGGGAGCGCACCACTTCCGGCGTCTGTCCCCGCTCGCGTCCTCCGCAGCCGGACAGCTTACTTTTGCCGACGCCGCGCGCGCCGCGGGCATACTGCTCGCGACCGCCGCCGCGCTGTGGACAGTCTTCATATTTATCCCCTGCCTCATCGCCTTCTTCTTCGTGTTCGGCAGGGCCAAGGACCGCCGCCGCGACAGAGAATACCTCGCGGGGACATATTTCGCGCCGTACGCGGTAAGGCTGCTGTCCGACGCCGGAAAACTGTCGGAACTCGGCGGCGTGAACGTCACAGCGCGCTCGCGCAGCGGACCTGAGCTGTCGGGGCTCTACATTCCCTCTCCGGATGCGGCTCCGGGGCATGAGAAGATCATGCTCATAGTCCACGGATACAGGGCGGACCCGACGTTCATCATGGCGCCCCAGGCGCTCTTTTTCAGGGAGCAGGGCTGGTCGCTGCTCTTCCCGCGCCTGCGCGCGCACGGAGGGAGCGGCGGCAGGTTCACCTCTCTGGGGATCAGGGAGGCCGACGACCTGCTCGGCTGGACCGACTGGGCCGCCGCAGCGCACCCCGGCGCGAAGCTGTGCATATACGGGCAGTCGATGGGAGCCGCGGCGGCCGCTTTCGCCGCCGACAGGCTGACTCCCGACCGGGTCTCCGGGATCATCGCGGACTCGCCCTTCCCGTCGCCGGTATGCCAGGTGATCCGCATGGCGGGATCGCTTCACCTGCCACGCAGGCTCATCGTTCCGGCCGTACGCCTCATAGGCCGCGTCTTCCTTCACGCCGACATCGCCTCGACGGCCGAGCCGGCACTCGAGAAGGCTTCCGTCCCGATGCTCTTCATCCGCGGAGAGCGGGACAGCACCGTATCGCGGAGCGACACCGAGAGCATGTATTTCGCATGCGCCTCGGAGAAGAGATTCGTCACCGTGCCGGGCGCCGAGCACACGCTCGCCTTCATCGCCGGCGGCGACATGATAAAATCTGAGATCACGGAATTCACCGGGAACTGCGTCGGGTGACACCGGCCTCTCCCCGGGACAGACCGGGAGACCGCGAAATCTGCATTACATATCCAGCAAACGATAACAACGAAAAGATCAGGAGCTAAACAATGAGACCACTGAGAATACTCACAGACACCACCTGCGACCTCTCGCCCGAGTACACCGGAAAATACGGCATAACCCTCATCCCCGGGCACATAACCGTCCCCGGACGCGGCGACATCCCCGCGTTCGTCGAATGGAAGGAATACGACCGCGACAGCTTCTACGCCGACCTCAAGAAGCGGCCCGAAGCCTACTCCACCGCCCCTCCGAACATCGATGAATTCGCCGCCGCCCTGGAAAAGCTGGTCTCGGAAGGCAGCGACGTAATAGCCATCACCATCTCCGCCGGCATCAGCGGCTCGTACGGCTTTCTCTGCAAGGCAGCCGAGGCCGTCCGCGAGGCTCATCCCGAGGCGAAGATCGGCTGCGTGGACAGCCGCAGATTCGGTCCCTGCATCGGCCTTATAGCGATCTACGCCGCAAAGATGGCGCAGGACGGCAGGGGCTTCGACGAGACCCTCGAGTGGGTCGAGACCAACAAGAACCGCTTCCGTCAGTCCGGCTGGCTCGACGACCTCTCGTTCGTCGCGAAAAAGGGCCGCATCACACACGCGAAGGCATTCTTCGGCACCCTCGCCGGCGTCAAACCGATCGGCGAGTTCGACGAGAACGGCCTCACGACGGTACTTGTCAAGGCGACAGGCGCGAAGGCTGCCTACGAACTGATGATAGGATATATCGAAAAGACGATAGAGGACCCGCAGGATCAGACGGTGTTCATCGCCCAGTCCTGCCGCCGCAGGCAGGCCGAGGAGTACAAGCGTCTCATCGAGGAGCGCATAAAGCCGAAGGCCGTCGTGATAAACGACGTCTATCCCGCCTGCGGTATAAACATCGGTCCGGGTCTCATGGCGGCGTATTACGTCGGTTCTCCCATATCGAAGGGACTCGAAGCCGAGAAAAAGATCTTCGAGGAGCTCTCGAAGAAGAACTGAGGCCCCGCCGGCCGCGTTACCGGATCCTACCGTTCCGGTATAAACGCGCCCCTGCTCCCTCCACTCGCACCCGGACTCCGCCCTCTTCCGCTCACCGCGGCGCGGCACGCGGCGCCGATTCCACAGAAAAGGATATAACGGATAATGAATAAGCTGACAAAGAAATGGCAGATGACGCTTTACGCCACATCAGGTATGGGCGTCAACATGCTCAACCTCATGTTCACCTCGTATCTCTGCAGCGCCCTGCTCGTGGGCGGCTTCGCAGAAGCCGTACTTCCCTTCCAGACCTACATCGGCCACGACCTCGTCGTATTCGGCGTATGGTCGGCGTTCGGATTTGCCGCGAAAGTGCTCGACGGGATCATCGACATACCCATGGCCTCCTTCACCGACCGCCTGAAGACGCGCTTCGGCCGCAGACGTCCCGCGATCGTGATCGGCTTCGTACCGATGGTCATCGCGTATCTGCTCTTCCTTGTCATCCCCGTGAAAGAGGCGTCGATGCTCAATACCGTTTATTACGGCATCATCCTGTGCGTCTTCTATTCCTTCTACACGCTGACGATGGTAACCTACTACGCCACCTTCACCGAGATCGTAGGACTTCAGGAGGAGCGCTCGTACATCTCGAACGTCAAGTCGGTATGCGACATCCTTTATTTCATCCTGGGCTACGTCGTCGTCAGGGCGATGCTCAACAGCATCAACGTGCGCACCGTCGCGCTGATCGTGCTGCCGCTGTCGCTGACGATGATGATCCCGCTATTCATGATAAAGGAGCAGTCGACTCTCGGCGAGAGCGCGCCCGACGCACCGAAGACAGTCAACCTCATAAGATCGCTCAGATACACCTTTAAAAACCGCGATTTCATCATCTGGATGATAGTCTACTCGTTCATGACTTTCGGCGTCCAGCTCTTCCTCGGAGGGATCAACGAGTTCTTCTCTAAAGTCGGCATGAACATGATCATTGTCATGGCCTGCTCGTTCGCCCCCGTCCCGCTGACGCTGCTGCTCTACAACAGGATCAACCGCGACAGGGGATTCGGCTTCGCCTTCAGATACATCCTGCTCACCTTCACGGCGAGCATGGTGTCGATGTATTTCATCGGCAACAAGGTGTCCGACCCCGGAGCGAAGACGGTGCTGTCTGTCGTCGGCGGCCTGCTCGCCTCGTTCGCCATCGGCGCGCTCTTCGCGGTCGCCTACTCGGTGCCCGCGCAGCTGGCGGCTGACGAAGAAAAGAAGACGGGGATCTCGAACTCGGCGATGTACTTCGCAGTTCAGGGCCTATTCTCCGGGATCGCCTCCGGCATCGGGGCGAACGTCGTCCTCAACGCCCTCAAGGGGACCGAGGAATCCGGGTCAAACGCTATAATATATATGACTCTCGTATCCGCCGCCGGGACCGCCGCGGCATTCGCGCTGAGCTTCCTTCTCCCCCGCTCCGTCTCGATGATGGGAAAGAAGGACAGGGCCGTACAGAACAAGAAGGACAAATAACTGCAAAGGGGCGGGTCTTCCCGCGCCGGACAAATGAAGACGACAAAGATCAACGGCAACGATTTTGAAATGATGCTCCGCAGCGGGCTTGCCAACCTGAGGCGGAGAGAACAGGAAATAAACGACCTCAACGTATTCCCCGTCCCCGACGGCGACACCGGCACGAACATGCGGCTGACCCTCGAGAACGGCATCCGGCACGCGCCGTCGCGGCGCGAGTCGGGGGCCTACCTCAAGGGGCTCAGCGAAGGCATGCTCCTCGGCGCACGCGGCAATTCCGGAGTGATACTGTCGCAGCTGTTCAAGGGGATATTCCTCGAGCTCACCCACTGCGGGAACGTGAACCCCGGCGAGCTCAGAGATGCCCTTGTAAGGGCCTACAGGACCGCCTACGCGGCGATCATGCGCCCGGTGGAAGGAACACTGCTCACCGTAGCGAGGGAGGGCATAGAGAACGTCAAGGACCATGTGGGCCGCGGTACGTCGGTGGACGACCTTCTGTCGATGTATCTGGCATCGATGAAAAAGAGTCTCATCACCACTCCCGACCTGCTTCCCGTGCTCAAGGAGGCGGGAGTTGTCGACAGCGGCGCGATGGGCTACATCGTGATCGTCGAGGGGATGCTCAGCTATCTTTTCGGAGACAGGATCCAGGACACCACGGCGGTCGATCCCGCGCCGCCCAAACCCGCGGCTGACCTGTCTTTCTTCGACGCCGACTCCGAATTCACCGACGGCTACTGTCTCGAGTTCATACTCCAGCAGATGAACGGCCCGGAGTACGATCACGACCTGCGCGATCGGGACTTCTCTGCCGCGCTCGAGTCGCTCGGAAACTCGCTCGCCCTCATCCGCGACGGTTCGAGGATCAGGGTCCACGTGCACACGAAGTGCCCCGAGAAGATCATCGCGCTTGCCAGAAAGTACGGCGAATTTCTCACCTTCAAGCTTGAGAACATGCAGCTGCAGCACAACGAGCACGACGACCGGATGTCGGTCAGGAAAGCGGCCGTGCAGAAGAAAAAATTCGCCAAGGTGGCCGTCGTCAACGGCGAAGACGGGCCGTTCGACGGAATAAAACTGAAAAAGCTTTTCTCCGGGCTCGGCTGCGACGTCGTGATCGACGGCG
>JAFTCN010000010.1 GCA_017454675.1 Clostridia bacterium
CAAAGCAGCAGTTTCGGGTTCTTTACCATCGCTCTTGCGATCGCCACGCGCTGCTGCTGACCGCCCGAAAGCTCGCGGGGAAAGCGGTAACGGTACTTTTCGATATCGAGCGCGGTCAGTATCTCGTCCATATCGAGCGGCTCTGCGGCGATCTCCGATACGACCTGCACGTTTTCCTCGACCGTCAGATCGGGGATCAGGTTGTAAAACTGGAAGATAAAACCTACGTTCTGCCTTCGGTAAGCGGTCAGTGCTTTCTTTGAAAGTCCGGTTATCTTTTGCCCGTCGACGGTGATCTCACCTGAATCGAGCGAATCAAGACCGCCGATCATATTCAGCAGCGTGCTTTTTCCGGATCCGGACGGGCCGAGAATAACGCAGATCTTTCCTTTTTCAAGCGAAAAGTCAACGCCGTCGAGGGCGAAAACCGCCGCTTCTCCCGTACCGTACTGTTTTTTCGCGCCTTTGATCTCGATGAACATACCGCAGTCCTCCTTATCTGCCGAACAGACCGCGTTTTTTATATTCTTCCGATGAAACGGAAACGAAAACATAACCTGTGTCGCCGATCGCCTTTTTCAGCGCTTCTTCGCCCGGATCGACGTCTGATAAAAAGGTCGCCTCGCCGCTCTTTCTTGAAGCTGAGACCTTTTTCGCGCCGGGAAAAGCTCTTCTTATCGTGTCGCAGATATGCGCCTCGCACATTCCGCACATCATTCCGTCGATCTTCACCGTGATCTTTTTCATGTCGCCCTCATTTAGTTAGCATTGGTTAACCGTTGATGTAAAAAATAAAGAGTATCGTCCTGTTTTGAACGGTTTTTCGAAAATGGACGCCGGTTAGCTTCCGCTAACTATTGTATCACAGCATTTGATGTTTGTCAATGGGTTTGACAAAAAAATGCGCACCCAAAAGTCCGGTGCGCCCCGCCAAAACGGGATCGCACCGGTTCTTAAAAATAACTTCATTATCCCGGTCTGGCTGAACCTCTCCGGGACTTTTTGTATTCAGGATCTGATCTGAGCCTCGACCAGCCGCTCTCCGCAGTATTTCTCGCGGAGCTTCGGTTTTTCGATCTTGCCTGTGGGATTGCGCGGGACTTCTGCGAAGAGTATCTTTCTCGGACGCTTGTACCGGGGCAGTCCCATGCAGAAAGTCTCGATCTCCTCCCCGGTGACGGCAAATCCCGGCTTCACCTCGATGATCGCCGCGGCGATCTCTCCCAGCCGCTTGTCGGGCAGGCCTATGACGGCCACGTCCTTGACGGCCGCGTGAGCTCTGATGAAGTCCTCGATCTGCACGGGATAGAGGTTCTCTCCTCCCGAGATGATTACATCCTTCTTACGGTCTACGAGGTATATGAAGCCCTCGCTGTCCTCCATGGCCATGTCGCCGGTGAGGAGCCAGCCGTCGCGCAGCACCTCGGCCGTGGCGGCGGGGTTCTTGTAATAGCACTTCATGACGCCGGGGCCGCTCACCCAGAGCTCTCCGACTTCCCCTCTCTTAACGTCGTTCCCGTTCTCGTCGCATATGCGCGTCTTCCAGCCGTATCCGGCCTTTCCGATCGCTCCGACGTGGTCGACGTTCTCTACGCCCAGGTGCACGCACCCGGGGCCGGTCGATTCGGACAGTCCGTAGTTCGTGTCGTATTCGTGATTCGGGAACACCTTCTTCCAGCGGCGGATAAGGCTGGGCGGGACCGGCTGCGCGCCTATGTGCATGAGCCTCCAGCGCGAGAGATCGTATTCGGCGAGATCGATGTCACCCCGGTCGACGGCGTCGAGGATATCCTGCGCCCACGGCACGAGCAGCCATACTATCGAGGCGTGCTCGATCGCCGCCGCCCTGATGATCCAGCCGGGAGTCACTCCCCGCAGGAGGACGGCCTTGCTGCATGAGTAGAGCGAGCCGAACCAGTGCATCTTGGCGCCGGTGTGGTACAGCGGCGGGATGCATATGAATACGTCGTCGTGCTGCTGTCCGTGATGCGCCTGCTCGGTGATTGCGGAGTTGATGAGCGCCCGGTGCGTGTGAAGGATGGCCTTCGGGAAACCGGTCGTTCCCGACGAGAAGTATATCGCCGCATCGTCCTCCTCGGTGAGGGTCGATGTGACCGCCGGCCGGTCGCAGGCCGAATACTCGACGAGTTCGAGAAAGTCTCCGGCGAATTCGGGTACCTCGCGGTGGAGCGCAGACGAGGCGTAGAGCAGCCTTATGCCGTCGAGGGCATGGAGTATCTCGCCCACTCTTCCTATGAATTCCTCTCCGAAGATGAGCACCGACGAGTCGGACAGATCGAGGCAGTACCTGATCTCCTCCGCCGTATAGCGGTAGTTCATCGGAACGGCGAGAGCGCCCGTCTTAAGTATCCCGAAATAAACTGGCAGCCATTCGAGGCAGTTCATGAGCAGGACCGCCACCTTGTCGCCCTTGCGCACTCCGCTGGATATGAGATAGTTCGCCACGCGGTTCGCCTTGAGGTCGAATTCCGCCCAGGTCATCTCGCGTCTGAAGCGCGGATCGGTGCCGCCCTCTATCAGTCCGAACTCCTTCCAGTCCTCGCGCCTCGGGCGCACCGACGGGTTGAGCTCAACGAGAGCAACTTCAAAGCCGCTCTCTCTCGCGTTTCTCTCGAGTAAGTCTGTGATGATCATACTGTGTTTCTTCCGCTTTCCATCCGCCGCCTGACGGCGGATAAAGTTTCGCTCAGATGCTGTGACGGCCGCGCGGCGGCGCGTCCGCAATGAAAATAATTATATCACCGTAAAAACGGTATGTCAATTCTTTTTTGTTCCGTTTTTTTCTTTTTTCAGGATGCCGTCAAGGAACTGTCCTGTGTATGACGCGCCGCACTTCGCGACGTCCTCCGGCGTGCCGCAGGCCACGACGTTCCCGCCGGCATCGCCTCCCTCGGGGCCCAGATCGATGATCCAGTCGGCCGTCTTGAGGACGTCGAGATTGTGCTCTATGACGAGCACGGTGTTTCCGGCGTCGACCAGCCTGGAAAGCACCCGCAAAAGGCTCGCGACGTCCTCGGTGTGGAGGCCGGTCGTCGGTTCGTCAAGGATATAGAAGGTGTTGCCGGTACCGAGTTTTGTCAGTTCTGTAGCGAGCTTGACGCGCTGCGCCTCGCCGCCCGACAGCGTAGTGGACGCCTGTCCGATCTTTATGTATCCGAGCCCCACGTCGCACAGCGTGCCGAGGAAGCGCCTGATCTTCGGGATGTCGGAGAAGAATGCGAGTCCCTCCTCAGCCGTCATCTCGAGGACCTCGTATATGTTCTTGCCCTTGTATCTCACCTCGAGCGTGTCGCGGTTGTACTTCTTGCCGCCGCAGACGTCGCATTTGACATATACATCGGGCAGGAAGTGCATCTCTATCTTTTTCACACCGTCACCCGAACATGCCTCGCAGCGGCCGCCCTTGACGTTGAAGGAGAACCTGCCCGGGCCGTATCCCCTGCGCACGGCGTCCTGCGTCTTTGCGAACAGCTGCCTGATCTCGCCGAACAGGCCGGTGTAAGTCGCGGGATTCGAGCGCGGGGTGCGCCCGATCGGGCTCTGGTCGATGCAGATTACCTTGTCAAGGGCGTCGATCCCGTCGGCTCTGTCGAAGCTGCCCGGCCTCCTGCGCGCCCGGTTGAGCTCGGCCGAGAGCAGCGGCGATATGACGCCGTCGACGAGTGACGACTTGCCCGACCCGGACACGCCGCTCACGCAGACGAAACATCCGAGCGGGATCTTCACGTCGATGCTCTTCAGGTTGTTGACCCTCGCCCCGTATATGTCCAGCGTCTTACCGTTTCCCGGCCTTCTCTTCTCCGGCACCGGGATCGACTTCCGCCCCGAAAGATACGCCCCGGTCACCGACTCCTCACATCTCGCGACCTCTTCGGGAGTTCCGGCAGCGACGATCCTTCCGCCGTTAACGCCGGCTCCGGGGCCGATATCGACGAGAAAGTCGGAGGAGCGCATCATCTCATCGTCATGCTCGACGACGATCACGGTGTTGCCGAGATCGCGCAGACTGCAGAGCGTGGAGATCAGCCGTTTGTTGTCGCGCTGGTGCAGACCTATCGACGGCTCGTCGAGGACATAGAGCACTCCGGTCAGCGCCGAGCCTATCTGCGTGGCGAGCCTTATGCGCTGAGCCTCGCCGCCCGACAGCGACCCGGCCCTTCTCGAAAGAGTCAGGTAGTCGAGCCCGACGCTCACGAGGAATCCGAGCCTCGCCCTGTTCTCCTTGAGGACATCCTTCACTATCGACGCCTCGGTGGGCGTAAGATCGAGCTTTTCGCTGTTTATGTATCTCAGCGCATCACCGACCGACATGTCGCAGAATCTGTCGATCGGCAGTCCCCCCACCGTCACAGAGAGCGACATCGGATTCAGGCGTCGCCCTCCGCATGCTCTGCAGGGGATCTCCTCGATGAATTCCTCGTAATACTCCTCGGCCCCCGAGTACTGCATGCGCTGCTCTATGATGGGGATTATGCCGGGAAAACGGTCGCTCCGCCGGTGTCCCTCCCTGCCGAAATAGCGCGTCACGTCGTATGTCTCGCTGCCCGTGCCGTAGAGCAGGATGTTCATCTGCTCCTCCGTGTACTCCGACAGCGGGGTGTCGAGAGATATGCCGTGGGCCTGCATGACGGCCGAGACGAGCGGGCCGTTCCAGCTCTCGTCGTCGAGAGACTTGAAGCCGTTGACGGCGACAGCCCCGTCGCGGAGCGAGAGAGACAGGTCGGGTATCACCTTCTCGACCGAGATCCTGCGCGTCACGCCGAGCCCGGAGCACTCGGGGCAGGCGCCCGCCGGATTGTTGAACGAGAACATGCGGGGCTCGAGATCGCCGAACGAGATGCCGTGCTCCTCGCAGGCGTATGCCTGTGAGAATTCAAGTTCAGCGGGCGTTCCGGCGCCTTCTGCGGCCGCAACAGGGGCGATGATCAGCCGCCCGTCGGAAAGGGACAGGGCGGTTTCGACCGAGTCGGCGAGTCTCGGGCGTATGCCGTCACGCATTATGAGACGGTCAACGACGATCTCTATGCTGTGCCTGCGGTTCTTGTCGAGGCTGATGTCCTCGCCGAGGTCGTACATCGATCCGTCGACCCTGACCCTTGTGTATCCGCCGCGCTGGGCGTCGGAAAACACCTTCTCGTGCATGCCCTTCTTTTCGCGCACGACGGGAGACAGCACGAGGAACCTCGTGCCCTCATCCAGCATCATTATCTTTTCGATGATCTGGTCGACCGTCTGACGTCTGATCTCGCGCCCGCAGACCGGGCAGTGCGGAACGCCGACCCTGGCATAGAGCAGGCGGAGGTAGTCGTATATCTCGGTCACAGTGCCGACCGTCGAGCGCGGGTTCTTTGACGTCGTCTTCTGATCGATCGAGATCGACGGCGACAGTCCCTCTATGAGATCGACGTCGGGCTTGTCGAGCTGCCCGAGAAACTGTCTCGCGTACGATGACAGCGACTCGACGAACCGTCTGTGGCCCTCGGCGTAGATGGTGTCGAAGGCGAGCGACGATTTTCCCGACCCCGACAGCCCGGTGAACACGACAAGTTTGTCGCGCGGGATGTCGAGGTCTATGTTTTTCAGGTTGTGGACCCTGGCTCCGCGGATCCGCAGATAAGATGAAGCCATCGTTTCACACTCTTTCGGTTTATTTAAGGGCAATACCGCACAATTCAACGCACGCGAATTGTGCGGTATTGCCTAAGGTCTTTTCCGCCCGTCCGGGCAGGAAGTCAGTCCTTCGCCGTGTCGCGAAGGTCTTTTATGCGGTCGCGAAGCATCGCGGCTGTCTCGAAATCGAGCCGCTTCGCGGCCGACTTCATCTCGGATGTTAGCTCGTCTATGAGCTTCTCGCGCTCGGCGCGGCCCATCCTGCGGCGTGATCCGGCTCCGTCACCGACCTTCTCGCGCCCGCGGCCTCCGCCGTCACCCCGCCGTCCTCTTCCGTAGCCGCTCTCGTTCTCCTCCGCGATCGCGATGATGTCGCGGACGCTCTTCTCGACGGTGTGAGGAACGATGCCGTGCTCCTCGTTGAACTTCCGCTGCGCCGTCCTGCGGCGTTCGGTCTCGTCGATCGCGTATCTCATCGACGACGTCACGCTGTCGGCGTAGAGGATGACCCTGCCGTGCAGGTTTCTCGACGCGCGGCCGACCGTCTGTATGAGCGATGTCCCCGACCGGAGGAAGCCCTCCTTGTCGGCGTCGAGCACCGCCACGAGGGCGACCTCGGGGATATCGAGGCCCTCTCTCAGCAGGTTGATGCCCACCAGGACGTCAAACACTCCGAGCCGCAGGTCGCGTATGATCTCGGTGCGCTCGATCGTCTCGACGCTGAAGTGTATGTACCTGACCCTGATCCCGTTTTCGGTGAGGTAGTCGGTCAGGTCTTCCGCCATCTTCCTCGTGAGCGTCGTGACGAGCACGCGCTCGCCGGCCTCAACGCACTTCTTTATCTCGCCGAGGAGGTCGTCGATCTGGCCTTCGACCGGCCTTACCGTGATCTCGGGATCGACGAGCCCGGTCGGCCGTATCAGCTGCTCGGTGACGCTGTCGCTGTTCTCGCGCTCGTAGTCGCCCGGTGTGGCACTGACGAATATCGCCTGGTTTATCCGCTGCTCGAACTCGTCGAAGAAGAGCGGCCGGTTGTCAAAAGCGGAGGGCAGTCTGAAGCCGTAGTCTACGAGGTTCTTTTTCCTCGCGTAGTCGCCGCCGCTCATGCCGCGTATCTGCGGCAGGGTGACGTGGCTCTCGTCGACGAAGAGCAGCCAGTCCTTCGGAAAATAGTCGAGCAGGCAGAACGGCGTCGAGCCCGGTTCCCTGCCCGATATGATCCGCGAATAATTCTCGACTCCCGAGCAGAATCCGATCTCGCGCAGCATCTCTATGTCGTATCTCGTGCGCTCGGTGATCCTCTGCGCCTCGAGGAGCTTGTTCTGAGACCTGAAATACTCGGCCCGCTCGTTCATCTCGCGCTCGATCTCGCGCAGAGCGGTCTCGCGCCGGTCGTCCGACACGGCATAGTGCGTCGCGGGGTATATAGCGGCGTAGCTGAGCCGCCGGAGGACCTCTCCGGTCAGAGTGTTGATCTCAGAGACCCTGTCGACCTCGTCCCCGAAGAACTCGACGCGCAGGCCTTTTTCGTCGGAATTGGCCGGTATGACGTCCACCGTGTCGCCGCGTACGCGGTAGCTGTCGCGGACGAAGTTCATGTCGTTTCGGGTATACGAGATCGACGTCAGCCGCTTTACGAAGTCGGTCCGGTCGAGGGACATGCCCGGCCGCACCGGCACGACGAGCCGGCAGTACTCCTCGGGGTCGCCCAGCGAATATATGCAGGACACGCTCGACACGATGATGACGTCGCGGCGTTCGAACAGGGCCGATGTGGCGCTGTGGCGGAGTCTGTCGATCTCGTCGTTGATCAGCGCGTCCTTTTCAATGTACATATCCTTCCCGGGGATGTATGCCTCGGGCTGGTAATAGTCGTAATAGGATACGAAATACTCGACGGCGTTGTGCGGGAAGAACTCGCGAAACTCGGTGCAGAGCTGCGCCGCGAGAGTCTTGTTGTGCGCCAGGACGAGAGTCGGCCGGTTCACGTTCGCTATGACGTTGGCCATCGTGAAGGTCTTTCCGGAGCCGGTGACGCCCAGCAGCGTCTGCATGCGGTCGCCGCGAAGCACGCCTTCGGTGAGCTTCGCTATCGCCGCCGGCTGGTCGCCGCAGGGCGTATAATCGGATACCAGTTCAAATTTTCCCAATTTACGCTCCTCCTTCCGCCGCCCGCTTTTTCCTTATCCGCCCGGCGGCCGCTCGGACCGCGGCGCACAGAGCGGCTCCGATCACGCCGCCCGCCGTGTTCAGTATGATGTCGTCTATGTCGGCTGCCCGCGGCATGAACAGCTGCGCGAGCTCCACCGTCAGCGAGACCGCCGCGCAGAACAGCGCCGTTACGGGGATCTTCCTTCCGAAGGCGGCAGCGAAGAAGGCTCCCAGCGGTACGAACACCGCTATGTTACCGAGTATGTTGACCATGAAGAAGCGGCTCTCCGACGCGGTACCGGTGTTTTTCAGCCTCCTCAGCGACCGGAGCGGTATGAGATTGAGGTATTCGCCGTCTGTTCGCAGCTTCGGCACGAAGAACGACGGGCTGCCGTCGACGGTCAGAGTCTGCGAGAGGATGACGGTCAGCGAAACGCCGAACAGCCACAGAAAGACCTCGTGCGCCGCCGTCTCCCGGACCGGCCTCGACGCGATCGCGCCGAGGCGCTCCCGCCGTCCGGTGATGAAAAGCACCCTCGCCGGAATCCAGACGGCCGTGAACATCACTATCCACGGCAGCGACAGCATCATATATTCGAAGAAGAATCCCATATATCCCTCCGGGGCCCAGACGGGCACAGATACATAGCATATATTATACATTATTTCTGCTTCGACTTCAACCTTTTTCATTGACAATGCAAGAGAAATATATTATAATAAGTATTCATTACTATCGCCGTTTCGCGGCTTTTCCGGTTCCCTCCGGCAGCGCGGCGGTATGAAAGGCAGGATCCGCAAAATATGTCGGCTAAAGAAAAAGACAGCAGAAAAATGGTCGAAGAGATCACCCCGATGGACGTTGACTTCGCCCAGTGGTACACGGATATAGTCAAGAAGGCGGAGCTCATCGACTACTCCGGGGTCAAGGGCTGCATGATAATCAGACCGTACGGCTACGCGATCTGGGAGAACATACAGAAGATCCTCGACGCGGAGTTCAAGAAGCTCGGCCACGAGAACGTATACATGCCCCTGTTCATCCCCGAATCGCTCCTCCAGAAGGAGAAGGACCACGTCGAGGGCTTCGCGCCCGAGTGCGCCGTCGTCACGATAGGCGGACAGAACGTACTCCAGGAGAGGCTGATCGTCAGGCCGACTTCGGAGACGCTCTTCTGCGATCACTATAAGAATATAATCCACTCCTACCGCGACCTCCCCAAGCTCTACAACCAGTGGTGCAACGTCGTGCGCTGGGAGAAGACCACGAGGCCGTTCCTCCGCACTTCCGAGTTCCTCTGGCAGGAGGGGCACACGATGCACGAGACCGAGGAGGAGGCCCGCGAGGAGACGCTCCGCATGCTCGGGTGCTACGCCGACTTCTACGAGAAGGTCCTCGCGATACCTGTCATCAAAGGCCGCAAGACCGAGAAGGAAAAGTTCGCCGGAGCCATCGAGACGTATACCGTGGAGCCGATGATGCACAACGGTTTCGCGCTCCAGGGCGGCACCTCGCACTACTTCGGCGACGGCTTCGCCAGGGCCTTCGACATCACCTACACCGACCGCGAGAACGTAAGAAGATATCCGCACCAGACATCCTGGGGAGTATCGACGAGAATGATCGGCGCGATCATCATGTCGCACGGCGACGACAGCGGCCTCGTGCTGCCTCCGGCCATAGCTCCGATCCAGGCGGTGATAGTGCCCGTCGCGCAGCACAAGCCCGGCGTCCTCGAAGCGGCGTCGAAACTCGCCGAAACACTGTCCGGAAAATACAGGGTCAGGCTCGACGACAGCGACAACAGCGCCGGATGGAAGTTTGCCCAGTACGAGATGAAGGGCGTTCCGCTCCGCATAGAGATCGGCCCCCGCGACATCGAGAACGGCAGCTGCGTCATTGTCTCCAGGATCACGCGCGAGAAAAAAACGGTCCCGCTCGACGGCATCACAAGGGCGGTCGGAGATGCTCTCGACGAACTCTTCGCCGCTCTCTACGACAGAGCCGCCGCCAACCTCGCCGCGAAGACCTCGACCGCCTCGACGTACGATGAGTTCCTGCGACTCTCGGAGGAGCGGCCCGGCTTCATAAAGGCCATGTGGTGCGGCGACACCGAATGCGAGGACAGGATCAAGAACGACACCGGCGGCGTGAAATCCCGCTGCATTCCCTTTGAAGAGGAGCACATCTCGGACAGATGCGTCTGCTGCGGGAAGCCCGCGAAGCACATGGTCGTCTGGGGCCGTCAGTTCTGACGGCGTCCTTCACGCGGAATATAAAAAAGACACGTTAATGCCGGTGCAAGGAGGTGGGATACGGTGAAAGCCTTTACGATGCCTTTTCATGAAAAGCTGCGACGGTTCGATCCCTGTCTCCTTATCTGCACCACTGTGCTCTCGGCGCTCAGTCTTCTGACTCTGTACGGCATACGCGACGCCCCGCTGGCGGGCGGCATCTCGCTGCTGCGGACCCAGGCGATCGCGGTTGCGATCGGAACGGTGGGCGCGATACTCATCGCGACTCTCGACTATGAAGAGGTAACAAACAAGCTCTGGATACCCGCGCTCGTCTTCCAGCTGCTCATACTGGCGGTGACGCTGATATACGGCACGGCGGAGGGCGCGAACAAGAGCTGGATCATAATCGGGCCGATACACATCCAGCCGTCCGAGTTCGTCAAGATATCCTTCATAATGACTTTCTCGAAGCATCTCGACCTGGTCAAGGACAAGATCAACCGGCCTCTGCCGCTGTTCGGTCTTTTCTGCCACGCCGGCGGAGTGATCGGGATGATACTCCTCTCGGGCGACCTCGGCGTCGCGCTGGTCTATATCGGCATCATGCTCGTGATGCTCTATTGCGCGGGGCTCCACATCTTTTATTTCATCGGCGGAGGACTCGCCGCCTTCGCCCTCATCCCGTACCTCTGGCCGCATCTGAGAGAGGACCAGCAGCGTCGAATAATCTACGGCTTCAACCCCGAGGGCGACCCTCTCGGCAAGGGCATGCAGCCCCTGCTTGGGCGCAGCTGCATCCAGAACGGAGGTCTGTTCGGACGCGGGATCAACGGCGGAGAGGTGTACAAGACGCTCTACGCGTGCGAGAACGACTTCGCCTTCTCCTCCCTCTGCGAGAAATTCGGCATCATAGCCGGGATCGGCGTCATATCGGCGCTGGTCGCGATAACGGTGCGCTGCTTTATGATCGCCAGGACTTCGCGCAAGGATACCGGCTCTCTCATCTGCGTGGGGGTCGCGGCGGCGGTGATCATTCAGACATCCGAGAACATCGGGATGTGTCTGGCTATGCTGCCCGTCATCGGGATCACCCTTCCCTTCATCAGCTACGGAGGGTCGTCGATGCTGGCGATGCACATCATGATGGGCATGGTCCACAGCGTCAAGGCGCACAGAGTGAAATACTTCTTTGAAAGAGACACAAGATAACACGGTTCTGAAGGAAAAAACGATGGGATCCGGAAAAGACATCAACACATCCGGCGGAAACGGAAAAGACGCCGGGGAGACTCCCCGCAGGCATCTTTCGTCGGCCGAGCGACAGGCGATCTACCGCGAGAACGCGGAGGGACGCGCCGGCACTGAGGCGGCAAAAAAACGCAAAAAAAGGATAATGACCGTCCTGCTCGCGGCCGCCGCCGCACTTTTGGTCATCGCCGCCGCGGTCGGCGCCGCGAAGCTTGAAAAAAACGTCTGGAGACCGGCGCGGCAATACCGCAAAGCGGAGGAACTTTACGCCGCGACCGATTATCTCGCGGCATACGAGATCTATAACTCGCTCGGAAACTACCGCGACTGCCCCGGCAAGGCGTCCTCGTGCATCCTGGAGAACGCGCGCAAGGTCACCGGGCGGACCGAGGTGACGGTCGGAGACAGCCGCACCATGCCCTGGTTCAGCATCGACGGGGACGGCGTCCTCTCGTTCAACAAGGACATATACAGGGGCGGCGAGCACGTAATAATCCCCGACGTCTTCGACGGCAAAGCTGTCCGCGCCATCGCGGACAAGGCCTTCTTCTGGGCCGAATTCATGACGTCGGTCGAGATACCGGCGTCGGTCACGAAGATAGGCGAGCGAAGCTTCTTCTCGTGTACCGGCCTTGTATCGGTCACGATACCCGACAGCGTCGCCGAGATAGGCGAGTCCGCCTTCGCCGACTGCGTGAGGCTCGAGGAGGTAAGGTTCGGAAGCGGACTGCGCAAGCTCACCGTAAGGGCATTCAAGGGCTGCTACTCACTGAAGTCGGCCGATCTTCCCGAAGGGCTGACAGTCCTCGAGAGCCGGACGTTCATCAGCTGCCTGTCGATGACGGAGCTCCGGCTGCCTTCGACTTTGACGTCGGTAGGCAACAGCGCCATAGCCGGCTGCGATTCGCTGAAGAAGATAGTATTCGCCGGTTCGAAGGCAAAGCTCGAATCGATGCTCGCGTCGTCGCAGGAGAACACGCTCCCGGAGGAATGCGAGATCGAAGCGGCGCAGCCGTGATGGCGGAATGCTTCTTTCTTCGGAGCAGGTTCACCGCCCGGGATCGCGCATGCCGGGCGCACAAAGAAAGCACACAGGACTGGATCACCGGATCTATGCCTGTGTGCTTTTTTTCGCGAAACCCGGGAAGACAGTCAGCTTTCAAGACGACTCCCGTTCTTTCTGTTTCAACCGGATATTATCCGAGCAAGGCACCGTCCTTCTCCGTGTTCCAGCAGTGTCTTGGGGACCGGGATCACCGCCATCCATGCCCCCAGGTCGTCGGTGTTTCCTTCGACCGTATTGACGATATAAATGCAAGCCGCAGGGATTCGGCTGTCCGGCTTTCCCGGACTGTCGACCCAGCCCTGAAAGACACTCCCGACCCTAAACCTGTCACCTCCGCTTGTCGCCTCGATAAGAACTAAAACGAGAGAGCTGTCTTCGAAAAATCCCGCGTCATATCCCGCGATCCCCTGAGCGAAGGTCACACCGTCTTCCCCACGCGGTCTGTAGGGATCGAACGCGCCTTTGAACCGGGTCATGAAACCGTCAAGTTTTTCGGAAGAATCAATGATGAAGAGCGGCAGGGACTGGGAATCACATGCATCGGTTTCGCCCGTCCATTTACCTGAAGCGACCTCAGGAGATATATATCCCGCGTTATAGATCTCCGATACCGCAGCTTCGGCCGATATGCCGTAATGAGTCATCATCCCGGTGAGCGCCGCGGCGTCCTCCTCCGAGACATAGGTGTATTTCCGTACGGTGTACCTTTCAACTCCGCTGATCTGAACACATTCAAATTCGATCAGCCTCAGATCCCGGTAGAATCTGAATTCCTCAGGCTTGTATCTGCTGTTTTCCAAGGTCAGGGAAAAGGTCGGTTTCCTGCCGCCGATCAGCGCCGCGGCATCCTCCTCCCTCGGTGCGCCGACGAGCTGATTTTTATATAATCTCGTGTAATCAAGCCATATTTCCCTGAAGCTTTCCCAATCCTCCCGGGTCAGCTGGTATCCTTCACCATTCACCGACATCGTCCAGACGGCATTCTCCGCGCGGTATCTGTCTATCATGCCGAAGATCACCTCCGCGTCCGAATCGGAAATGAAAGCATAGGTATTTACCCAGCGCTCCTTTTCGGGATCGTTCAGATCAGTTCCATTGTGGTAGCAGAACAGATAACCTTTGGGATCCCGTGTATAATTCATTCCGAAAAACTCGCGGGTTCCTCCTTCCGGATCGTCGGTGAGTCTGAAACAGGCGTCGGGAATGCCGTCCCACAGACCTTCCGGGTGTTCATACCGGTTCCAGATTCCGAGAATGATCTCCTGATCTTCAACAGTCATCCCGCATGAATATTCGACGGGACCGGGGTATCCCCTGTAACCGGCATCCCCGAATTCCACAGTCCAGTCTCCGGTGCCCGGATCCCGTGCGGAGGGATCTGCAGTTTCCGCGGCACCGGTGCCGGTCTGATCTCCGTGACTGCCCCGGATGACAGAGTTTGCGATAAAGACCGAAAGTCCGGCCGCCACAAGCAAAAAGAGGGTGGCTGCCGCGGCGACGGCGTAGCGAAACCAGACCGGCCTTCGCGGGCGTCCCGCGCCGGCCACGTCAACGGCGGCCCCCGGTTCCCCGGCGGCCTTTACGGAACGTACATCAATGTTGCCCGCGCCCCCGTCGGGGATCTCTACACTTTTCCGGTTTCTTTTCTTATTATCATCATTCATATTTTGATACCTCTTCAGGGCAAGCAGCCCCGCCGGTCCGTTTTTCATCCCGGACAGTCTGTCGGAAACATCTATATCAGTACTTCGGCAGCACCCAGATTATCATATCGGTCTCTCCCCTGTTCGCCATGGCGAAATACGGGATGAGAGTGACCTCCCTGCTGACAAGAGGGGCGGGGGCGCCGTAGAGCCGGTCTTCGTTCCAGTATCTCGAATAGCCCGTCGTCCGGAGCACCGGGACGCCGAGTTCCGCGTCGGTGCGGAACGAATATCTGCCGCGCGGGTCGAGCCTAATGTCGCGAAGGAGCCTGCCGTTGTCCTTTCCCTCGAGGCAGAAGACGATCGGACCTCTCGCGACCGCCACGCGTCCGGCGTCGTCCCAGACCTCGGGATTTGCCTCGATGAACCGGACCGGCATCGATATGCGGAGCTTTATCTCGTCGCCGCCGTTCACACCGACATACAGATAACCCTTTCTGAGATCTCCCGACGCCGGCTTGCCGCCGATCTCGAGCGACCATTCAGTCGCCCAGCCGGGTATGCGCAGCGCAAGTTTTCCGGGGGCGCCGGAGTAGCTGATGTTCACCGTTCCGTCGTAGGGATAGGCCGTTCTCACGGTGATCTTCCTTCCGTCGAACTCCGAGGTCGACGAGATATACTGGTGTACCCAGACGGTGTTCCCCGACACTCCGTACATGAAATCGGCTATCGACGCGATGAAGCGCACGACGTTCGGCGGGCAGCAGGAGCATGAGAACACCTCGACGCGCTCGTCGGCGGGACAGAACTCCCTGTGCCCTCCGCTGAACTCACGGCGGCGCACCTTGCAGTCGTTCTCCTGCATGTTCGAATAGAAGAAGGATTTTCCGTCGAGCGAGATCCCCGACAGGAACGAGTTGTATATCACGAGTTCGGCGGTGTCGGCGTATTTCGCGTCGGGCTCGAGCAGCGTCATGCGCCGCGCGAAAAGCGCGAGCGACAGGTTCGCGCAGGTCTCGGCGTAGGCCGTCATGTTGGGCAGATCGTAATCGCCCATGAAGGCCTCGTGGACACATGTCTGGCCTATCGCCCCCGTCACGTACATCCTGCGGTCAACTATATTGTCAAATATGGCGGTGACGGCATCGCGGAGGCGGCTGTCGCCTCTCACACGCGCGAGGTCGGCCGCTCCCGAGTAGAGATAGCAGGCCCTGACCGCATGGCCTTCTGCGGTCCTCTGATCGGCCACAGGGGCATGGTCCTGCGCATGTGGGCTGCCCGGCTCGCGTCCGCGTTCCCTTATGAAATAATCAGCGAGATCTGTGTATTTCGGGTCTCCGGTCGCCTCCGACAGTTTTACCAGCGCGAGCTCGATCTCCTCGTGGCCGGGCGTCGTGAAGGCGGCCGACTTTTTTACATAGAAAATGTCGTAGATCAGATCGGCGTAGTCAGTCATGAGGCGCAGGAACCTGTCCTTCCCCGTCGCGTCGCGGTAGGCGATCGCAGCCTCGATCAGGTGGCCGGCGCAGTAGAGCTCGTGCTTCGAGCGGTCGGTGAACCTGCCGTCGGGGTCGATATGCCCGAAATATGAGTTGAAGTATCCGTCGGGCATGCGGTTCTTCTCTATGAGGTCCACGGTGTCGTCGACGATCTTCTCGAGCTCGGGGCAGCGCTCCTTGGCCGCCAGGTACGCGACGGCCTCCATCCACTTCGCCACGTCGGAATCGAAGAAGACGTGCGGCTTGTTGGGGTCGCCCTCCTTCCAGCCGAACGCGAAGGCGTCGAAGCGCCCCGTCTCGGCGAACCTCCGGTAGACGTTCATCATCGTGACGTTCCGGATAAGGAGCTGCTTTTCCTTCCAGAATCCTCCGTCGATGTCGATATCCCTGTAGGATACCTGCTTCATCGCAGCTGACTGGTTTTCCATTTGCGTTCCTCTTTTCACTGTTTCATTTCACGGCCGCGCCGCGGATCAGTCGTACGAAAGAATGACCTTTACCGTGTTTCTCTCCCTGTTCATCGCTATGCACTTTTCGATTTCGGTGAAAGGCATGACGTCAGAGTAAAAGTCGGACGGACGCAGGCTGCCGTCCTTTACGAGCTCCAGCAGCTTTCCGTAGTACGCCATCTTGTTGTACGGGTATCCGAGTATGTGGACCGACGTGTGGTTCTGCATCGCCGCGAGGTCCACCCTGCAGTCCTGCTTCGTGAGAGTGCCCATGGCGCAGAGCTTTCCTCCCGGGCGCAGCATAAAGCTTCCCTCGTTCAGCACCGCTGTGCTCCCCACCATGTCTAACACGGCGTCGTAGACGGGGGGCAGGATCTTTGTGAGCGCTGTCCCGTCGTTGCACACCGTCTTTCCTATCCCGAGCCTCGACGACGCGTATGCGAGCCTGCGCGGCAGCACGTCGGCCAGCGTGACGTCGGCCCCCGCCAGCCGCAGGCAGCTCGCCATGCCGAGTCCCATCGGGCCCGCGCCGTAGATGAGCACCTTCATGCCCTCTCCCAGGCCGAAGTTCGACACCGCGCTGAGGCACTCGACGAGAGGGATCAGCACCGGCGCGTCGACGTCGGATATGAAGTCGGGCAGAGGTCTGCACCGGCCGTCGGTCGGGATGAGTTTCGGATCTATGCCGTCCTCCAGCATAGCCTTTCTGTCGGCGCCGAGGTTGTACTCGCACATGTTGCCCGAGTTTCCGTAGTATTTGCCGTATCTGTCACCGGTATACGGCCGCAGGAAGCGGTCGCCCGGCTTTATGTACCTCACCTTGCGTCCGACGCTCACTGCCGTCGCGACGCCTTCGTGGCCGATCACGATCGGGTACGGAAGGTCGCCCTTGTCGCCCGTCGAGACGCCGTCGATGATACGCGTGTCGGTGGTGTTGCAGTATCCGCAGTAACTCATCTTGAGTATGCAGCCGTAGTCTCCCGGGTCGGGCACAGGGATGTCGTCGACGACCCTTGCCACTCCCGGCTCCAGCACCGCGACGCCGCGCATGAATTTCGGCACCGCGCACCCGCCCTCCGTGACCGGCATCGCGGCCGTGGCGTCCGGAATCTGTTCGGCGGCGGGCGCCGCCGGCTCCGCAGCTTTTTCGGGCAGCGCGCCGGGTATTCCCCGGTAAGCCTCGAAATACCTGCGTCCGAATATGCGCAGCGACGGCCCGTTGAAGTGAAGGATATCGTGCCTGCAGGAAAGTCCACCGGCCGGGGCGAGCGCTATGTCCTCTCTCTCCTCCGCTATCTTCGCGAAGATCCCGTTGAGCTCGGGGACGAGACCGTAGCCTTCACGACTGAGCAGATACTGCCCCAGCTCGCCTATCACGACAGGCACCCGCACTCCGAGGTCGGAGAGCAGGCTGTCGATCATGAAGAGGAAGCGGCGGCGGTAGTCCGCCACGCGATCGGGCTTCTTTACGTCGGCCTCGCCCTGATGCCAGAGTATGCCGCGCAGATTCGATATCTTCATCGCCTGCCTTGCGTGAAAGACCGCGTTCTCGTAGAGCGTCCCGCCGGGCTGCCAGGCGTCGAGCGACGTTCCGCCGTCGGCGCAGGGAATGAGTCCGGTGATCCTTCCAGTCGCGCGGTGATACTCCTCGGCGAACGAGGTCGCGAGGCAGACTCCCGAACGGTATTTGCCGGAAAAGACTCCCCTGTCGGGATTTACCGGCTCGCTCAGCTTCTGCCAGCGCCCGTTGCGCAGCATGAGCAGGTCTTTGTCCTCTATCGGCTCGACGGAGCCGATGTCGCCCCTGCCGCACATGTTCGACTGGCCTATCATGAGAAACGAATCTATGTCGTAAGGTCCGTAGTCGAACGCGGGGTCCGCGTTCTTTTCTTTCTTTTCTTCCTTCTCCGCGCCGTTCATTTTTCCTACCTGTTCCTGTCCTTCCGTCAGAATTGTTTATTCAATACTACGTCACATGTCACACCGGCGCTTCCGCTTCCGGCTCCGTATGTCCGCGCACCGCGGCACGCGCCCGGAGGCGTCATTTTTTGCCTTTCTTTGCCACCGAGAAGCCGAATCTGCCGCATTTCCTGCCCGTCGCGAAATACTCGCCGTGCAGATACGCGAGCATTCCCGCCTTCCGCAGGACCAGCTTCCCTTTTTCGTCCACATACCGTTCGTCGGCCTGCGTCGCGACGATCTCGGCCATGAACAGGGTATGGCTGCCGAGATCTTTTCTTTCGATGACCCGGCACTCGACCGACAGCGGGCATTCGGCGATCACCGGGACCGACACCTCCGAGCCCGGCAGCAGATGGAATCCGCACTTTTCTATCTTGTCGACCTTCCTTCCGCTGAGCATGCCGCAAAGATCGGTCTGACGCGCGATGGCGTCGTTCGGGAAATTGATCACGAACTCGCCCGTGCGGTCTATGATCCCGTGCGAGAACCGCTCCGGCCGCACGGAGATGTAGGTGACCGGAGGCTTTGAGCAGAGTATGCCCGTCCAGGCGACCGTGATAACGTTCACGCGTCCGTTCTCCGCGCAGGTGACGAGCGCGGGCGGCACCGGGCCGGTAATGGCTCCGGCCTTCCATACTGCTCTCCCCGTACCGTTTTCCGTCCTCTTCTCTTCGTCCGCGTTCCCGCGGGCCGCGTCTTCTCCGTTTTCGATCCTTGCGTCTTTCATATCTCTTCTCCCGTCATCCTTCCGCTCTGTACCTGTCTTCAGCTTCTGTTTCTGTTCTCCAGCAGATACCAGAGCAGCAGCGCGGCGGCGGCCGGCACTGCTATGAGGAAGATCTGCCACAGGTTCATCCCGAAGACAGTGAGCATCAGAAGATACAAGAACGCAAGGACCGACGCCGTCAGCAGCATGATTATCAGCTGGCAAAGCCTGTTGTGCCCCCAGATGCAGTTGAACACCAGGAGCACGGTAAAGGTCAGCGGGACCGCTCCGACGAATATCAGCCACAGCTTCCCCGCGTCGCCGCCGACAGACCGCATCACGACGTACAGGATCACTGCGACGAGCCAGACCGCCGTCGCGGAGAGCAGCGAGATATCGAACCTCGCGGCCGACATCCCGAGTATCTTCTTTCCGCCGCCCGTCTTCCCCGACGCCGCCGCGGAGCTTCCGGCGTCGGAAAGGCCGTCGCTGCTTCCCATGAGGGCATCGACGGACACGCCGAACAGGTCGGCGATCTCCTTGATCACAGCGATGTCCGGCAGCGACTCCGCCCGTTCCCATTTCGACACCGCCTTGTCGGTATAATTGAGTTTTTCCGCGAGATCGGCCTGAGTCATTCCGGCCCCCTGCCTCAGCGCGGTAATATTCGACGCTATCGTTTCAGTCAGTTCTCTTCTGTCCATTTCACCACGGTTTTCCGGTCTTTCCGGTCACTGTCAAAGAAACATAATATTGCTCATATATTATATCATAATCCCCCGGAATTGAAAACAAAAAAGAAGAAAGCTCAGGTAAAGACATGTCCGCGGGGGACAGATGACCGGCCGGGAGATACCATTTTTCAGAGCGTTATGCCGTTATCATGCCTTTTTTTGATTCTACCGGCGGTAGAGAGGCACTCTACCGCCGGTTTCCGGGCGGTAGACCGGGAGTTTCCCGGGACCTCGCGGCGGTAGGTGGACTTTTCCGGCCGCGGAAGGTAAAATAGAGACGAAAACCATGCAAAGGAAGGAAAAGGCAGATGAAACAGCTCTTTATCCTCGGAGATTCCGTGATGAAAGGGATAATATACCGCTCGGGAGCGGGGATGCACAGCTATACGCTGTGCGACGACGGCACGTTCGGCCCGCTGACCGAACGCGGCATCTCCGTGATCAACCGCTCCCGCATGGGCGCGACGGTCAGATACTGCGGAGACCGTCTCGACCGGCTCCTCCCGGATACGTCAGACGGACGCTTCGCCGTGCTCTTCGAATACGGCGGCAACGACTCCGACCACGACTGGCGGGCGGTCTCGGAATGCCCCGAAGGCGAACACCGCCCGGTCACGGGACCCGAGGAGTTCGTCGCGGTCTACAAAAGGAACATAGAGAGGGCGAGAGAGGCCGGAGCGGCCGTCGCACTGACCAACCTCGTTCCCATCGACCCCGACCTGTACTTCAAACATATCGTGCGGGGCAACTCGGCAGACAGCATACTGTCGTGGCTCGGGAACGTCGGAATGCTCTACCGCTTCCACGAATACTACAACGGACTCGTCGAGCGCGTCGCGACCGAGAGCGGCTGCCCGCTCATCGACATCCGCAGTCCGTTCCTTCTCTCGCACGACTACCGCTCGCTCATCTCCGACGACGGCATCCACCCGAGCGAGAAGGGACACAGGCTCATACGCGAGACCCTGGCCGAGAACGCCGGGAGTATGTTCTTCGGACTCGGCGAGGGATCAGCAATAGCCTGAATCAAACAGGACATCCCGGCCGGGATGTCCTTAATAAATGACGGGAGAGATCTCGAGGCAGGCTCAGCTCCAGCCGTTCCCGTAGCGCTTTGTCAGTTCGCTGTCGGCGAGGGGCGTACCGATATACCCCACTCTCCTGAAGTCGTCCATATTGTGCCTCACTATCCAGTCGATGTAGGCCGCGGTGAGCTTGCCGAAGAACAGATATCCCCACGGGTTCATATGCCCGTGCAGGAAGAATGTCTTCCGGAAGTTCTCGTCGTTGGTCGGGCCGTATTTCTCCATGTCGATGACGTATGAGTTCGAAAAATGCTCCGCCATGTCGCGCATGATCTGCGACTGGGCAGCGACTCTCTTCTGGGTATCGGGACGGTCGTCGCGCAGCATGGTCATGAAGAAGAATTTGGCGTCTGGCGAGATCTCCCTGTAGCGCTGGACGATGCGCCCGTACCAGCCTGCGAAGCTGTCGGCGTTCTTCTCCGGGTCTTCGTCGCAGATGTCGCCGACGCTCCCCATCGGTCTCGACGTGCTGCGGGTATCGTTGCACCCCAGAGCGATGATATACGCCTGCGCGGCGAGTTCGGGGGCGAAAAAGCCCTTCGTCTCGGCGAATCCGTTGCAGTATTCGTAGGCCGACATCCCGCCTCTCGAGAAGTTGCTCACGTGCGAGCCGCACCTCCGCGCGATGAACTGTCCCCAGGAATACTCGAACATGTCGGTGTATCTCGTCTTCTCGCCTTCGATCTTGGTCTCGAACTCGCCTGAGGAGAGCGAGTCGCCGACGCACGCGATCCTTCTGAATATCGCGCAGTACCCTCCGTCTTCGGGGATCCGGTCGAGCGGCTGCTCCGACGGATCGGTGAGTGCTTCATAGTCGATCCTGAACATGGTCTGTCACCTCATTCATGTTATTTCGTGCCTTCCGTCATGCGAAGGCTTTTTTATTTGACATTTATCGCCATGCGGCGCATGATGTCCCTGCCCGACGGCTTATAGGGGTTCTTCACCTCGGCGGCGGCGTATCTGTCGTACTGTTCCCAGAAGATCTTTCCGTATTTGCTGTTCTCGTCGCCCGTCGACTTGCGGTACTCCATCAGCAGTTCGCGGAGCTCTGCCGTGATCTGCTCCCTGCCGGGGAAGTCGAACCAGTTGATCTTCTCCGACGGGTCGGTCTTCAGGTCGAAGAGCTGAGTGAGCTTCAGATCCTCGGTGCGGTATTCGATGAGCTTCCAGCGGCCGTCGGTGACACCGCGGATCCTGCCCTGGAAGGCGAAATACAGCGTTTCGCGGTGTCCGACCTCCGGATTCAGCATCGTCGGGACGAGGCTTATGCCCTCGACCGATTCCGGGATGTCGAGCCCGCACAGATCACAGAGAGTGGGATAGACGTCGAGCAGGTAGCAGAGGCTGTCGTTCCTCCGCCCCTCCGGCACGCCGGGGCCGGCGATGACGAGCGGTACGGCAACGCTGTGCTCGTAAATGCTCTGCTTGCCCATCAGCCCGTGGTTGCCGACGGCCAGCCCGTTGTCGCCCATGAACACCACGATCGTATTATCCCAGAATCCCCTTTCCTTCAGGGCGTCGAAGATCTGCCCGATGCGGAAGTCGAGATGGCTGATCATGCCGTAGTAGTCGGCGATGTGCCGTTTTATGCTCTCTGGCCTGCGGGGATATTCGGCGAGGTTGTCGTCGCGTCCGCTGCCGCACCAGCCGCAGTTGACGGCCGGCATCTCGAGGAAGTTGTCGGGAAGCGGTATCTTTTCCGGATCGTACATCGTGCGGAACTCTTCCGGCATCGTGCGCGGGTCGTGCGGCGCCATGTACGCGAGGTAAATAAAGAAAGGTGAGTCGCCGTCATAATTCTTTATGAAGTCGGTCGCGTCTGCCGAGAAGAGGTCGGTGGAATGCACCCCGGCATGTATGCGGTCGGCCCGCACCGGAGGCGCACTGTTGGCGGCGGTGAAGTTGTCGGTGAAGCGGATATAGTTTTCGTATCCGCCGTCAGGCCTGAAGTCGCACACAGGAACGTTCCAGTGGTCCCACATGCCGCCGAAGAATATATCGGCCCCGTCTGTGAAGGAGCGGGTGTACGAAGCCGGCCCGTTATGCCACTTTCCGATGCCGCACGTGCGGTATCCGGCCGCCCTGAAGCACTCACCGAGCGTCGTGTGCTCGGGCGGGATGTTCTGCCCCTCTCCCTCAAGGCTGTAGAGGAAGCGCCCGGAGTTGATCATCGCCCTGCTGGGCATGCAGACTGCCGAGACCGACCCTCCCGGGATATGCGCCCGGGTGAAGGACGTCCCGCGCCCGACGAGGGCGTCGAGATTCGGCGTCTTTATGTCACCGTTGCCCAGGGCGTGTATGCACCCTGCGCGCTGATCGTCGGTCACGATGACCAGCACGTTCGGCCGCCCCGCTCCGTTCCTGTTTCCGATTCTGCTCATTGACACGGTACCTCACTGTAGTTTCGATTTGATAAGCGTATTTAATATATTATACCGCTTTTCCCGGAATAATTCAACAAAAAGCCCGAAACTGCGCGTTCCGGGCATGATTTTCGGTTTTGCACGGCCTCCGTCTCACCGTCACCGTACCCCGAGCCGGCGTCAGCGGCCGGTCCCGCCGAACGGCCTGACGGCTCCGGTGCGCTCCGCGGCTGCGGTGAGCAGCAGCGCACCGGCTATACCGACGGCCCCCTGCAAAGCGTTCCCGGGGACTCCTGACAGGGCCGCCGCGAAGCCTTCTCCCATGAACGCTGCCTCATAAGTCAGATATCCTGAGACCATGATCGCCTCCGCGGCGGCGGATCCCGCAATGAGCCTTGCGCGGCTGCCTTTCCTGCCTCTTTCCCGCGGAAAAGACCTCACCAGAGCGACGGTCACGGCCATCAGCGCCTTGATGACGGCAGTCCCGGGTATGTAGACCGGCCAGCCCGCCAGCAGATCCGCGAACGCCGAACCGATGCCGGCAGCGGCCGCACCGTAAAGCGGGCCGAGAAACCATCCGGCGAACAGCACGGCGCTGTCGCCGAGATTCAGATATCCGTTCACGGGTGACGGTATCCTTACGGCAGCCGTCAGTACGCAGATCAGCGCCGTCATGACTGCCGCGGAGGCGAGTTTTTTGAGATTACCGTTGATCTTCATTTTCTTATCGCTTCTCAGATGAAGAGAACATCCGGCACCCGGGTATGCCGGATGCCGGACGCGCGGCCGGTGCTCTCAGTCCGAGAACAGCGGGGTGGACAGATATCTGTCTCCCGTGTCGGGAAGGAGCACGACGATCAGCTTTCCCGAGTTCTCCGGGCGCTTTGCGAGTTCGATCGCGGCGTATGTCGCCGCTCCGGAGGAGATCCCGACCAGGACTCCCTCCTTCCTTCCGATCTCGCGTCCGGTGGAGAAGGCCTTCTCGTTCGGGACCGTGATTATCTCGTCGTAGACCGAGGTGTTCAGAACGTCAGGCACGAATCCCGCACCGATGCCCTGGATCTTGTGAGGCCCTGCGACACCCGTCGAGAGCACGGCGCTCGTCTCCGGCTCGACTGCCACCACCTTCACGGCGGGGTTCTTCGATTTCAGATATTCGCCTACTCCGGTCACCGTTCCGCCGGTACCGACACCGGCCACGAAGATATCGACCCTGCCGTCGGTATCATCCCAGATCTCGGGCCCGGTATGCTCGCGGTGAGCCGCCGGGTTCGCCGGGTTTACGAACTGGCCGGGGATGAAACTGTCCGGTATCTCCTCTGCGAGTTCGTTCGCCTTCGCGATAGCGCCCTTCATGCCCTTTGAGCCTTCGGTAAGCACGATCTCGGCACCGTATGCCCTGATCAGCTGACGGCGCTCGACCGACATAGTCTCGGGCATCGTGAGGATAAGGCGGTAGCCCCTCGCGGCGGCGACGGACGCGAGCCCGATCCCGGTATTGCCGGAGGTCGGCTCGATTATGACTGATCCGGGTTTCAGCTTTCCGCTGCTCTCGGCTTCGTCGATCATAGCCTTGGCGATCCTGTCCTTCACCGAGCCGGCGGGGTTGAAGTATTCGAGCTTTGCCGCGATCCTGGCTCCGAGGCCGTATTCTTTTTCGATATGAGTGAGTTCAAGAAGAGGAGTCTTTCCGATCAGCTGATCGGCGGACGTGTATATTGACATGATGATTTTTCCTTTCGAAAAATTATTATTTTCTGTTGATATCCGGTTCTGACCGTGATATACTGTTTCCGTAATGATCGCTTGTGAGCGGGGCGCCTGCGGGTCTCGCCGGATTCATTTGAGAATCGGCGATCCTTCTGTTATTCAGGTATTTCGCGCGCTGTAACTTTACCGGCACTTCGCCGCGTGACTACATCGCCGGCGGAGGAGCATACTCATTTTCATGCCCCCGCGCTCAGCCTATCGCGGAAAAGCCCGCTTCGAGGTCGGCGATGATGTCGTCGATGTGTTCTGTCCCTATCGAGAGTCGGATCGTATTCGGCTTTATCCCCTGGTCGAGAAGTTCCTCCTTCGACAGCTGAGAGTGGGTCGTCGACGCCGGATGGATCACGAGGCTCTTTACATCGGCGACGTTCGCGAGCAGCGAGAATATCTTCAGGTTGTCGATGAACTTCCAGGCCTCGGCCTGCCCGCCCTTAATATCGAAGGTGAAGATCGACGCCCCTCCCCGCGGGAAGTACTTTTCGTAGAGCGCCCGGTCGGGATGGCCCGGCAGCGACGGGTGATTCACCTTTTCAACAAGCGGATGTCCCGCAAGGTAGCTTACGACCTTTTTCGTGTTCTCGGCGTGCCGGTCGAGCCGCAGCGACAGCGTCTCGACGCCCTGCAGGAGCAGGAAGGCGTTGAAGGGCGAGATCGAAGCCCCGGTGTCGCGCAGCAGGATGGCCCTGATGAAGGTGACGAAGGCGGCAGGCCCCGCGGCGTCGCAGAACGATACGCCGTGATAGCTGGGGTTCGGCTCTGCGATGTTCGGGTATTTTCCGCTCGCCTTCCAGTTGAATCTTCCGGAGTCGACTATGATGCCGCCGAGCGTCGTACCGTGGCCGCCGATGAACTTGGTGGCGGAATGCACGACGATGTCTGCCCCGTGTTCGATCGGGCGGATGAGGTACGGTGTTCCGAAGGTGTTGTCGATCACGACCGGTATGCCGCGGCTGTGAGCTATCTTCGCGACGGCGTCGATGTCGGGAATGTCACTGTTTGGATTGCCGAGCGTCTCGAGGAATACCGCTCGGGTGTCGTCTTCGATCGCGGCCTCGACCTCGCCAAGGTCGCGGACGTTCACGAAAGTCGTGCGTATGCCGTACTGGGGCAGCGTATGCGACAGCAGGTTGAATGTGCCGCCGTAAATCGTCTTCTGAGCGACGATATGGCCTCCTCCGGCCGCGAGCGCCTCTACGGTGTACGTGATCGCCGCCGCGCCAGAAGCGAGCGCCAGAGCCGCGCTGCCGCCTTCAAGAGCGGCTATCCTCTTCTCGAGCACTTCCTGCGTGGAATTCGTGAGCCGGCCGTAGATATTGCCGGCGTCGGCGAGCCCGAAGCGGTCGGCGGCGTGTTTGCTGTTGTGAAATACATATGATGTCGTCTGGTAGATCGGCACCGCGCGGGAGTCGGTTGCCGGGTCGGCCTGTTCCTGTCCGACATGGAGCTGAAGCGTTTCGAATTTATACTTGCTCACGGGATGTTCGAGCCTCCTTTGTTTTCGATGGCATTATTATATCACCGGGCGGCCGGTTTGTAAATTCGGCAGGTCTTATTGTCCGCGATAAGGGGAGGTTATCGCGGGGAAGCCGCGTCTACAGCTCCCTGAATCTCAGCAGTTCCTTTACGTATTCCTCTCCGTAATGAGAGAGCGCGCGGCCGACTCTCGTTATGTAGCCTATCGTCAGAGGGTCCTCCTCCTTCATCTTGATCGCTGCCATCCCGCTGAGAACGGACCCTTTCTCCGCCAGCATCCCCGAACCGACCGAATACCCTCCGAGCTCGGCTATGATCTCCATAGTCGTCGCTCTGTCGCCCGACCGTATCGTCCGGTCGAACGGATAGTCGGCCATCGCCTCCTCGGTGATGTAGAAGTTGCCGTCGCCGCTCTGGTCGAAAGAGACGCACGGCCATCCTTTCATATCGTCGAGGGACAGCATCTTTTCACCGGCGAGCGGATGATCCTTCCAGACATAGATGTAGGTGTCTCTTTTCATCAGCGGTACGAACTCGAGCTGAAGGTCGCGGAAAAGCTTTTTTAAGAGCCCTTCGTTCGAACCGGAGAACGATATGATCCCGACCTCGCTCCGCAGGTCAGCGACGTCGTCGAGCACTTCCTTCGTCTTGGTCTCGCGGAACGAAAAATCGTATCTGCCGGGAGCAGTTTTTTTTATAAGAGCTGTAAAGGCCCTGATGGCGAAATTATAGTGCTGCGCAGAGACCGAGAACTTCTCCTTACCGCCGCCGCGTGACATATAGCGGTCTTCGAGGATCATGTACTGACCTACCGCCTTCTTCGCGTAAGTGATGAACTCGCGTCCGTCGTCAGTCAGCGTGATCCCTTTGTTGGTACGCTCGAAGATGACTATCCCGAGTTCGTCCTCGAGTTCGCGTATGCTCGCAGAGAGGGCGGGCTGCGTGACGAACAGTTTCGTCGATGCCTCGCGCATCGACGGAGAGCCAGCGACTTCGAGTACGTATTTCAGCTGTGTGATATTCACTTCACGCCCCCGTCCGGCAGGATGGAACTTGAGACGCCCCCTGTGCCGGAGGCCGCCTTTATTACCTACCTTATTGGTATGTAATTATACTATATTTGTTTCCCGTTGTCAACCGTTTATCAGAAAATACTTTTTTTCGAAATCGAGCAGGGGCTAACGAGTAGCCCCTCTCACACCACCGTACGTGCCGTTCGGCATACGGCGGTTCAACTCAAGTAATAATCCAAGACGCTCTCGATTACATGCTGATGACGAACGACTACTTCGACAGAGGTTTCGACCGGGCGCATATCAAGAATCAGGTTGATGGTTGGAAGCAAGAATGACCACACGTCAGCATGACCAAAATATGACCACTCAACCAAAGTTTAGTGCATAATGCACAAGAAAAAACCCTACAAATACCACGGATTTCGTAGTAAATGTAGGGGTTTTCCCTTGTTTTTGGCTATGGCGGAGAAGGAGAGATTTGAACTCTCGCGCGGCTTTAGACCGCCTACACCCTTAGCAGGGGCGCCTCTTCGGCCTCTTGAGTACTTCTCCAAGGGTGTTATGCCGGGCGCGTCACCCGAAGCACGGGGGCACACCGGTGAAAGATATTATACTTCATTCTCTTCCGCTTGTCAAGAGTTTTTTCGGTGACACCGCCGGCGGCAGGTCATTCGCCGGGAGTGCCCTCCGGCTTCTTTCCCTCGAAGTCTATCTTCAGCTGGGCGTCGTATTCAGCCTTGTGTCGCTCGAGGAGCGCGTGGATCTTTGCGACGGGGTCGAGTATGACACTGGTCGATTCGTCGCGGTTGAGGGTCTCGATGATATACGAGACGTATTTGCACATGTTCACCTCGCAGAACCACTCGCGTGTCTTGATCTCGGGATCGACGTAAACCAGGTTCGTCGTGAACACCATGTCGAAGAGCCCATCCCTGTATGCCTCGTCGAATCCGCCGGGGCCGGCGGTGAACAGACCGAAGGTGTCAAAGCTGAATATGCGGCGGGCGCCGCGCTTCTTGATCTGGGCCGCGACGTCGAAGAACGACTCGCCGGACGAGATCATGTCATCGATTATTATGACGTCCTTGCCCGACAGATCGGATCCCAGGTATTCGTGCGCGACTATGGGATTCCTGCCGCCGACGACCCTGGAATAGTCGCGGCGCTTGTAGAACATACCCACATCGAGTCCCAGGACCGACGAGAAGAACATGCAGCGGCCCATCGCGCCCTCGTCGGGCGAGATGATGACCAGCTGGTCTCTGTCGAAGACTATGTCGGGAACGCGCTTCACGAGAGCTTTTACCATCTGGTAGGTGGGGCGGTAGTTGTCGAATCCGATGAGAGGTATGGCGTTGGCGACTCTGTCGTCGTGCGCGTCGAAGGTGATTATGTTCTTTACACCGTAGTACTCGAGTTCGCGGAGCATCATCGCGCAGTCGAGCGACTCACGGGCGTTGCGCTTGTGCTGGCGGCCCTCGTAGAGCATCGGCATGATGACGGAGATCCTGCGGGCTCTGCCGTCGATCGCTCCGACGATCCTCTTGAGATCGGCGAAGTGGTCGTCGGGAGACATCGGCACCTGCTGTCCGCGCAGCCTGTATCTGATCCCGTAGTTGAAGATGTCGGTGATGATGAAAAGGTCGAGGCCTCTGACCGATTCGTTGATCAGGCCCTTCCCTTCGCCGCTTCCGAACCTCGGACATTCGGCTTTGATCAGGAAGGTCTCCCCGGTACTGCGCCATTTTTTAAGCCAGTCGTCGACCTCGGCCGCGAAAGTCTCGCAGCCCGGCATGGCAATAATACCGAGTTTACCGTGAAGAGAATCGTTCATTTCTAAAACCCCAACCTTTTTTATTGATGAGCCGAAGCGCACCTTTTATGATAATATTATACAACACGCGGGCACTTCATTGCAAGCCTTTTTTCGGCCGCAGGGTGATAAAAGCTAGATCAGCCCGAGAGTCCGGAGGATGAAGCTCCCGGCGAAAAGAGTGAAGACCGAGAAGATCGTGGTGAGCAGCATCACCTGCCCGGCCAGTTCGTGGTCGCTCTTCATGTTCTTGGCCATGATGTAGCTTGAGACCGCCGCCGGAGTGCCGAAAATGATGAAGGCGACCGCGAGTTCGGCGCCCCGGAATCCGAAGAGGCAGGCGAGTGCCACTCCGGCCGCCGGCTGGAAGACGGTCTTTACCGCCGTGATCACCGCGGCGAGCTTTATGTTGCCGGCCAGCGACTTGAACGAGAATCCCGCGCCGAGGCTGATGAGCGACAGGCCGGTCGTGCACTGGGATAGGTATCCGAGCGACTTGTCAGCTATCTCAGGCAGCCTTATACCGAAGAACATGAACGGAAGTCCGGCCGCGACTGCTATGATGAGCGGGTTCTTCACCGTCTCGAGCAGCGCCCTGCCGAAGTCTTTCGCGCCGAAGCGCCTGTTCGCGTCTCCGTTCTCGTCCTCACCGGGCATGAATACGGCGAGCACCGAGACGGCGAGGATGTTGTATATGAGCACGACGAACGGCATGACAACGGCGTATGCGGCGAGCGCTGCCGTCTTCATCGCGCCGTCTCTGAACATGTTCTCCATCAGCACGGTGCCGAGGATCGCGACGTTCGAGCGGAACATGCCCTGCACCGCCGCTCCGCGCTGCCTCATCTGCTTAATCGCTGCAACGGATATGCCCGAATACAGCGCGGCGAATCCTACGATCGCCAGCACGATGAAAAGAGTCAGTCTGAAGTATGATGTGCCCTCGGAGAGCTCGCACCCAGCCACCTGGAGAAAGATCATGCATGGCAGCGAGACCTTGAACACGAACTTGTCGGCGCCGGCATAGAAGGCCTCGCCGAACAGTTTGATCTTTCCGAGGAAAATCCCGACGCCGGTCAGTATGACCATCGGCAGGACCGTCTTGAGGCTGAGGATCAGATTATCTGCCATTTGACTCCTCCGCGGCCGCGTCGCGGCCTTTTTCAGCGAGTTTACGGAAACGTTCGAAGGCTTCGTCGCCGTACCCTTCTCCCTTCGACGGGTGGTATGTCTTTACGCCGAAAGAGCGTCGTACGACCTCGCGCGCCTCTGATATCCCCCCTATCTCGCCCAGGGCGGTAAGCTGCATGAGGATGTTTCCGACGGCCGTCGCCTCCGACGGCCCCGCTATGACCGACATCCCCGTTACGTCAGCGGTGAGCCGGCAGAGCGTTTCATCCTTCGAGCCGCCGCCGACTATGTTGATCGCGCCGGGCTTCGTCCCGCAGAGCGACGCCGCCGCGTTCGCGGTGTATCTGTATCTCATCGCGAGAGAGTCGAATATCACCCTGACCGCTTCGCCCGGCGTCCGCGGAACGCGCTGGCCGGTGCGTGCGCAGAAAGTGGCTATCCTCGACGGCATGTCGCCGGGAGGCGAGAAGACGGGGTCGTCCGGGTCGATGAGCGACCCGAAAGGCGGCGCCTCAGCCGCCGCGGCGGACAGGCTGTCGAAAGAGGTGTCGAAGCCGGCCGCTGCAAAGGCGCGCCTCGACTCCTGGAGGAGCCACAGGCCCATGATGTTCTTGAGGAACCGCACGGTGCCGCCGGCTCCGCCCTCGTTAGTCCAGTTCTCCCTTTCGCTCTCCGGGGTGATAAGCGGCTCCCGCAGTTCGGTACCGAGCAGCGACCAGGTACCCGAACTGATATACAGGAACTCTCCCGCCGCCCTGTCGGTGGGCACCGAGAGCACAGCCGAGGCAGTGTCGTGAGAGGCGACGTTTATGATCCTGATACCGCGGAATCTCTCTTCCCTGGCTCTGCCGAGCAGGTTTCCGGGCTGCACGAGCGGCGCGAACATATCCCTGCCGATGCCGAGCGCCCCCAGCACTTCGGGCGAGAAGTCGCGCGTACGGGCGTCGAGCAGCGCTCCGGTCGAGGCGATAGTGTACTCGCAGGCCTGTTCACCGGTGAGAAAATATCCGAACAGATCGGGCATGAAGAGTATCTTCGACGGCCCTTCCCCGTCTTTTTCTCTGTATCCGTGAGGAAATTCGGCCGCCAGCTGATAGACGGTATTGAAGTCGAGCGACTGTATTCCGGTGATCCCGTAGAGGCGTCCCGGGTGCGACATCCGCTTCCCGAACGCCGACGGAATGCCGGCGGTGCGGCCGTCGCGGTAGTGTACCGGGTCGGAGATCAGCTCTCCCCTGCCGTCGAGCAGTCCGTAGTCGACTCCCCAGGTATCTATGCCGGCCGATTCGGCGCCCTCGGAGGCTCCCGCCTCTACCGCCTTCTCCACCTCCCTGCGCAGCGCTGAGGCGTTCCAGCGGAGATGCCCGCCCCCTGCGGACGGGGGCAGCGGTTCGTTCGGAAAACGGTGTATCTCACGGAGAGTCAGGCGTCCGCCGTCGAACTCCCCTATGATCCCGCGGCCGCTCGAGGCTCCGAGATCGACCGCCAGCACTTTTCTGGTCTTTCCTGACATGATGCCAAACCTCCTGTTTTCCGGCCGTGCAGCGCTTATTTCAGTTCGACGACCGTGACTCCGGTGTCGCCCTCCCCGTACTGTCCGGCTCTGAAGGACGAGACTCTCGGGTCGGACGACAGCCGTCCCCTGATCGCGGCGCGCAGGGCGCCGGTGCCCTTGCCGTGGATAACCGTTACGCTGCGAAGGCCGGCGAACACGGCGCTGTCGAGGTATCGGTCGGTCTCGGTCCAGCCCTCGTCTGCGGTCATTCCGCGGATGTCGAGCTCGGGCGGGCATTTTTTTGACACCGCGGCTGCGGTGTATTCTTTAGCCGTGACCTTTTTACCGTCCGACGGGTCGGTGACCGTCACGACGTCCTCGGCAAGCTTGAGGTTGCTCAGCACGGTCTTGGTCCGGATCCCTCCGACAGAGACCCGGACGCCGCCGTTCCTGTCGGGATCCGACAGCAGCACGCCTTCTTTGCCTATGTTCATGAGCCACACGCGGTCGCCCTTGTGAAGCTCGCGCGGAAGCACGTAATCGGGATCTGCCTCGGCAAGGCCCGAATCGAACAGCCCTCCGTCGGCCTCGGCTCTGGCCCTGACGGCCTTTCTCGCGGCCTCGAGCTCGGCGCCGAAATTCTCCCTGTCCTTTGCCTTTTTCGCCTTTTCCAGCTCGGCGAATACGTATTCGCTGGATATTCTGGCGCCCTCTATCATCTCGGTGGCTTTTTTTCTCGCCCGCTCGAGCTCGCGCTCTGCGGCGGCGAGCTTCTCCGACGCGCGCCTTTCGGATTCCAGCTTTGCCCTTCTGCTCTCTTCAAGGAGCTCCTCGGCCTCAGCCTTCGCCCTCTCGTAAGCCTCCCTGTCGGTCTCGAGGCGCTCGATGACGTCCTCGAAGCGGCGGTTCTCGTCCGAGATCTCGCCCGACGCCCGGTCGAGTATCCGCTTCGGCAGGCCGAGCCGCTCGGAGATCGCGAGGGCGCATGAGCGCCCCGGCGCGCCGATGATCAGGCGGTATGTCGGACGCAGCGAGTCGACGTCGAACTCGCACGAGGCATTCTGAACGCCGGGCGTGCAGAGCGCGTACGACTTGAGCTCGGCGTAGTGCGTCGTCGCGGCGCAGAGCGCGCCGGCAGACCTCACCTCGCCGATTATGGCGATCGCCAGCGCCGCCCCCTCTATCGGGTCGGTGCCGACTCCCAGCTCGTCGAACAGCACGAGCGAATCGGGAGTCAGATCGTTCACTATCGAAACTATGTTGACCATATGCGCGGAAAATGTCGAGAGCGAGTGCTCGATCGACTGGTCGTCTCCGAGGTCCACGAGTATCCGGTCGAAGACGCACATCCGCGAGCCCTCCGCGACGGGTATGTGCAGGCCCGACTGAGCCATAGCCGCGAAAAGCCCGAGAGTCTTGAGCGAGACTGTCTTTCCGCCCGTGTTGGGCCCGGTGATGATGAGGGTGTCGGCCTCGCCTCCGAGTTTGATGTTGACGGGCACAACGGTCGCGGCAGGTATGAGCGGATGCCTCGCGCCGTAAAACTCCAGCGTCCTCTCCTTCTTCAGGATGACGGGCGCCCTTCCTTCGTACGACGCCGAAAATGAAGCGCAGGCGAAGACCAGCGCGAGCTCGTCGGTGTTCTCGAGGTCGTAGCGCAGCTTTGCCGCGGCGTCCGCGACGCCCGCCGAGAGCTGTCTCATGACGCTCTCCACCTCGTATCGCTCCTTCGCCTCGTAGGTGTGGAGCTCGTTGTTGGCCTCGACGACAGCCATCGGCTCGATGAAATATGTCGCGCCGGACGACGATGTGTCGTGGACCAGGCCCTTTATCTCGTTCTTGTACTCGACCTTCACGGGCACGACGTACCTGCCGTTGCGCATCGTCACGATGCTCTCCTGCAGGTATTTTGAATAGTCGCCTCCGGTGTATTTAGCCAGCAGCTCGCGGATCCTCACCGTGATGAGGCGTATCTTACGCCTTATGTCTCCGAGGGCGGGAGAGGCGTCGTCAGCCACCCTGTCCTCCGAGATTATCGAGGAAAAGATCCTGTCCTCGAGCGGGCGGTCGGGCAGCAGGCGCGAGAATATGTCGTCGAGGACGGTCTCGTATCTGCGCTCGGTCTTTCCGTAGGAGACGAGTCCCCTGACGGTGCGCAGCAGGTTCGCCGCGTCGAGCAGCTCTGACGCCGAGAGCATCGCCCCCTTTTCGGCGCGGTCTATCGCCTCGGATATGTCCCTCACCCCGCCGAACGGCGGCATGCCCTTGTCGCGCAGGAGCATCGACGCGTCGGTGGTGCGACGGAGCAGCGCCTCGACTCTGTCCGGATCGTCTTCCGGCATCAGAGCCAGTGCGGCGCGCTTCGAGCCCTCTGTGGCGGCGCGTTCGGCCAGCATCTGCTTTATTTTGTCAAATTCCAGCAGTTTTTCTGTTTTTTCGGTTATGATCATATCGGTGTCCGTCGGTCCGACGGCCTTCCTTTCGGGTCTTGATTGTCGGTCACTGCCGCAGCTCGTGATAGCATTTGAGCGACGAAAAACCGCGCTCAAGGTGCGACAGCAGGTAAATCTCGGCGGCGCGCGAAAACTGCGCCGTGTCGGACGGGTCGCGCAGCTCGAACGCCAGCATCCGCTGCTCGGGTGCCGTCAGGGCGTATCTCACTGCGGCAAGAGCGGGGGCAGAAAGCGGGACCCGCAGGATCCTCGTGCCGAACGGGTCGACGTCTGACGCGTCTGCGGAGCCGTTTTTCCCCATGCAACGGTGGCATATCAGCCGTCCGTTCATGACGTCGAGCACGGCGCCGTCGCCGCATTCGGCGCCGCACAGACCGCATCCCGAGACGTCGGGCTCGTATCCGCCGGCTGCGGCCGCGCGAAGCTCGAAGACGGCTTTTATCAGCAGGTCGGGCTTCAGCCCCCGCGAGACGGCGTGCAGGGAGTTGAGAGTAAGCCGGAGGAGTTCTGTCGCTTCGGCCCCGGGCCCTGTGAGTTCATAGACGACGTCGCAGAAATACTGCGCGAGGTATGTCTTCACGATGTCACGTCCGATCTCCCTGAAGGTCTCGCTCACCTGCGCCTCCTTCAGCCAGCAGAGCTCGCCTCCGCCCTTTTCCGCGGCGGTCTTTGCCCTTATCTCGTAATTACCGTATACGAACGGCGCGCAGGCGGGCATGTATCTGCTCTTGAGCGACCTTGCGCCTTTCGCCATCACGTTAATCCTTCCCCGCCCGGCGGTCAGCAGCGTTATCAGCCTGTCGCTGTCCCCCGAAGGGAGCGTCCTTATCACAAGGGCGTCGGTGTTGAAATCGTTCATTTGTTCTCCAGGCGGGCGGAACTACTCTTCGATGTTCTTTTTGTCGTATCCGAGGCGCCGCACCGCCGACTCGCTGTCGCGCCAGTTCTCCTTCACCCTGACCCAGAGATCGATATAGACCGGACCGCCGGTCATCTTTTCGAGCTCCTCGCGGGTGTATGTCCCGACCTTTTTTATGACTTCGCCGCCGCTGCCGATGATGATCCGCTTGTGCGATTCCTTCTCGCAGATGATCTCGGCCCTGATGTACGTTTTCCCGGTGCGGCCGTCGGCTCTGTACTCCTCGACCGACACCGCTATCCCGTGCGGGACCTCGCGGTCGAGCAGACGGAGCAGTTTTTCGCGTATCAGCTCGGCGGCGTAGGTGCTCATCGGCTGGTCGGTGATCTCGTCCTCGGGATAGAACCATTCCGATTCGCGGAGAAAATGCGACAGCTCGTCTGTCACCTCATTCAGATACGCGCCGTTTTTCGCGCACACGGGCACTACGGCGTCGAAGGAGTGGAGCGCGGCGTAGGCGGCGATCGTCCCGGCCACCGTCTCCCTGCTTGCGGTGTCGGTCTTGTTGAGCACCAGCACCGACGGCGTACCGCTCTTCTTCAGATATTCGATGACGTCCTTCTCGGTGCCGGAGGGCGGACGCGTGACGTCGGCCACGAGCAGCACGACGTCCCCGCTCTGCATGCCGCTCTCAGCCGCTGCCTCCATATAGTCTCCCAGGCGGTTTCTTGCCTTGTGGAGTCCCGGAGTATCGAGGAAGACGTACTGGTCCTCCCCTCTGGTATATATTCCCCTGACGCAACCCCGGGTAGTCTGGGGCTTGCCGGAGACGATCGAGACCTTGCGTCCCATTATGCGGTTGAGGAGCGTCGACTTGCCGACGTTCGGTCTTCCGACTATCGATACGAAAACTGTTCTCTTCATCCTGACGTGTTTTCCCGTTCTTTTTCCGCCGTTTCATGCCGGGCGGTTACTCATTATTATCCAACTTTATATTTTATCATATACGGGCGTCTTTGTCAACCGATGTGACCGCTTTTCAGAACAGGGTCACGTTATTATTGCGGCGGCTGTGGGCAGCGCGCCCTGAAATCGATAACGAGTAGCCCCTCTCACACCACCGTACGTGCCGTTCGGCATACGGCGGTTCAACTCAAGTAATAATCCAAACAGCTTAGACCGACGGCATGCCCGTCGTACCCAAAAAGCGGGCGGAAGCTTTACGCTCCCGCCCGAAAACAGGTGGAGATGGGGAGATCAGTCGCATCGCTCGTGATTCGCATTTTTTCGCTGCCCTCGTCTGCGAATGTGAACCCATGCCCCTGGGTTGTTTTAAGGATTCAATTCAGTGATACTATTCAAGCGGAATGGGTTCCTTCAGCCGATCCTCGCGCGGAGCTTTTCGGCAGCTTCGGCTGCCGACGCCTCCGTCGCGTTCGCTACGTTGTCGATCAGGGTGTTTTTGTTGTATCCGTAAAGCGCTCCCACCGTCAGGCAGTTTTTGCATACGACAGCGCCCCCGTCCGAGGACAGATTGAAAACTCCGAATATCCCTCCGGCCCGGACGCCGGCGGGGGCGGATCCGACTATCTTTCTGTATGTATTTACGCAGCCGTCGACGGTAAAGTTCTTTTTGGAACAGTATCCGACTATCCCTCCGCCGTAGGCGAGTTTCGTACCCGACGACACACGCGCCTCGACGCCCCCGGTGTTGAGGCATTCGGAGACCGTCATGTCGATCGTATCGCCGGACGAGTATCCGAGTCCGGCGATACCTCCCGAATAGGCGGTGCCGGCAGCTGACGCCGATTTCACCGCTCCCCGGTTCTCGCAAAGCCTGACCGACGACCGGGCGACCTCGGAATAAGCCGCGATACCTGCGATCCCTCCCGCGTAGACCGTCCCTTCGCTGCTCCCGGTCACGTTACCGGAATTAATGCACCTGTCGATCTCCGCTGCCGAGACCTGCCCGCAGATCCCGCCGCACCTGGATGCCCTGACGGTCGACAGATCGACGTCGCCCCTGTTTTCGCACCCGAGGAAGGAGACGTTGGAAGCGAATCCGGCTATACCGCCGACACGCGGCTCGGACATGTCGGAAACTCCCTGGGCGGCGACGGTGATCTTCACGTCGCAGATCACCGATTCGACGACAGTTTTTCCGACGGATGAGACGGCAGACCCGATATTCCCCGCAAGTCCGCCGACTCTGGCGTTCAGAGCTGGTCCGTACAGGCTGATCTCTCCGCTGACGGTCAGATCTTTGATACCGCATGAAATGCCGGGAAGCGCCGTTATCGAGCCGAAGAGACCGCAGAGATCGTATTTTCCTTCGATCGAAAGCCCGCTGACGGTATGGCCCTTTCCGTCGTATATACCCGAGAACGGATATCCTGCGCCGCCTATCGGTTTCCATCCGGCGCCCGACAGATCGATATCCGCAGTCTGTTCAAACCGCTTTCCTCCGCAGGTGCTGACCGAACGGATCTCGTCGCGGAGATACCGCAGAGCGGCGGCGTCCCCGATCAGATAAGGATCCTTCGCCGTGCCCGAACCGCTGAATACCTCTGAATAAACGCTGCCGGCCTTTTCCTCCGGATTTATATCCTTCGAAGCCGTCGTGTACCCGGGAGCGGCTATCGCTTTATCAGCGGAGGTTTTGGTCTTTCCTATAAAGGCGTCGATGAATATCGGGCAGTGATCGGATGAATCTATCGCCTCGCCGTCGATCACGGTAGTGTAGTATTTTATCTCCGCGTCAGGAGTGCATACGATATGGTCTATGCAGACTGAACCGTCGGAGGAGCCGGACAGCATCTTACCGACGGTGTGGGTGCTCTTCCCCCCTCTTTCCGCCAGACCCGCCGCAAGGGCGGCAAGTTTCGAGTCCTTCATCCCTGTGGCCGCAAGGAAGCCGGTGAATTCAGCTGTGGTCTCGCTTCTGTTGTAGTCTCCGCAGGCGAAAACCGGCAGCCCGTATTTCGAGATGAGGCCCGACGTCAGTACGCCGTTCTCCTTTGCCTGGAGCACTCTTTCGTCCGGATGAGAGTTAATATCCCAGTGAGTGGAGGTCACGATATACTCCTGTCCGTCGGAAATCCTGCGCAGACGCGCCCATGTCAGATTGCGCAGCTGACTGTTGGTCGCGGCGGCATAGACCGTCGTCCCGTAACCGAGCAGTTCCGCCGTCGAGGTATTGTAAATGACAGTGGAATAACTCGGCCCGGCGCCCGGGATGTCGTCGGGAATGAAAGCGTAACTTCCTCCGAGGAGCGAATCGAGCGACTCGTGCCACGCCTCGCTGACCTCCTCAAGCCCGGCTGCGTCGGGACGGTATGCCGAAATCACCGACGCCACCTTCCGGGCTCTCTCGGTCAGAGGCAGGCGGTCGTTGTAATTCTCGTGGAGGATATTGAATGACATGATCCGGATATCCGACCCGGGCGTGCGGCTCGTCCTGCTCCCCGGCTTGCCCGACAAGAGCTCGCCGCCGCCTGCCGTTCCGGAAAGCGAAAAACCCGCGGGCAGGACGGCAAAACCGGTCCCCCGCTCTTTTATTTCGGCGGCAAGACGTCGCGCCGCGTATTCGATAAGCAGAGGCGTGGCACCTGTGACCGTCATCCTGCCGCCGTCGGTCGAAACGCCGTACCCTACGTCATCGGTATACAGTCCCGACGAATCCCTTTCCCTGACAGATATCTCGTCAGGGCCGGTAAAAGCGGGATCGGGGATCAGCCGCAGCGATACTCCGCAGTATTTAAAAAGAGCCTCCGCGATGATATGGGCGGCTCCGACAGAGCAGGGGGAGTCCTCGTCGAAAACTATCTTATACGAGGAGATCGGCGCGTTTCCGAGAAAAACGGATGACGGATCGGGCGACACCGGAGTCGTTCCCTCAGTTCCGGACGCCGGGACTTCGGTCCCGTCATACCCGGTGGCCGGCACAGGCCCGACGCCCCCGTTTTCACATCCGAACAGCGAGACCGCGCAGACGAGCGCGAGGACGAGCGACGAAGCGCGTCCAGCGAGTGTAAATATCGTGTTTTTCATATTTTTCACCGTCAGACCGGATCTATCAGCTTACCGGAGAAGAAATTCAAAATCCTTTGGCTGTTATTATAACAAATGCGGGATGGATTGTCAAGCGCGTGTCCGCAGAACAACTCCCGTTCCTTCAGCCTTTCTCTGTCTGTTTTTCCGCAGACCGGGAGCCCGGTTTTCGGGGTCAAAGACCGCCTGTAAGCTTTTTCGGCACCTCACAGTTCAGTCAAGCGGTATATACAGCGAGTATCCGTTGCCGCGGACGCCGTCGGTGACGGGGATGAAATAACACCTGGCGTAGAGCCTCACGAGTTCCTTAATCACATGTTTCTGTTCGATCACATATTCCGCCCCCGGGTCTTTCATGCTGTTTTTAATGATCCCCATGATCTTTTCGTCGCTGAAATCCGACGGCAGCTCGTCGGGTTCGACGCGCAGGGAGAGAGCCGTGACACCGAAACCGATGATATCACCCTTTCCGCCCACATACACGTGGCCCGATCCGCCGAGCTGCCATCCGTCGACAGTCTCATTGTGAAAAAAGACAGTATATACCTGCCCCCAGCCCTTGATGTCGCGTTCGTCCGGGAAATAATCAAGTACCGGTTCGCCAGCGGCGAGCCGCTTTCCCTTTTCGCCCAGAATCTCCTCAATAACTCTTTTCGCTGTTTCGGAGGCTTCTTCCGGGGTGATTATGTCGCAGTTCATTCCGGCGGCCATTTCAGGAAACATCTTGATATTCCTGTGAAATTCTTCGACTGCTCCCGTCTTTGCAGAGACTCTGAAGGATCCGGGGTATAACGTACCGCCGGAACGGTCGGCATTCTTTACATAATACTGATCGTAATAACTGTTATATGTGTAGCTTGTGACTTCGATCTTCTCGCCGAGGAGATCGACCGTCATTTTCTTCCCTTCCGGCAGCGATTCTTCATTTCTCTTTGTCTCTCCGGTCCGGCGGCGAAGCTTGTCGCTGAATTTCGAGATATCAGACCATCCCGAAAGATCGATCGGATAATCCCCCAGGACTTCCGGCTTTACGTAATACAGACTGTATCTGTCGCCGCGGATGAGAGCCGGGATAAGAAGGGCTGCTGCGATGACGGCGGCCGCCGCGGCTGCGGCGACGGCGATCCGCCTGAGTGTCCTTCGCCGGGGTTTCCGGTATCTGTCCGCCGCCTCGACTAGACCTCCTTCGATCTCGCCTACCGCGAGAGCTATGTCAAGTCCGGTCAGATTCATATCTCCACACCTTCCTTTCTCAGATAATCCCTGAGTCTGTCCCTTGTCCGCTTGAGCGAAACGGTGACCTTGCTTTTTGTGAAGCCGTATCTGGCGCTGATCTCGGACACCGGGTCAAAATACCAGTATCTGCGGATGAAGATATTCCTGTCATCCTCTCTCTGCGCCCTGAGGAAGGCAGACAGCAGTTCCGACAGCCCTGCGCCGCCGTCCGCGTCAGAGTCTTTGCAGGATATCTCCCCGAGCTCCTCAAGGGCGACGATCGCCTCGGGCGGCACCCGTTTTATTGCCGTCCGCTCCCTGAGCCTGCTTATCGCCAGCCTTCTTGCGATCTTTCCCAGATATGTCCGGAGGTTCCCGGGGCTGCCGGGAGGGATACTGTTCCAGGCGGCAAGGAGGGCGTCGTTCAGACACTCCTCAGCGTCACATGGATCTCCCAGAATATTGCCGGCGACAGATAGACAGTATCCGCCGTATTTGCTTTTGGCCTCGCTTATGGCTCTTTCGTCTCTGTCGTTGAACAGGCCGACGATCTCGCTGTCCTGCATGCGTCTGCTCCTTTCATGGAAGATACGCCTTCACTTATATACTCGCAAAAACCGGGCGGCTGATTACACCCGGACTGTTTTTTCAGATCCCGGCAAGAAGCCCGCCGCGCGGTCAGCGCGGCGGGCTTCTCCGATCATTCAGGCCGTTTCATGCCCGGCAGGCCGTTCTCCGCCCGACACCGAGCCGATGAAAGCGCGCAGTCTCTCCGACGTGCAGCCGGGGCCGAAGGCGGCCGACGAAGGTCCGTCGAACTCGACTGCTCCCCTGTCCATGAAGAGTATGCGGTCCGCGGCCTCAGCCGCGAAGGACATCTCGTGAGTCACGACGATCATCGTCATCCTGTCGGCCGCTAGAGAGCGCATCACCTTCAGGACCTCGGCGGTAAGTTCGGGATCGAGGGCCGAGGTGGGCTCGTCGAAGCAGAGTATATCGGGAGACAGCGCCAGCGCCCTGGCTATCGCGACGCGCTGCTGCTGACCGCCCGAGAGCTCGCAGGGGTAGGCGCCTCCCCGGTCGGAAAGTCCTACCTTCCGCAGAAGGCCTTCGGCCTTTTCGTCGAGTTCCGAGAGGAACGCTGCCCGTTTCGCCCTGTCCTTCATCTCCGGGTCCTCGCGCATGCGGAGCTTCGGCGCGAGACAGAGGTTCTCCTTTACCGTGTACTGCGGAAACAGGTTGAAGTTCTGGAAGACAAGTCCGAAATGCAGCCTTCGCTCGCGCAGTTCGTCCTCCTTCAGCTTCTTCGCGTCCCCGGCGTCGAATAGGAGCTTCCCGTCAAGGTACATCCGCCCCCTGTCTGGCGTCACGAGAAAATTGAGACACCGGAGGAGGGTGGTCTTCCCCGATCCGGAAGAGCCGATGACTGCGAGCGTCTCGCCCTTCCCGACTGTCAGATCTATTCCCTTCAGGACCTCCGTCTTCCCAAACGATTTGTGAAAGTCCCTGATCTCAAGCAAAGCCATTCCCGCACCTCACCCCGAGAAGTATGAGAGCTTTTTCTCGAGCCTTCCGAGCAGCAGCGTGAGCAGCCCGACGAAGGCAAGATAGAAGGCTCCGGTGTAGAAAAGCGGCCAGATCAGCGCTTTTGTCGCAGCCAGATCCTTCGCCTGCTTGATTATCTCGGCGACCATGATGCAGTTCGCGAGGGCGGTGTCCTTTATGAGGGTTATTATCTCGTTCGACATGGGGGGAACGATCCGTTTCACGACCTGCAGCAGGATCACCCGGAAGAATATCTGACTCTTCGTCATGCCCAGGACCTGCCCCGCCTCGTACTGACCGCGGCTTATGCTCTCGATCCCTCCGCGGTAGATCTCTGAGAAGTAGCACGCGTAGTTTACGGCAAACGCTATAAGCACCGCAATGATCCTTCCGGCGTCCTCGATCCCGTGGTTCAGCAGGAAATATCTGTCGAGATCTCCGAAAAGCTGGTAATGGAACACGAGCCCCGGGACGTAGTAGATGATGAAGATCTGAAGCATGAGCGGCACTCCCCTGACGATCCAGACGAAGACCTTCGATACCGCGGCTACCGGCTTTATCCGGCTCATCGAGCAGAACGCGATCGGAAGCCCCAGCGGTATCGCGGCGGCGAGCGTCACTGCGAAGATCAGCAGCGATATCCGGAAGCCGCGCAGCAGGAAAGCGGTGATCTCAAGAAAAGACATGCTTTACTTTTTCTGGTCAGAAAAGTCGGTGACTACAGAATTGCGCACTCCGTATTTCTCTCCGAGAGACGCGAGCGTTCCGTCGGCTGCGAGCTTCTCGAACTGTTCATTGACGGCAGAGGTCAGTTCGCTTCCCTTCGCAAAACCGACTGCATAGTATTCGACTTCGCCCGACAGCGCCTCGACGACCGCCAGGTTCGCGTAGTCGCCCTTGCCGCAGTAGCTCTTCGCGAGCTGCGCGTCGAGCACGGCGAAGTCCGCCGTCCCGGCGTTGACTTCGAGCAGCGCGTCGGTCTGCTTCGTCACGCCCTTGACGGTCGCGCCTTCGAAATTCTTCGCGTAGGTCTCGCCGGCGGACCCGGATTCGGCCTCGCCGATCTTCCCCTTCAGGTCCTCCGCCGTCGCTATTCCGCTGTCCTTCTTTGCCACGACGACCTGTCTGTTCTCCATGTAATTATAGGAGAAGTCGACCTTTTCGGAGCGGGCGATACCGTCGTCATCGGAGGCGTTGGCGGTAAATCCGTTCCAGATGCAGTCGATGTTGCCCGAGGCGAGGTCGGTATACTTTGCATCCCAGCTGATCTCCTTGAACACGACGGTGTACCCGAGCGCCTCAAAGACTTTTTTTGAGAGTTCGGTGTCGAATCCGACGAGCTCGCCCCCTTCGTCGGTGTAGTTCATCGGCTCGTATATCGTATAGCCGACGGTGACCGTCTTTCCGCCGCCTGAGCACCCGGCAGCAAGCAGCGCGACGCCGGTCATGAGGATCGCGAGCATGAGCGATAATGATCTCTTTGCGTTTTTCATCGTTTTCTTTTTTTCTCCTTCTCTTTGATTCCGTTCTCGTTCTTCAGATGTCCCGGAAAAACGCGGGAAGATGCCTCTTCCCCGCCGGCCGGAGCGGAAGCGGCCGCAGGCGGAAATGCGCTTTACCGTGTTAAAGTGATAATATGATACCACATTTTTCCTGATTTGTCAAGCCTCCCCCGCCCGAGGCAAACATTTTATTGACAATCGGGGCTCAATATAGTAAAATATATCCGAAATAATATTTCTTTCCGGGAGATAGGAAAATGAAAAAGACCCTTTCACTCATTCTTGCCGCGCTGATGCTCGCGGCAGTGTTCTGCGCTTCTTCCTGCGCCGGCGAAAGCGGGACCGAAGGCCCCGGCTCCTCCGCCGCGGCCGACAGCGGGACCGTCGCCGAGACCGCCGCGGAAACCGCGCTGAAGCCCGACCTGCCCGACGTCAAATTCGGCGGCAGTTTCGTCATCGCTTCGGGATACGTGACCGACAGCAAGTACACGAGCACCGCGATCACAGCCGACACCGTGAACGGCGACGTCATCAACGACGCCATATACGAGCGGACGGTGACCGTCGAGTCCCTCTTCGACATCAAGATCGAAGTCCTCGACGTCAACAACACCAAGATCAACAACTCGGTCAAGACCGGCACACGTGAGTACGACATCGGCACCGCGACGACCTCCGAGATAATGAGCATACTCACCGCAGGCTCCGCGATCAACCTCAACGAAGTAGAGTCGATCGACCTCGACAAGCCCTGGTGGGATCAGAACGCCAAGAGCAAGTTCGCCGTCGCCGACAAACTCTACTACACTCTCAGCGACTTCTTCATCACCGGCATCGACAACAGCAGATGCACCTACTTCAACAAGGACCTCGCCTCCTCGCTCAACCTCGGCAGCCTCTACGAACTTGTCGATAAAAACGAGTGGACGATAGACAAAATGAAAGAGATGTCCGTCATAGCCGTGGACGACAGAAACGGCGACCAGAAGATAGACACGAACGACCAGCTCGGTATCGTCAACAACGCCACAACCTTCTACGAGGTCATGCTGACCGGCTGCAACGCCGAAGTCATGAAGCAGGGCGAGGGGAACATTCCCTACTGGACCGGCGCCGAGGAACAGGAATTCTTCGTCGGCATCTACACGAAGCTGCTCGACCTCTTCTCCAAGGACGGCGGATACCTCATCACCTCCACCGACGACGGCCGCCGCATGTTCAAGAACGGCAACTCCCTGTTCACCTGCGACACGATGTTCCTCTGCTCCGACATGCGACAGAATTCGGACATCAACTTCGGCATCATGCCGGTCCCGAAATACAGCGCGGACCAGGAGAAGTACTATCACGTCAGCCCGAACCCCGACGTCTTCTTCATCATCCCCGGAACGTCCGACGAGACCGAACGCTGCGGCGTCATGCTCGAGGCACTCTCATACTATTCCAGCGCCTACTATTCCGACAGCGCCCTCATGCCCAGCTACTTCGATCTGGCCCTGACGACCAAGTCCGCGCCCGACGTCGATTCGTCGAACAACCTCCAGATCGTTCACGACAACATCTCGTACATCATCAAGCTTGCCGGCACGGTATATTCCGGTGCCGTCTTCTCGCAGTTCGAAAACGGCAACTACAATATCATCAGCACGCTGAACACGATGAACAAGAGCAACGCGAAGACGCTCCGCGACGTTCTCACGTCGCTCGGAGTCGAAGCCGAATGACCGCCGCGCCGCCCGCAGACAACCTGAAAAAATACAATCTGTTAAGTGAAAATGACAAAAGAAGAGATCAAAGAAAAAGTAATTGAGATCCTCGGGGACATAAACCCCGATATCGACTACACCGCCGAAACGTCGCTGATCGACGGAGGCTTGCTCGACTCGTTCGACATAGTTTCGCTCGTCGGCGAGCTCAACGACGCCTTCGACATCAGCATCACCGTCGTCGATCTCGTCCCCGAGAACTTCAACTCGGCCGACGCGATGGCGGAGCTCGTCGAAAGGCTTGCCGGCTGAGCCCGGCCAAGTCTTCGAAGGCCCGAAGCGCTTACATGTCTGAAACAGGCCATACCCGGCTCCGCGCAAGCACCATTCCTCCTGCGGTCTCACGGTGATACAGAAACCGAATAAAACGAAAGGCATCGCGTAAATGTCGCTCATCTCGCTTACGTTCGCAATATTTTTCGCCGCCGTACTGCTGCTCTACTACCTGCTGCCGCGCGTGACGCAGCCCTACCTGCTGCTCGCCGCCAGCCTTGTCTTCTACCTGTGGTCGGGGCCGAAATACATAGCCTATATCGCCGTTTCCGCCTCCGTGACGTACGCCGCCGCCCTGCTCGCGGGGAGGACTTCCTCACGGTTCGCCGCCGTTTCGGCCGGACTGAAGAGCAGCCTGCCTCCCGAAGAGTACAAAAAGAAGGCAGCGGCGGCCGCGCGGAAAGGCAGGCTCATCATCGGACTTGCGCTTGCCGTCGATCTCGGGATACTCATCGTCATAAAGTACCTCGACTTCATACTCGGCAACATCCTCCCGCTGTTCGGCGGCGCCGCCGCGAAACTGCCCGGACTGCGGCTCGTGATGCCGCTCGGACTCTCGTATTTCACCTTCGGAGCCGTCGGATATCTTGTCGACGTCAGCCGGGGCAAATACCCCGCCGAGAGGAACTTCGCGAGGTTCGCTCTCTATATGACATATTTCCCGCACATCATACAGGGCCCGATCCCCCGCTTCGACAAGCTCGCCCCGCAGTTTTCCGTCCCGCACAGTTTCGATATCGACAGGATACTCGACGGCTTCCGGCTGATCCTCTGGGGCTGCTTCAAGATACTTATGCTATCCGCCTCGCTGGCTCCTGCAGTCAGAGCGATGGCAGACAGCCACGCGTCGATGGGCGGGCTTGAGATCTGGCTCCGAATGACGGCCTGGGGACTGCAGCTGTACGCCGACTTCTCTGGCGGCATCGACATCGTCACCGGCGTCTCGGAGTGCTTCGGCATAAGGCTCGAGGAAAACTTCAGGCGCCCGTATTTCGCCACCGACCTCACCGACTACTGGAACAGGTGGCATATCTCGCTGTCGGACTGGCTCAAGGATTACGTGTTCTATCCGATGGCGCTCTCGAAGCGATTCGCCAGATTTTCCAAGTACCTGAAGAAAAAGCACGGCAAATTCATAGCCAAGACCGTTCCCGTCGGCCTGCTCTCGATCCTGCTGTTCACGCTGGTCGGCCTGTGGCACGGGGCGAACTGGGGAGAGATCCTCTTCGGAGTCTTCAACGGCGTCATTATCATGACTTCGACACTGCTCGAGCCGCTCTTCCAGAAGATCAGAAAGCCGCTGAAAATGGACAGTCTGCTCATCTGGAGGATATTCCGTTCGCTCCGCACCTTTGTCGTGATCACACTCACGAGGGTCATCTCGAAGGCCCCCGGCATCCCCGCAGCAATGTCCTTTTACCGCAAGATGTTCACATCTCCCGGCATCGGCGGATTCATCTCGGAATTTTCCGAAGGCGGAAGGTTCGCCGGATTTAACATATTATCATATCTTCCGGTGTTCATCGGCGCCGCGGCGCTCTTCGCCGTCAGCCTTACCGAGGAGATAAATCCGTCCCACAGTCTCCGGAAGCTCCTCTCGGAGCGGCCGGTGATGCGTGTGTCGCTTGAAGTGCTGTGCGTCGCGGTAATCGTCGTGTTCGGCACATACGGGCTCGGATACGACGCGTCGAACTTCATATACGCCGGAAACTGAAAAAGAAAAACGGATTCGCCATGGTACCGGAATCAGAGATCACAAGCAGAAACATATTCATCGAATCGATATTCAAAGCCGCCGAAACGACACCCCGGAAAGCGGCTTTTTCCGAATTCGGCGGAGCATCGCACAGCTGGCGCGAATTTACGGAGACGGTCTCCCGCATCGCGCTTACGATTAGGAACGCCGATCCGGAAGGCGTGGCCTCCGACAGGCCTCTCGCCCTTCTGACCGACCGCGGGGTGCTCTCGGCGGAAGCGATCTTCGGAGCGATGGCCGCCGGACGCTGGTACACCGCCGTCGATTCCTGCCTGCCGCCCGAGCGCATCGCGGCCATGGTGAAGATCTGCTCCCCGTCGGCCGTCGTCTGCGCGTCGGAGCAGCTCTCCTCATCCGGCTTTTCGCAGCTGCGCGGTATTATCGGCGCGGCATGCCCCGAAACGGTCTTCATCGACCTTGCAGCGGATAGTACAGCCGGGTGCGGGACCGTCACCGGGGAATATATACACCGGTCCGATACAGCTCCTATGTTCGGCATATTCACATCGGGATCGACCGGAGTGCCGAAGCTCGTGGTCAAGTCGAGGCGCGCCATGGGATCGTTCATCACCGAATACTGCCGCACTTTCGGCTTTACGTCAGATGAGGTGTTCGGCAACCAGATCCCCTTTTACTTCGACGCCTCAACGAAGGACCTCTTCGCGACCGCCCTCCTCGGGGCGTCGTGCGTGATCATACCGCAGTCGGTCTTCTCCTTCCCCGTAAATCTCGTGAAGGTGCTGAACGAATGCCGCGTGACCACCATCGTATGGGTGCCGTCGGCGCTCTCCTCTGCCGCCCGGTTCAACGTTTTTTCGGTGTCGCGGCCCGAATATCTGAAAAACGTACTGTTCGTCGGCGAAAAGATGCCGGTAAAATACCTGAACGTCTGGAGGAACGCACTGCCCGGAACAAGATTCGTGAACCTTTACGGTTCGACCGAAGTTGCCGGCAACTCGTGTTATTTCACCGTCTCGCGCGATTTCGGGGACGGCGACATACTTCCCGTCGGCATGCCTTTCGACGGAACTCGGATAGTTCTGATAGACCCGGAGACCGGGCTTCCGTCGGACGAAGGCGAGATATGCGTGTCGGGTCCCGGGCTTGCCGACGGATACTACGGAGAGCCCGAAAAGACGGCGGCCGCATTCCGCGAGCTCGATATCCCGTCTTGCGGCATTCGCGGCAGGTTCTATTTCAGCGGCGACTTCGGCAGATACAACGGGCGGGGTGAGCTGGTATGCGTATCGAGGCGCGACAGCCAGATAAAGCATATGGGCCACCGCATCGAGCTCGGAGACATCGAATCCGCAGCGCTGTCGTCGCCGGCAGTCTCGGAGGCCGTGTGCGTCTACAACCAGGACGAGGAAAAGATATACCTGTTCTTCTCTCCCGCCGCGGGAGCCGATCCTTCTGCGGCGCCGAAGGAACTGCGCCGCGAACTTCTCTCGAAGCTCCCGAGATACATGATCCCGCACAACATCACGGTCATGGCCGAACTTCCCCGCAACCGGAACGGAAAGGCCGACAGGGCCGCCCTGAAGCTTGCGGCAAAGTCCGGCAGATGACCGCCGGGGTGCGGATACATAACCGATCACAGTCACTGGCCGCGGCACGCGGCCGTCAAAGAGTGCGCCTGAAGATGCCTGCAAAGGCCCCTTCAGGCTGCGAAAAAAACCGCAAACGCACTTCTTCAACGGAGGCACCAGGTCCAAGGCAATGAAGGAAACACTGTTTTTCGCGGGCGAGAAATACCCGCTTATAAAAAACGACCCGCAGCTGATAAAGCTGAAAATGACGCCGGGCGGCCACCCCGTGTGGATGTGGCGCGACGACCCCGGCGACTTCGCCTTCGGCGGAAACAAGGTGCGCTTCTACGAATACCTGATCCCGAAGATCATGCGCGAGGCCCCAGACGTCCTGCTCACGACCGGCAGCCTCTTCTCGAACCACATACGCGTGACGGCGGAGGTGGGGAAACTGCTCCGCACCGGCGTCGTGCTGCTCATAACGGCGGACGCGCCGGAGAGGGGGACGGCCGCCTACCCCAACGTCGCGGCGGCTGAGAGCCTCGGTGCGGAGATCCGTTATATCGGCGGGTTCGCCGCCCTGCTCAAGGCAAACGGGATCGCGGATGAGATGAGAAAGGAAAAACTGCCGTCCGGACGGGAGAAAAAGGTGTTTTTCGTCCCGAACGCCGGACACGCTCCCACGGCCGTAAGGGCTTATGCCGAAGTACTCGCAGATGCGCTCATGAGGCTCGACGGCTTCGGGGTGCGCCCCGAACGCGTCTTCCTGCCAACAGCGAGCGGAACGACACTGGCGGGCCTGCTGTGCGGCTCAGGCGTGCTGTCGTCGATGGGGGTACAGGTACCCTCTGTCACCGGCTTCGCCGTAGGAAACAGCCCCGCAGGGGCCGTGACGGCCGTGAAGAAGCTGATAAGCCGCGCCTCCGGTTTCATCGAAGGCCTGCCGGACTCTCCCGCACCCGAAGTGCTTACATACGGAGACTGCGAATACGGGAGGCTGTCTGATGAACTGTCGGAGTTCAGGCGGCGCATAAGCGATGATGAGGGAATCCTCCTCGACCCCACATACAACACCGTGGCGTTCGCCGGAATGATCGACGCCCTCGAGCACGATCCCGGAGAGTCGCCGGTGCTCTACATCAATACCGGAGGATACACCGGCATACCGGACAGTGCTGTCCGTGACGACAGCTGATCATGCAGTGCTAAAGGCCTCGGCAGATCTGCCGAGGCCTTTCATATCCGCGTCCGCCTCTCCGGGGCGGACGCTTTTTATTACCTGACTGTCGTCCTGTGTACTCTGTCCTATGTCCACTGTCCACGGTCCACTGTCCACTGTCCACTGTCAACTGTCCACTGTCAACTGTCCTCTGCCCTGCGTTCTCTGTCTGTCATCCGTCTTTCTTTTCTTCTTCATCCGGTCCGGATCCGAGAAGGAATCCGCCATATCTTATGAAATAGATGACTGCCGACAGCAATGTGAATACCACCGTCAGCGCCGAGAAAAGCAGTGTGAGCGGCCTGTATCCGGCAATGAAATCCGCAAAGCCGCCCTCCGGTAGCAGCCGGCAGATCAGTGGCTCGCCCAGCACGGCGCAGATGCAGATCATCTGGCAGACCGTCTTTATCTTTCCGGTCCAGCCGGCGGCGATGACCCTGCGGCTCCCCGACGACACCGCAACGAGGCGCAGCGACGTGACCGCGAGTTCTCTGAATATGACGGTGAAGGCCACCCAGAAGAACCACTGGCGTATCTGGCCGTATCTGTATACGGCCGCCAGCATGACGCCTATCACCAGAAACTTGTCGGCGAGCGGATCGAGAAACTTGCCGAGGTCGGTGATGAGACCGTATTTTCTCGCGATGTGACCGTCGAGGGCGTCGGTGACCGACGCCGCGATGAACAGGACGAGCGCGATGAGCGCCGACAGCCACTCGGGCATGACGCTCTCCGGCATGACCGTCGCAGCAACGCAGAACGGCACCGTGACCAGGCGCAGCACCGTCAGTCTGTTCGGAAGGTTGAGCCTTGCTCTTTTCTTTTCCGGGCTTCCATTTCCCATCAGCGCCACTCCTTTTCAGGCCCGCCCATGCCGGCGTCTCCCGCATATTCGCCGTAAAGGTCGTAGTCGACGGTGTCTGTGATCTTCACCTCGACGAACTCGCCCGGCTTTATCTTCACGGGAGAGCCGAAGAAGACCTTTGTGTCGACGTCGGGGGCGTCAGCCGCGCCTCTTCCGTAGTACTTCTCCGACACGTAGTCGTAATCTTCGGTGAGCACGGTCAGCGTTTTTCCCAATGTCTGCGCGTTCTTTTCGGCTATGATCCGCTGCTGGTCGAGCATCAGCGCGTCCGCCCTGTCCTGCCTTAGCTGTTCGTCGATCTGGCCGTCGAAACCGGCGGCGGGAGTCCCCTCCTCGCGCGAATACGGGAATACTCCGATCCTGTCGAACCTGGTCTCGCGAACGAACCGGCGCAGTTCGTCGAAGTCTTCGTCGGTCTCGCCGGGAAACCCGGTTATGAACGTGGTCCGCAGGGTAATACCGGGCACTTCGCGCCTGAGGGTCGCGATCTTTTCCTTTATCAGCTTCGAGTCGCCCCGGCGGTTCATCGAGCGGAGGATGCGGTCGCTGATATGCTGCAGCGGCATGTCGATATATTTCACGACATGCGGCAGGTCGCGGATAGCGGCGACGAGGTCGTCGGTGATCTTGTCGGGATAGCAGTACAGCAGCCTGAAATATGTTTTGGGCGCGGCTGCAGTCAGTTCACGGAGCAGCTTCGGCAGCGAATAACCGCCGTAGAGGTCGATCCCGTATCGCGTTATATCCTGAGCGATGACGTTTATCTCCCGAACCCCCATCTTCTCAAGCCCGGCGGCCTCCGATGTCAGATCTTCGATCGGGCGGGAGCGGTATCTGCCCCTGATCGAGGGTATCGTGCAGTAGGTGCAGCGGTTGTCGCAGCCCTCACCGATCTTGAGATAGGTCGAAAAACTGCCGCTCACCACCCGGTCTCCCCCGAGAGCCACCGTGTTTATGTCGCCATAGGAGGAATATCTTTCGCCGTCCGCCTCCGGGGCAGGTCTTTTGTGCCCGCCGTGCTTCCCCGGCTTTGCGCCCTTCTTCCCGTTCCGGCGCTTCTCTTCTATCCTTTTTCTTACCGAATCGACGGCCTCGACGATCCTGTGCACCGAGCCGGTGCCTATAACGGCGTCGACCTCGGGGAATTCCGAAAGCACCTCGTCCTTATACCGCTCGACGAGGCATCCAGCGACGACTATCCCTCCGAGGTTCGCGTGCTCCTTGAGCCACGCGATGTCGAGGATGTTGTCGATCGACTCTTTTTTCGCCGATTCGATAAATGCGCAGGTGTTGATCACGACGATGTCGGCCTCGGTCTCCTCCGGGGTTATCTCGTAGCCCGCCTCGTACAGCTCGTGCAGCATCACCTCGGTGTCGAGGAGGTTTTTCGAGCATCCGAGCGTTACAAAACCTATCTTCATGCCATTAACTCCGTTGTTCGATCACTTTCGGGCGCTGATCAGAGGTTCACGAATCCGATCTTCCTTCTGACCTTCGAAAGCATCCTGCCGGCGTAGTACGAGGCCTCTTCGGCGCCCTTCTTCATCACTTCCTCGAGGTACGGCCTGTCGGCGAGCAGACGCTTGTATTCGGCCTGGACCGGCGCCAGTCTGTCGGCGCACGCCTCTCCGACAGCCGTTTTGAACTCGGCATATCCGAGCCCGTCGAATTCGCGCTCGACAGAGGCGACGTCCTTTCCGGTGAAGCAGGAATAGATGTCGATAAGGTTGCTCACTCCCGGCTTGTCTGGCGAATATCTGACTTCGTTCCCGGAGTCGGTGACCGCCCTCCTGAACTTGCGGATCACGGTGTCCCTGTCGTCGAGGATGCGCACGACCGCGTTCTCGTTGGGGTCGGACTTGCTCATCTTTTTGTCCGGCTCCGCGAGCGACATGATGCGGGCTCCCGACGTCGAGATGACCGGCTCGGGGACAACGAAAGTGTCGGGAAACTGCTGATTGAACCGCTGCGCGATGTTGCGCGTCAGTTCGACGTGCTGCTTCTGGTCGCTTCCGACCGGCACGGCGCTCGCCCTGTACAGCAGTATGTCTGACGCCATCAGCACGGGATATGTGAAGAGCCCGGCGTTGATATTGTCGGAGTGTCTCGCGCTCTTGTCCTTGAACTGCGTCATCCTGGAGAGTTCACCGAACATCGTGTAGCAGCTGAGGATCCAGGCGAGCTCGGCGTGAGCCGGGACATGCGACTGGACGAAGAGCGTGTTCTTTTCGACATCGAGGCCGCAGGCGATATAGAGCGCGAGCGTCTCGTATGTCCTGCGGCGCAGATCGGCGGGCACCTGTCTGACGGTGATCGCGTGTTCGTCTACGACGCAGTAAAAGCATTTGTATTTCTCGGAAAACTCGGCGAACCTGCCGATAGCACCGAGGTAGTTTCCTATCGTGAGGTTTCCGCTCGGCTGTACTCCCGAGAACAAAACCGGTCTTGGATCGATCATTGTATCTTCTCCTTGCCGCGGGGCGGCCGGCTTCCTGACCGGCCTTCCGCCCGCGCGAATTCGTTTTTCCCCGATCTTTCGTATGCGGGTCTATTTAGCTTCCCTCGCCTCCGCGAGCATCTCGCGGGCGAGTTCGCCGAGTATGCGGCATCCCTCTTCGATCCTGCTGTCAGAGGCCGTCGAGTAGGACATCCTCACCGCGTTGCTCGGCGCTCCCGCCACCGGAGTGAACGCGGTCCCGGGGACCAGCGCCACCTTCCTTGCCAGCGCGCGTTTTACGAATTCCTGCATATCGACGCATCCGGGCAGTTCGCAGTAGATGAACAGGCCGCCCTTCGGTCTGGTGAAGGTGAATTCCTCCGGCATCTCGCGGTCGAGCGCCGAGAGCATTATGCCGCACTTGCGGCGGTATATCGCCCTGACTTCGTCTATGTGCCCGTCGAGGTCGCGCTCAGTCATGTATTTGTGGCAGAGGATCTGGAAGAACATGTTAGTGTGCACGTCCTCGACCTGCTTTGCCACGACTATCTTCTGCATCACCTTCTCTGGCGCGCAGAGATAGCCTATGCGCATTCCCGACGAGAGGATCTTCGAGAACGACGAGCAGTAGATCACGATGCCGTCCTCGTCCATGCTCTTGATAGTGGGTATGTCTTCGCCGTCGAAGCGGAGCTCGCCGTAGGGGTTGTCCTCGAGGATCATGACGCCGTATTTCTTCGCGAGGCGGTAGTTCTCGCGACGAGTCCGGAGCGACGTCGTCACTCCGGCGGGGTTCTGGAAGGTGGGGATCACGTATATGAGCTTCGCGTTCTTCTCTTTTTTCAGCAGCTCCTCGAGCGCTTCGGTGTCCATGCCGTCGTCCTCGCCCGACGCCGTCCTCACGAGCGGTACGCCGAGCGTCACGGCACCGTTCGACCTGAAGGCGTTGAGCGCCCCGATGAAAGACGGATCCTCGGCTATGACGACGTCCCCCTCGTTGCAGAACGCCTTGCAGGCCAGCTCAAGCCCCTGATTGCCGCCGCTGACGATGACGGTCGTGTCGTTGAAGGCGTCGCCCGCGGCGACCGACCTGCCGATCCCGAATTTTTCCTTCAATCTGGCCGCGACAGCGGACCGGAGCGGCGTGTACCCCTCGGTGGTCCCGTACTGGAGCGCGGTCACCGGCATTCCGGCGAAGATCTCCGACGAGATCTCCGCCATCTCGCCGACCGGGAACGACTCGGGAGCCGGGTTGCCGGCGGCAAAAGCTATGATCGACGGATCGGTGAGCGATTTGAATATCTCCCTTATCGCCGAGGGCTTGAGCGCCTCGAGCTTGCGGGAAAACCTGTATTCTCTTTCCATTTCAGTTCTCGTCCTTCTCCTGCCTCTGTTTTTTGTCAGCGATGTTCCGTGAGCCGCGCTCAGTCGAAGAGTTCGAGCAGCCGGTAGCTGTCGGACAGGAATGCCGAGAGCTCGCCGGCGGTGAGTTTCTTCTGCGCCAGCAGCGCGAGCCTGTATACGAACGAAGCGTATCTTTCGGCTGCTTCGTCCTCCGGCGCCGCGGCCTGCTCGGTTTTTTCACCGCTGCCCGCATCCTTGCCGCCGTCACTGTCTCCGGATGCGCCGTCTCCCTCTCCGGCAAGTCTCACAAGTTTTGCGTAAGCCCCGCATCTCGTGTTCAGCGTGAGCTTCATGTCAGACGGCACCGGCGGAACATATTCTTCTCCGGGGGCGGCATAGAGCCTCATCATATCCTCGAAGCGTCTCGACTGCTCACTGACCGTGAGGACCGCCGGGACTGCGGCGTCAACGAGCGGTTCGGCGGCGACCTCGAGCTTTTCGTTGCCCGATACCTTTCTCATCAGTCTTGCGAGCGCCTTCGGGACTTCGTTCTTTCCGTCTTTGTTTTTCTCCCCGCTGCCGTCCTTTACCGCGTCGGATATATCGGCGTCGACCCTGCGGAAGGAGATGCCCTCCCGGTACTGCTCTATCGCGGTGATGTACTGCGAATCAAGCAGCAGATCGAATACCGCCACTTCCTTTCCGGCTCCGGTGAGCATAGATATGTACTGTGTCTGGAGCGCGGTGTCGGTGGCGTAATATACGGTTCCTTCGGGCTTTTTACCGTCGCCGCCATCAGTCTCCTTTTTCTCTTCCGGCCCCTTCTCCTCTTCATTACCTGACGCGTCGCCGTCAGACGTCTCCGCGCCTTCGGCAGGAGATTTTTCATTTTTCCGGTCAGCGTTCTCCAGATATTCGTCGAAGGTGCGGTATCTGCCGTCGGTCAGACGCAGCAGCAGGCTGTCGGATACCCTGTCGTAGAATTTCTTCTCTCGCAGGCAGGCGTACTCGATGAATATGCGGATGTCGGAGTAGACCTTCTCGTATTTCTCCCTGTCGTTCTTTGCGAGGGAGTTCAGCTTGTCGGCGACCTTTTTCACTATGAACTGGGCTATCCTCTTTACATACGCGCTGTCCTGCAGGTAGCTCCTCGACACATTAAGCGGAAGTTCGGGACAGTCGAGCGCGCCGCGGAGCATGAGAAGATAGTCGGGAAGGACTTCCTTGATGTTGTCGGCGACGAACACCTGATTGTAGAAGAGTTTGACGTGGCCTTCGAGCGACTGCGTCTCGGTCCTGATCTTCGGGAAGTATAGGATCCCCTTGAAATTCAGAGGGTAGTCGGCATTTATGTGTATGTGGAAGAGCGGGTCGTCTATATCGGAGAACAGCTTGTGGTAGAATTCGTTGTACTCCTCATCCGTGATCTCCGACTGCGGCTTTGCCCAGAGCGGAAGGGTGTCGTTAATCGGCTGAGGCTCCTTCTTTCCGGTCCCGTCCGCCGCGGCGTCTTTTCCTTCTCCGGTCGCGGTCCCGTCCTCTCCGGAGTCGAAATAGACGGGCACAGGCATGAACGAGCAGTATTTTTTCAGGACTTCGAGGAGTTTTTCGCTGCGCAGATAATCCTTCTCCGTCGAGGAGATGTGCATCGTGACGGTCGTCCCGCGCTCCTCCCTGTCTGACCTCGTGATCTCGTAGTCGCCTGCCTCGGTGCAGGTCCAGTGGACGGCCTCTCCGCCCGTGTATGACAGTGTGTCGATCTCGACGGTGTCGCTCACCATGAACGACGAATAGAAACCGAGACCGAAGTGACCGATGATCCCGCTCCCGGCGGCCTTGTCTGACGCGTCGCCGCCCGACGATTCGTATTTTCTGATAAAGTCGAGAGCTCCCGAGAGGGCTATCGAGCATATGTACTTTTCAAGTTCTTCGCGGGTCATGCCGATGCCGTTGTCGGTGACGCTGACCGTGCCGGCCTCGGCGTCGAGCTCGACGTCGACCCTGAATTTCGCGGCTTCGCCCTCGGGGAGCGATATCTCGCCCAGCGAGTCGAGCCGCCGGAGTTTAGTAACGGCGTCAGACGCGTTCGAGACTATCTCGCGGATGAAGATGTCCTTGTCGGAGTAGAGCCACTTTTTGATGATCGGGAAGATGTGCTCGGCCTCGACCGAAATCCCGCCGCGCTTTACTTCGCTTCCGGTTTCTTCTTTTTCGTTCATGTTTTCGGTGTTTGCGTTTGTGTTTTCGCTCATGGTGTATATCTCAGTCCTTCCGTTTGCGGCATGTCTTCTGGCCGCCGCGTATAAAAAAATAATAATCGGATAATTATCGTATCGGTCGCCGGGAGGCGGCGGCAAAAGCTGCGATGAGCGGCAGCGCCTCCTCTGCCGCTTCGGTGTCGGTGCGGAGCCACGGGTTGTCGCACCATATGCAGAACATCGCTCCCGAAGGGATGGCGGCAGGCTCTCCGCCGTCGGAATAGATCCGCGGGTCCCATTCCGCCGCTATATGCTCCGGGTCGCACTTCACGTACGCGAGCGGCGGACTGCTCCTGGCTTTGTCAGTCAGCACGTAGTAACAGTATGCGCTCGCACAGTTGATCAGCCGGTGACCGGCCGCCGCGACCTCGCCCGGCGGAGCATAGGCCGGCTTCGATGACCAGTACTGCACCGTGAACCCGGGGTCGGGGATTACGTGTCCCTGGCTCATGCTCCAGCCGGTGTCGGACGACCTCATGAACTCGTCGTTCCAGGTCCTGACCTCCCTGTATCCGAGCTTTTTCATGTCACTGTACAGGGTGTTCATATAACCGACGAACAGGTCGTACGCGACGGCATCTTTTCCGTATTTTTCCGTCGCGGCCTTCCTCCAGCCCTCAAGCTGTGACCATCTCGGCACGTCTGTTGTATCGGCGACGGCGGGAGCGAAACCCAGCAGTTCGTCGCCCCCGATGTCGATTCCGTCGCAGCCGGCCTCCCGGAACATACGCGCGTATGAATCCAGAACGCTGCGGATGAAAGCGACTGCCGGCTCGAAGGCTATGTTGATCCCTCTCGGGAAGGCGCGGTTGTTGGTCCCTGCCACTCTCGACATGACGCCGCCGTATTCGAAATACGAGCCGATCCCGTGGATGAGCGGGCCTGTCCCCGTCAGCGCCACGGACAAGCCGTCTCTCAGAAAAGAATATCTGTATTCTTTCGCAGCGGTGAGGTTTTCCCGGCCCGATGTCTGTTCCGGAAACTGTTCAACGGACTGATCCACGCCGCTTTTGCCTTCAGTCGTGGCGCTCTCCGCGACTTCAACGGCGGACACATGATAGTCGTGTCCGCCGAACGAAAACGACATTCCGCCCGGGCGGGCTGCCATTTCAGAGAATCTCTTGACGGTATAGTTGAGATGCCCGGGAGAGTCGTACGAAGGTATTATCCTTATTCCCTTCCCGCGGGCGCAGTCCGCGATCCTCATCAGGTCTTCGCGCGAGAGCACGCGCGGATCGGTCGGGCATTCTCCGGTCTTTCCCTGCGTGCACAGAATACCGTCTCTCCCGGCGAGCCACGGATACGCGGGGCACTCGATCCCCACGCCCATATCCTCCGAGAAGTGAAGTTCCAGAAAATCGAGGCCGAGCTCCGACATTCCCGCTATGAGCAGCTCGAGCGACCGCGGGGAGAAGTACTTTCTCCCGCAGTCTATCATCACACCGCGGTCAAAGCCTGAAGTAAACATCGGTGTCCTCCGGTATCTCGCCGATATTGTTCCTCGTCGTGGCGATATAAAAAACGACGTTGACCCCGCTGTCCTCCATCGCCCGCTTCAGGTTTATCATCCTGCCGTCGAGATATGACGAAATGACAACGAGGTTCTCGTTTTCGCGGTAGAGCTCGCGGTTTGATATGATATGGTCGAACATCTTCTCCGCCGGCACCGAGATGGTCATATCCATCTTCGCCAGCGCGCGGAGAGCGTATATAAGGTCGCGGCGCCCCCTGTAGGGGCCCGCGGAGGCGATCTTCGAGCCGACCTCGTCGGCCGAGACGGCCTCAGATCCTTCGAATCTGTCGGGAGGGTAGTTCGTGAATATCCGGACCGGCACGTCCTCCGCGGCTATCCGGGACAGCACCGACGCGCATATGATGTTGCAGCGCTCTATGGCTGCGATGTCGGACGGAGTGTCGGGCCTCTGCTCGATCTCGCGCGAGTTCATGTTGAGGAGGATAGAGAAACGGTGCCTTACCGTCCTCTCCTCCCTGTTCACCATCAGTTTTCCGTGAACGGCGGTCGACTTCCAGTTGATCCGGTTCATCGGGTCGCCGCGGGAGTATTCTCGCGAACCGACGATCCTGAGCGGATCGGTCACAGGGCAGAGATTCGACACGGCGTCGCCGCAGATGTATCTCGACGACGCGAACCTGCCGTCGAGCTCCTCGGGAAGAGTGAGAACGACGACCCGGCTTCGGCGTCCGTCGTCCGGCGGTATCAGCTTCGACTCCGTGCTGAATCCGAGCAGGTCGGTCGCGGTGACGACGACTCCGTTCATACGGTATTCGCCCCGCTTGCGGCAGAGTATGCGCCAGCGGCGCCTTATCTTCGAGTGGGGGCGGAGTATGAACACCGACTTCACAGCTCTGTCGTATCTGACGCTGCGGGTGCCCCCCGCAACCGAACGGACCCGGCCGCCGGACTCTCCGCCGGCCGACGCGGCGCCGGCGCTTCGCCTGAATCCGCGCGGCGCCGGCTGTTTCTTCTCTGCAGCGCCCTCTCTCTCTTCCTCGATCAGCGTGAAAAAGAGGCCGTCGGGAAGCTCGCTGTCGATCTTGACATAGGGAAGCGGTATCCTTCCGGTGTTCGATATCTCCTCGTACAGATATATGTCGTCGCCGGCGTACACCTCGTCGGATGAGAAGACGGCCGAGTAGACCAGATGGTCAAAGCAGTGTTTTTTATAAAATCTGTACTGAATGAACAGCACGGCGAATATTGCCGCGGCGGCTGCGAAGACGATCATTTTTTCTTCTCTTCTTATCCGGTCTTGTCTCTGTTTTTCTCTTGTCCTGTCCTGTCTTGTCTTTCCGTGTCCTGTCAGGTCTGCTCTTTTCCGTCCACTGTCTGCCGGTCAAGTTCCCTCCGGGGGAAGTCAATCGCCGGTGGGGGCTTTTACGGAATCGAGTATGAATTCTATTATCTTAGAGTTGCTGTCGCCGACCTTCAGAGTGTTCTGCGAGTGCGCGATGATACGGTGCGCCAGCACGGGCACCGCCGCGCGTTTGACGTCGTCGGGTATCACGTAATCCCTTCCGTCGATCGCGGCGAGGGCGCGCGACGCGAACATCAGCGCGAGCGTACCTCTCGGGCTGACGCCGAGGGTGATCCTCGGGCTCTCCCTCGTTTCGGTGACGATGCGCACGATATAGTCCTTCACAGCAGGAGAGACCGCGATCCCCTCCACCGTCCTCTTCGCCTCGGTTATGTCGGCGCAGGTGCATACGCTCTCAAGCGATCCGAGAGGCGAGACGGCAGCGTGTCCGTCGAGCATCTCAAGCTCGTATCTGCGTTCGGGATATCCGAGAGCCAGGCGCATGAGAAACCTGTCGGTCTGCGCCTCGGGCAGCGGGAAGGTACCCTGCAGTTCGACCGGGTTCTGCGTCGCGATGACGAAAAACGGGTCGTCGAGCCGGTATGTCTTTCCGTCGACGGTCACCTGACGCTCTCCCATGCATTCGAGCAGCGCCGACTGCGTGCGGGGCGTGGTGCGGTTGATCTCGTCGGCGATGAGCACGTTGGTGAACACCGGGCCCGGCCTGAATACGAATTCCGACTCCTTCTGATCGTAAAAGCTGATCCCGGTTATGTCGGACGGGAGCAGGTCAGGGGTGAACTGTATCCTCGACGAACTTCCCGAAAGCGACACGGCGAGCGCCCTCGCGAGCGACGTTTTCCCGGTGCCGGGAATGTCGTCGAGCAGGACGTGCCCGCCGGCGAGCAGCGCGGCAATTATGAGTTCGGTCTCTTTCTGTTTGCCGTAGATCACTCTGCCGATATTGTCGCGCACGGCGGAGGCCAGGGCAGAGACTTGGCTTACTGTCATTTTATATCTCCCGGTCAGGCTGTCAGTTGAAGCACTCGATCAGCTTATCCAGGTTTTTCTGCAGGACCTTCTTCTCCCCGTTGTACTGGACCTGATACGACGAATATGTCGCCGCGTTCATCGCGTTGCGGAAGAGCTGGTATGTGCGCTTGTTGAGCGCGGTGGTGTAGAGCCGGCCGAGGTCGAACACGACGGTATCGCGGATGAGGTCGAACATCTGCGCGGTCTCGCTGTCGTTAGCGTACTTGACCTTCATCGACACCTCGAAGAGCTGAGGCGTGACGGTGCGGTAGCCCTCGGATGCCATCGCCTCGAGGAGCAGGGCGGCGTCGGACTTGCGTTCCGAGCCGGATGAGATGGCGTAGAGCGACACCGGGAAGGCGAGGCAGGTGGCATACGACTCCTGATCCTTTCCGTCCTTGGGCGTCACGGCGATGCCGAAATCGAGATCAGTGGAGACGAGCTTGGTCTTGGCGTATACCGAGCGGTGCATGGTGAAGAGCGCCTTGCCTACGGTGAAATAGTCGGGCGAGCTGGATATCACCGTTGCCTGGCTCGTGAGGAAGCCGTTCGCGGCCTCGACGATCCGGTCGGCGGTCTCGCTGCCGAAAGACTCCGCGAGCACCGGAACTCCGTCGGCCCCCTTGGATACCGTGCGGAGCCCGGCTCCGTAGAAGAACGGATCGGTATGGACGTTCGACAGGAGCGACATCCCGTAGACCGCGTTGTCTGCGCCGGGAGTCACCGAGTCTCCGACGGCCATCCCCATCTCATAGAACTTGTCGAAGGTCCACTCGTTGTTTGCGATGAGCGTGTAGGGGTTATCGAGCTTGTACTCCGAGATGATCTCCTTGTTGAAATACACGGTGTACATCATGTAGAGGAGGTTCGTCGAGATGTCGCCCGAGGCGAAGAAGAGCTTGCCGTTTATGGTCGTCTCGTTCACGAGGTCGTCGGGCCACCAGGGCTTCTCAAAGTCGATGACAGACTCCTCGAGCAGGTTCGAGCACAGCCCGAGCGTGCTGATGTTCGCAATCGTCATCGAGTAGGCCGCGCATATGTCGAGCGGCTCGCCCGTCTTGTAGGCGTTCTGAACGTAATTTGTATAGTTCGTGACGTTATTGACGTTCCCGGGGGTGCTGGAATAGGCTATCTCCACTCCCAGCCTGTCCTGTACGCGCGAGTCGCGTGCAAAGAGCGCCTCGTCGACAAGATCCCCGTTGCTCTCGAGGATCTCGAACTCCGGGTTTTCGACGTCGGACCAGTAGAGGAGCGAGATCTCCCCTCCGAGTTCGTATTTTTCGTCCAGGCTGTCCTTGAGGTACCCTTCTTCGTCGTATCTGCCGTCGGCAGTCGATTCGGGGGTCTCCGCCGTAGTGTCGGCGACCGGGAGCGTGTCCTCCGGTTTCTTCTCCTCCGCGCACGAGGCGGCGGCGAGGAGCAGCATGAGAGAGGCCAGGATCAGCGAGATGATCTTTGCGGTTTTTTTCATTTTTTTGTTTTCCTTTCGGAAATGAATTCCCGGTATGAGATTATCCGTGAACCGGAGACCGGGCAGTTCACGAAGCCCGCATATGCGGCCGGCGGTCAGCGCGGCAGAGCCGGTGACCAGGCAGGCATATGATACCCGCATATTAATTATAGCATATTATTTTCAATTAAGCAATATTCAGCGCGCCGGGCGCGGAAAAAAATACGAAAAACGTCCGCCGCGCCGTCCCGGAAAGGGCCCCGCGGCGGACGTTCCGCCATTATTCGGCCGGCAGTTCTGCTCTCTCCCCGGAGCCTCTGCCGTTCAGGATCTTATACAGGAGACGGTAGAGCTCCGCAGCCTCGGCGGGCTCGAGCGGCATGCAGCCGGCTATCTTTTCCGGGATACGGACCGCACGCTCCCTGAGGGCGGAACCGGCGTCGGTGATGACGAGGCGGAGATATCTCTCGTCCTCCCCGTCGCGGGAGCGGCTCAGCAGTCCGCGTTTCTCCAGGGTCTTGAGCAGCGGCGTGAGTGTCCCCGAATCGAGGAGCAGACGCTCTCCCAGCCGCTTCGCGCTGACGCTCTTCTCCTCCCACAGCACCATCATGACGATATACTGGGTGTATGTCAGCCCCAGTTCAGAGAGGTACGGAGTGTATTTTTTCACCGTCTCCCTCGCCGCCGCGTAGAGCGGAAAGCAGAGCTGACTGCCGAGTTTCAGTGCGTCGTAGCTCTTTCCCTTTCCGTCCGGTTCAGACATCCTTCGCTTCCCCGCCGCGGGTCTCTTCGTATGCCGCCCTGACGGCCTTCGCGAGCTGGTCCCCGCATGACGTCCCCTTGTACCCGCATTCGATCCCCGACAGTTTCTTTTCGATCTGATCGACCGTCATGCCGTCGACGAGCGTCGACACCGCCTTGAGGTTTCCGTTGCAGCCGCCGTCGAAGGATATGTCGGACACGATGTCCCCGTTGATGTCGAAAGATATCGACCGGGAGCACGTCCCGTGAGTTTTGTAGGTGTATCTCATCACAAAATTTCCTTAATCTTTTCCTTAACTTTCTTCATATTCACAGTGGGTTCGAATCGGGCAGCGATATTGCCATCGCGATCGATGAGGAACTTGGTGAAGTTCCACTTGACGTTGCCGTTGTTCTTATAATCCCTGTCCATCTTCTTTGCCACGCCGTTCATGACTATGCCCATCGGTCCGCCGAATCCTTCAAACTTCGTATTCTCCGAAAGCCACCGGAAGAGCGGATCGGCGCCTTCTCCCAGGACGTCGATCTTGGCGAACTGCGGGAAGGTGATCCCGAATCTTCCCTTGCAGAAAGTGTGGATCTCCTCGTCGGTGCCTGGGGCCTGTTCGGCGAACTGGTTGCAGGGAAAGTCGAGTATCTCGAACCCGCTCCCGGCGCATTCGTCGTAGATCTGCTGCAGATCCTCGTACTGCGGGGTGAATCCGCATCCGGTCGCGGTGTTGACTATGAGCAGGACTTTGCCTCTGTAATCGGCGAGGGATACCTGCCCGCCGTCTCTTGTCTTTACCGAGAAATCGTAAACGTTCATTTTTTCTTCTCCTACTGTTTTCGAGTGATGTGATCTGACCAATTAGATTTGATACAATTTAATTATATCACATCGAACCGGAGATGTCAAGTACTTTTTCGTTTCGCGGCTTTTTTTCCGGACCGTTCCGTTTCGGCGTCCGGCAGCGGATCCGCCCGCGGTATGAGAGTCGGACCTCCCGTACCGGGATCGCCGCCGTGCCTGCGGCATGCCCTTCCGTCATCCGGAGACTCACGTTCAGGCCCCCGCCGCGTGTCTTCCTCCCGCCCCGCGAACGGCGGCGACTGCGGAAAAGGCTGCGAACGCGACTATATCGGCGGCGACGATCGTCGACCCTACCGGGGTCCCGGCGAGGATCGACACGATAAGGCCCGATGCAGAGCAGACAACCGAGAGCACCGCCGAACATACCGTGACCGAGCGGAAGCTTTTGAACACCCGCATCGCCGAGAGCGCCGGGAAGATCACCAGCGCCGAGATGAGCAGCGAGCCCACGAGGTTCATAGCGAGCACGATGATCACCGCCGTCGTGACGGCTATGATCAGGTTGTAAAGTCCTGTCTTCGCTCCGACGGCCTTCGCGAACGACTCGTCGAAGGTGACGCTGAAGATCCGGTTGTAGAATACGACGAACATCGCGACCGAGAGCACCGACAGCACGACGCAGGTCACGACCTCGCCCTTCGTCAGCGTGAGGATGGACGTCGAACCGAAGAGAGTGGAACACACGTCTCCGGCGATATTCGGAGAATACGAGAATATATTCATGAGGAGGTAGCCGATCGCCAGGGCACCGACCGAGATCATCGCGACGGCGGCGTCGCCTCGGATCTTCGCCCCCGAGCCCGTGCGCAGCAGCAGCACCGCGCAGATCACGGTGACGGGCAGCACAAGCGCCATTTCGTTCGTAAGTCCGACGACTCCGGCCACGGCCATGGCTCCGAAGGCCACGTGCGAGAGGCCGTCGCCGATGTACGAGAAGCGCTTGAGGACGAGAGGCACGCCGAGGAGCGACGAGCAGAGCGAGATAAGCACCCCTACGATCAGCGCGAACCTGACGAACGGGAAGGCTAAATATTCGGACAGTTTTGCGAATATATTCATTTCGTCTCTCTCCCTTCCCCGTTCTCCGTACTCTCACCGTCTCCTCCGCAGTCACGCGGCGCGAACTCCGCGCAGACGTCGCTCTCCAGATACTCGTCGCGTGTCCCGAAGAACACGTCGCCGCCGATATGCAGGATGTGCGTCGCGAGGGCGAGTGCCGCGGCGATGTCGTGAGATATCATGATCACAGCGATACCCTCACTGTGGAGGCGCCCGATCAGACTGTACATGCTTTCAGTGACCCGGGGGTCGAGTCCCGCGGCGGGTTCGTCGAGCAGCAGCATCTTCTCTGTCGCGCAGAGTGCTCTCGCAAGCAGCACGCGCTGCTGCTGTCCGCCCGAAAGCTCCCTGTAGCAGTGCCCCGCGAGTGAGGTGATGCCGAGTTTTTCCATGTTTTCAGCCGCGAGCGCCTTGTCCTCCTTCGAGTAGAAAAAGCCGAAACGCTCCCGGCACTGACAGCCCGAGAGCACTATCTCGGATACGGTCGCGGGGAAATCCCGCTGCACAGCCGTCTGCTGAGGCAGATATCCGATCTCGTTCTTCCGAAGTCCGTCACCGAATATGATTCTCCCCGAAAGAGGCTCCCGGAGTCCGAGCAGCGTCTTCATGAGAGTCGTTTTCCCCGACCCGTTCTCGCCCACGACGCACAGGCAGTCACCGGCCGAAACGCTGAAGTTCAGTCCGTGCACTATCTCCCTGCCGTCGTATCCGAGGCACAGGTCCTCACATTTTATCAAAGCCATACGCAATACTCCGTAACAGATAGGTACCGGCGCGCGCCGCGCCGCGTCCAAAGATCAAAAAACAAATGTCAGGTCTGTCTGTTCAGGTTCCCGTTCCTGCTTTTGCACTTCGCGCAGATGCCGCTGATCACTGTGTCGGTGCGGTCTAGTGTGAATCCCCCGTTCTCGGATATATATTCAGCGAGTTTCGCACTCGTTTCGCTGCCGAGGTGGAATATCCTTCCGCAGCTCCTGCAGGACAGATGTATGCATCCGCGGCAGGATGGGGAGCCCTTGAAGCGGTAGAAGACCTCTCTTCTGCCGGGGATGCTCACGCGCTTCACGAGTCCAGCGGCCTCGAGTGCCGGGAGATTCCGGTATACCGAGCTCCGGCTGATGCCGGCGGCGCTGCCTTCCCCGCTTTCCGCCTTTTCTCCTTCGCCTGTTCGCTTTTCGTCCTCTTCAGCCAGTCCTTCGGCGATCTGCTCCACCGTGAAGAGCTCGTCGGGATGAGTCGACAGGAATCTTATCAGAGCCTTTCTCTGTTTTGTACTGTACTCAGCCATTTTTCTCACCTGAATTTGAGATTCATTCTCATTTTATTATACACCATGGCGGACCTGATGTCAACAGTTTTTCGCGAGTGCCCCGGAGTCAAATCATTTCTTGATTTTTGGACCCCCGGGTGGTATAATATAATTTAGCATCATATTATTATCACTTGACTTCATTTTCCTTTGAAGGTGCGAAAAATGGACATACACGATTTTCCGGCAGCCGGGGAGTTCACGAAGTCCGATCACGAACGCCTCGCGGCAGAGATCGGCAGACATATGGAGCTCTATTACAACCGGAACGAGCCCGAGATAAGCGATCACGAATATGACATGCTGATGTCGCTGCTTAAAGAGGTCGAACGGCTCCGCCCGGAGTGGTCGACCCCCGACTCCCCCACCCGCAGGGTCGGCGGCAGCGCGAGGCGCGAGGCCGGAGTAAAGATCGTCCACACCGTACCGATGCTCTCGATCGAAGACGTCTTCACCAGGGAGGACGTTTCGGAATGGCTGCGGAAGGTTCGTGAGATCCATCCCGACGCCCTGTTTTCAGTAGAGACCAAGGTCGACGGTCTCTCTATGACGGTGCGCTACCGGAAGGGCGGAGACGGACGTCTCTCCCCCGTCCTGTGCGAGACCAGGGGCGACGGCTTCACCGGCGACGATGTGACCGCAAACGCCATGACCATCCCATCCCTCGCGGTCTCCCCCGACCTCGACGCCGACACGCTCGAACTTCGCGGAGAGGTGTATATGAGCGCCGGCGACTTCGAGCGGTACAACCGCGCGGCCGAGGATGCGGGCAGGAAGACCGCGGCAAATCCGCGCAACCTCGCCGCCGGGACCCTCAAGCAGCTCGACCCCGAAGTCGCTCGCGAACGCGGCCTCAAACTCCTTGTATTTGCCGTTCAGGTGGGGCCGGAATATCTTACGTCGAGCCAGACCGAAGCCCTTGACCGGCTGTCCGCGGCCGGGATCCCGGTCGTCGATCACATGCTCTGCAGGACCGAGAGCGAGGTAATGGACGCGATCGACCGGATAGGCGACCTCCGCGGCAGTGCCGAATACGGCATCGACGGTGCGGTCGTCAAGATCGATCAGATCGCCTACCGCGACGACTTCCCCGCCGGAAGCAAGTATTCGAGCGGGCATATCGCATACAAATACCCGCCCGAGGAGCGGACCGTCGTGATCGACGAGATCATCGCCGACGTCGGACGCACCGGGAAGCTCACCTTCACCGGTGTCTTCCATGACGCCGAAACGGGTGGTCCGGCGCGCCTTTGCGGGACGTCGGTGACGCGGGCGACGCTCCACAACCGCGACTACATAAACGAGATGCGCATAGGCGTCGGGGGCTCCTACCGGCTCTACAAGAGCGGAGAGATCATCCCGAAACTCAACGGATGCGTCACTCCGCCTCCCGAAGTCTACAGGGCGCCGGCAGTCTGTCCGAGATGCGGACACCCGCTGACCGACGACCCCGATACCGCCGACATACGCTGTCCAAACGCCTCCTGCCCCGCGCAGGTCGTCCGGACAGTGTCATATTTCGCTTCTATCGACTGCATGAACATAATTGGTCTCGGCGAGAACACCGTATCGGCGCTGTACTCTGCCGGGTACATAAAGAACTGCGCCGACATATACAGGCTTCGTGAACACAGGGACGAGCTGATCGAAAAAGGCATAACCGGCAGAGAGAAGAACACGGACAAGCTTATCGCGTCGATCGAGGCGTCGAAGTCGAACGAGCCCTGGAAGCTGCTCGCCGGCCTCGCGATACGAAACGTCGGAAAGGTCGCCGCAAAGGATATAATGAGGCATTTCGGCTCGGTGGAGGAGCTCGCCGGCGCCACGGCGGAGGAACTCACCGCGATCGACGACATAGGAGAGACGACCGCGGAGTGCATAATCAGATACTTCTCGGACCCCGCGAACCGGGATATGCTGCGCGAACTCGCAGAGGCCGGAGTGAACACGCGCCCGGCTCCCGAAGCCACGGGAGAGCTGCCTCTCTCCGGCATGAGCATTGCCGTGACCGGCACGCTTCCAACGCTCGGGCGGCGCGAGGCCGTCGAACTGATCGAAAAGAACGGCGGGAAGGTCACGGGCAGCGTATCGAAGAAGACAGACCTTGTCGTCGCCGGCGAGGCGGCGGGCTCGAAGCTGAAAAAGGCGGCGGAGCTCGGCGTGAAGGTGACCGACGAAGCAGGTCTTTACGAACTCATCGGGAAAGGAAAAGGGCCGGACAATGGATGACCGCCGCGGCAGAGAGAAGAACAGGGTCGAGCCGGGAGTGCTCTATCTCGTCGCGACTCCGATCGGCAATATGTCCGACATCACGGAAAGAGCGGTCAAAGTGCTCTCGGAGGTCGATCTTGTCGCAGCCGAGGACACGCGGAATTCCGGTCTTCTGCTCTCAAGGCTCGGCATAAAGAAGCCGATGATCTCATATTTCGAGCACAACAAGGCCGAAAGGGGCCCTGTGATCGTCGAAAAACTAAGGTCAGGCCTGTCATGCGCCCTGGTGACCGACGCCGGAACGCCGGCTCTGTCAGACCCCGGCGAGGACATAGTCCGGCTCTGCGCCGAAGCGGGGATAAAGACCGTTCCGGTGCCCGGAGCCTGCGCGGCGATCAGCGCCCTGTCGGTATCCGCCCTTCCCTCCGGCAGGTTCGTATTCGACGGCTTCCTGCCCGCGGCATCCGGTGAGCGCGGCGTACTCCTGAAGGAGATCTCGGCCTCGAAGCTCACGCATATCATATACGAGGCTCCGCACAGGCTCAAAAAGACGCTGGACGAGCTTCGCGCCGCCTGCGGAGACAGCCGCGGGATCGCGGTCTGCCGCGAACTCACGAAGCTCAACGAGGAGATCATCCGGACCGACCTCGCCGGGGCATCGGAGATATTCGACGCACGCGAACCGAAGGGCGAGTTCGTCCTGGTACTCGCCGGAGCCGCCGGCGAGGACCCCGGGAGATTCGCCGACATGGACGTCCGCGCGCATGTCGGCATGTACATCGCCGCCGGAATGACCGAGAAGGACGCAATAAAAGCCGCGGCAAAAGACCGCGGCGTGCAAAAAAACGACATTTATATCCAGTATAAAGGAAAGGATCACACCGAAGAGAGGTAAGAAAACATGAGCAGAGACTGTAATAAAAAGAAAAGATGCTGCGTCATAGGCGCGACCGGGATGGTCGGACAGAGACTTCTGACGCTGCTCGAAGGACACCCCTACTTTGAAGTGACGGCTCTCGCCGCTTCGTCGAGATCGGCCGGAAAGAAATACGGCGAACTGATGGAAGGCCGCTGGAAGCTGGCCGTCCCCATGCCGGAATACGTCCGCGGGATCACCGTCTGCGACGCCGCATATCCCGAAAAGATCGCGGAGGCGGCAGACTTCGTCTTCTGCGCCGTCAATATGGGCAAGGAGGACATCCTGCGCATGGAGGAGGCGTTCGCGAAGTGCGAGCTGCCCGTCGTGTCGAACAACTCGGCGAACAGATGGACTCCCGACGTCCCCATGCTCATCCCCGAGATAAACCCCGACCACCTGCAGGTGATTGCGCACCAGAAGGCGCGACTCGGCACGACGCGCGGATTTGTCGCCGTCAAGCCCAACTGCTCGATCCAGTCGTACGTTCCGATGCTCACTCCCCTGCTAGATCTCGGGGTCACCGAGGTCGTCGCGACGACATACCAGGCCATCTCCGGCGCCGGCAAGACCTTCCGTGACTGGCCCGAGATGGAGGACAACATCATCCCGTATATCGGAGGCGAGGAGGAAAAGAGCGAGCAGGAGCCGCTGAAGGTCTGGGGGCACGTCGAGGACGGAGTGATCGTCAAAGCCGATTCGCCGCTCATCACCACCCAGTGCATAAGGGTCCCCGTGACCGACGGCCACACCGCCGCCGTCTTCATCCGCCTTCGCGACAAGGTCCCGGCAGAGGAGATCATCCGCCGCTGGAGAGCATACCGCGGACTCCCGCAGGAGCTCGGACTGCCGCATGCGCCCGAACACTTCATCACCTATTTCGAGGAAAACGACAGGCCGTCGTGCCACACCGACCGAGAACTCTACGGCGGAATGGGCATATCGGCCGGCAGACTGCGCCCCGACACGCTCTTCGACTACAAGTTCGTCGGTCTCTCGCACAATACGCTCAGAGGCGCAGCGGGCGGATCGCTCCTCACAGCCGAGCTGCTCTACCGCCTCGGATACCTCGACTGACATACATACCGTCAGGCCGGACCGAAGCATAATCATTCATACGACATCAGAAAGGCAGGATACCGATGAACAAATTCCTGAGTTTCATCAGATCGGGAAAGATCATGATGGCCGCCCACCGCGGCGACAAGGACTGCCGCCCCGAGAACACGCTCCCCGCGTTCAGACACGCGATCGAGCTCGGCTCCGACGGCATCGAGACCGACATTCACCAGACGAAGGACGGCGTGCTCGTCATGATGCACGACCACACCGTCGACCGTACGACCGACGGCACAGGGAAGGTCTGCGAGATGACGCTCTCCGAGATCCGCGCGCTCGACGCCGGAATAAAGAAGGGCGAGGAGTACAGGGGGACGAAGGTCCCGACATTCGAGGAGTTCCTCGATACCGTCGAGCCTTATCCCGATCTGCTGCTCAACCTGGAGATCAAGGACTATCCCGAAGTCGAGGGTGACAGCTGCTACGGGACCGCGGACAAGGTCATCGCGGCCGTCGAGCGGCGCGGGATGGGAGACCGCATCATGTTCAACTGCTTCTCGTGGAAGGTGCTGAAGTACGTACACGACAAATACGGCGACAGGTATCCGCTCCACGGATTCTATCCCGATTTCCTCATGCACGACCCCGAGATCGACGTCTTCCCCTTCCTCACCTACGCCTGCCTCTTCAACTGCGTGAAGCTGCCCGACGGCAGGGTCGACTGGTCTCCCAGAAAGAAGGAGGAGCTCATGCCCGCCGCCGACTTCGCGAAGGTGAAGAACGAACTGGGCGTAGAACCCTGCGTGTGCTTCGCGAAGGACACTCCGGAGCTCATGAGCGAGGCGGTGGCACGCGGAGCGACGATGTTCACCTGCAACGACCCCGAGCGCGCGATCGCGATACTGAAGGATCTCGGACTCAGAAGCTGAGAAACAGATATGAAACTGTTTGAAACCCGGGCCTCGTGGCACAAGGCAAACCTTCACTCTCACACGACGCTGAGCGACGGTCTTCTCACCGCCGAACAGGCCGCCGGTCTCTACCGATCGCACGGATACGACGTCCTCGCCGTGACCGACCACTGGCTTGCAGGCACCCCGACGTCTGCGGACGGCGAATTTATCCTGCTAGGCGGAATAGAGCTCGCCTCCAACAGCTATATGTCGGAAGGCTCGCTCGAGTGCTGGCACATAGTCGGCCTCGGAGTGCCCGAGGGATTCAGACAGACGCTGCCGAGAAACGACACGCCGCCGCAGGCGCTGATCGACGGGATACGCTCGCATGGCGGATTCGTCATCCTCGCGCATCCGGCCTGGAGCCTCAACACCGCCGGCCAGATACTCACGCTCAGCGGGATCGACGCCGTCGAGATCTGGAATACACAGTCGGCGCTTCCCTACAACCCCGACCGCGCCGATTCCTCGCAGATCCTCGACGCGGTCTTCAGCGCCGGAATGCTGATGCCGCTGCTCGCCTCAGACGATTCGCACAGATACGCGCGTGAGGCCTGCCGCGCGGCGACGATGATATCGACCGACGATTTCACGCCCGCCGGTATCCTCTCGGCGATCAGAGCAGGAAAAAGCTACGCGACGACAGGCCCCCGGTTCCGCCAGGTGGAGATCGACGGCGGACGCGTGAACGTCGAGACCGAAACGCCCTGCACCGCCGCCTGCGTAATGACCAATCATCCGTGGATGAAGGGGGCGGTCGACTGCGTCTTCGGCAGCGACGGAGACCCGGTCGAGAGGACCTCCTTCTCGCTCGCGACCGTCGAGAATACCTCATTTATCAGGGTGACGGTCTTCGATTCGCTCGGGCGCCGCGCCTGGACGAACCCCGTAAGGCTCAGCAACTCTTAAAGAGGCGCTTTCCGCGCCGCATAAGCAGTCCGTCGCACCGATCATTTGTGAGAGGTGCGACGGACTGCGTTTATGTGTATCGAAATATCCGGTGTATTTCATGACATCCCGGCCTGTGACGTCATAAAAGCTGGCTCCTTATCACTCGCTGCCGCGGCTGAAGATCTTCCGTACGGCAGCGAATATCTCCGGCGCGTTGAAGGCGATCACGGCGGCGAAGAAGACTCCCTGCCAGATCATCCAGTGCCCGGCTTCGGTGACCATGATCGCGCACTGACCGCCGAGGAGCAGCGAATTTACGGCCAGTCTCGGTACTCCGACCGAGAATCCGACGTATTTCTTTGCCGTCACCGCCCTGATCGCGAAGAGCAGGACGTAGCTTGCGAGGGTGGCGACCGCCACTCCCTGGGCTCCGAGAGAGGGAGCCAGGGCAAGCGACAGCAGTATATTCGCGGCGGCGCCGGAAAAAGCCGTGAAAAATGCCGGGAGGCTCTTCTTTCTTACCATATATACAGTACTCATGAAGGTCGATAGGGCCGAATAGGCGGTCGCGAGGATCAGCACCGGTATGAATTCCCACGCCCCGTAGTAGCTCTCGTTGAGCAGCAGCCGGGTCAGCGGCTTGGTAAACGCGGTTAGGAATGAGGCAGCCATGAAGATCACGCCGTTGAAAGAGGCGAAGACTCCGGTGAAAAAACCGCCTCTGGTCGACTCGTCGGCGTCCTTTACCGACGAAAGCTGCCAGGCCTGGATAAAGATCGTAGTAAGGAGAGTCAGCACCGTCGGGATCTTGTATGAATACACGAATATCCCGTTGACGGCGTCGCCGCAGCGCCATCTGACGATCAGCTTGTCGGTGATGTTGGTCAGTGACCACATGACCGTCGTCGGGATCATGGGAATGCTGTATTTCAGAAGGGCCTTCACCGTCCCGGACTCCGCCGACCTAGGATCGTAGTCACGCCAGAGCTTAAGCCAGAAGACGAGTATCACCGTGACCGCTGCGTTTGCCAGAGTGATCGCCAGAATGAATCCTGTGACTCCCCATCCGAGGATCACAAGGAAGATGACGTTGAAAACTATCGTCAGCGCCGTGTTGATTATCCCCTGCGTCGCGTAGACGGTCGTGTGCCCCAGAGAGCGGACGTAGTAGGATACGGCCATCTGGAGGTTTGCCGCGATAACGAAGCCCACCGTCAGCCACACGTATCCCGGATCTCTGCCGAAAAGGAGAGCCAGCGGCGACAGCAGAAGAAATACGGCCGTCGAAGCGAAAAAGATATTCATCGACGACGAAAAGATCCGCTTTCTCGACGCCTTCTCGTCGGCCTCGCCCGAGCCCGGATCCATGGCGAAACGCAGAATCCCCTCGCAGATCCCGAGGCAGGCGACCGGCATAAAGAAGTTTCCTATCTGCTGGATCAGATCGGCGGTCGACGATTCCTCCCTCGCCAGAACTGCCGTGTAAAGAGGCATGAGCAGATATACCATTGCCTTGGACAGAAACTGTCCGGCGGCGAACACCGCGGTATTGGAAAGCAGTCTTTTATATCTGTTCATGCCTGAATATGTCCTGTTTTAATTAGTATAGCAGATTATCCCGACCCGTTACGCCCGGTCAGGCGTTGCCCCAGTTGTGGTAGACGTTCATGACATCGTCGTCGTCCTCGAGCTTCTCGATGAGCAGACCCATGAACTTTATGTCGTCCTCGTTCTCAAGATCGACGGTCGTCTGCGGGACCTTGGCTCTGTCGGCTGACGACGGCTTGTATCCGGCGGCCTCGAGCGCTTCCGCGACGGCGATGAGATCGTCGGGCTCGGTATAGATCGTGTAGAAGCCCTCTTCGCCCTCAAAATCCGAGGCTCCCGCCTCGAGCGCGGTCTCCATGAGGACGTCCTCGTCAATATCCCCGTCCTCGTCGTTTATCTCGATCACGCCCTTTTCATCGAACATGAAGGAGACGCATCCCGTCTGTCCGAGATTGCCGTGGTATTTGGAGAAGCATGCCCTGATGTTTCCGGCGGTCCTGTTGCGGTTGTCGGTGGTAGCCTCGACGATGACGGCGACTCCGGACGGACCGTATCCCTCGTATGTGATCTCCTCGTAACTCACGTTGCCAGAGCCGGCCGCCTTCTTTATCGTACGCTCGATGTTGTCGTTCGGGACGTTGTTGGCCTTGGCCTTGGCGATAAGATCGCGGAGCTTCGAGTTGGAGACGGGATCAGGCCCGCTCTCCTTGACGGCTATCGTGATCTCTTTGCCTATCTTTGTGAAGACCTTCGCTCTCGCGGCGTCGGTCTTTTCCTTTTTGTGCTTGATGTTGCTCCATTTGCTGTGTCCTGACATTGTTTTATAACCTCTCTTTGTATTTATCAGATCCTGGGTGTCTTCTTCATGCAGATGAGCTGCAGAGCGGTGCCCAGCACCGTATTTGCCGCGTATGTGAGCGCCAGTCTCGACGCGACCGCGTCGGCCGAGCCGGCTCCGAGTATCTGGCAGTTGTGGTAGAAACGGTTGTACGCCGCCGCGAGGTCGAGCATATATCTCGCGATATACGAGGGCTCGTATCCCTCGAGCGCCGACTCGACGCGTTCGGGGAACACCGAGAGCACGCGCAGCAGATCGTGCTCCTCGGGGGCGGAGAACTCGTACTTTTCCGGCTTTTCGCGTCCCGCTCCTCCGCTCTTCTCGAGTACCGAGCAGGTCCGCGCGTATGTGTACTGGACATACGGTCCGGTGTTGCCGTCGTACGACAGGGCGTCGTCGAGCATGAAGTTTATGTCTTTTATCCGGTTGTTGGACAGGTAGTAGAAGACCACAGCGCCGACTCCGACCTCCTCCGCGATCCGGTCTCTCGCCGCATCATCGATGCCGGGATTCTTTTCGGCGGTGATGACGCCGACCTTTTCGATCGCCTGCGCGAGCAGATCCTTGAGCAGTATGACGTTACCGGTGCGCGTCGCGAGCTTCGCGCCGTTGATGCTGACCGTCCCGTACGGGACGTGCACCAGCCTGTCGTACCAGTCGTAGCCCATGAGTTCGACGACCTTGAACCACTGTGCGAAATGCAGCGACTGGGCCGCCGAAGTCACATATATGCATTTGTCGAATCGGTAGGTATCGTAGCGGTAGACCGCCGCGGCGATGTCGCGCGTGGGATAGAGCGTCGAGCCGTCCTTCTTGAGTATGAGGCAGGGCGGCAGGCCGTATTCCGAAAGATCGACGATGGACGCTCCGTCATCAAGCTTCAGGAGCCCCTTTTCGCGCAGCTTCTCCACCTGAGCCGGCATCTTGTCGGAGTAGAAGCTCTCTCCGGCGTAGGAGTCGAACTCGATGTCGAGCTGGCGGTAGGTCTTTGAATATTCGTCGAGAGATATCTTTATGAACCATTTCCACAGGCGGGTGTTCTCCTCGTCGCCCCGCTCGAGCTTGTGGAACTCGGCGCGTGCGGCGTCGTTGAGGGCGGGATCCTTCTCCGCCTCCTCGTGGAATCTCACGTAGAGCGCGACGAGAGCGTCGCAGCCGCCGGCCTCGACCGTCTCTTTGTCGCCCCACCTGCGGTATGCGACGATCATCTTGCCGAACTGGGTCCCCCAGTCGCCGAGATGGTTGATCCCGACGCACCTGTATCCGGCGAATTCGTGGATCCTGCGCAGCGAATGACCGATGACGGTCGTGCCGAGATGGCCTATATGGAAGGGCTTCGCGACGTTCGGCGAGGAGTAGTCGAGGACGACAGTCTTCCCCTCTCCGCAGTTCGGAGAGCCGTATTTTTCTCCTTCCTCGTAGATGCGGTCGAGCGAGTCGGACGCGAAGAGGGCGTCGCTCACCCTGAAGTTCAGATAACCGCCGAGCGCCGCGACCGAGAGGTCGCCCCCGTAGTCGGCCGAGGCGAGCGCACCGGCTATGGCAGCCGGCGAGCGGCGGAGCGTCCTGCTCAGCTTGAAGCAGGGCATGGCTATGTCACCCATCCCGGGATCGGGCGGATACTCGAGCATCGAGGCGAGTTCCGCTTCGTCGACAGCCGCGCCGGGGAAGGCCGCTGCTATCGCGCCGGACAGCCGTCCGGCGATCGTTTCCTTGATCTTTTTCATCTTTTCTTTCTCTGTTCTTTGGTATATGTTGCCGTTTTTCGTGTAATATGCTGATTCGCTGCGCGGACGTCAGTCCTTTGCGTCGATCATGTCTACAGCCGCCTGCCGCTGCGCGGCGGTCACGCTGATGCCGCCGAGGATCCTCGCGGTCTCGGCGATCCTGCCCTCCCTGTCGAGCACCGAGACCGTGGTCTGCGCGCGCTCGCCCGAAAGGGATTTGGTTATTTTGATATGCGTCTGCGCCAGAGAGGCGATCTGAGCCGAATGAGTGACGCAGATGACCTGGGCAGAAGCGGCGGCCTCCCGGAGCTTGCGCCCCAGTTTGCGCGACGTGCTGCCCGAGATGCCGGTATCGATCTCGTCGAAGATGAGCGTCGGGACGGCGTCGGCCTCGGCAAGAGCGCACTTGATTGCCAGCATCACCCTCGAGAGCTCGCCGCCCGAGGCGCACCGTGACAGCGGAAGCATCTCCTCGCCGGGGTTTGCCGAGAGCATGAAATCGACGGTGTCGAGGCCGTCCTTCTGCGGCTTTCCGGCATCCGCCACCCTCACCTCGAAAGACACTTTCGGCATGTCGAGATATATGAGCGTTTCACGGATCTTCTTCTCTATCGCGGCTGCGGCGGCGCGTCTCGCCTCCGAAAGGCGGCGTCCCGTCCCGGCGAGTTTTCCGTCGAGCACGCTTATCCTCTCCTCAAGCTCCTTCTCCGCTCTGTCGGATCCGTCGAGGGTCGCGAGCTCCTTCCCGGCTCGCGCCGCAAACTCAAGGATCTCACCCACGCTCTGACCGTACTTGCGCTTCAGCTTCGAGATCTCCTCGAGCCGGCCTTCGATCCTGTCGAGCCGCGCGTCAGCGGACTCGCCGCCGTCGGAGAACGACTCGCAAAGCGCTCCTATCTCGTCGGCTATGTCGTCGAGCTCATACCTGCAGCTGTCGAGGCGCTCCTTCAGGGCCGCGGCCTGCGGCACAGCGCCGGAGAGCTTGCCAACGGCGTCCGCCGCCCTCGACACGAGATACGGTGCTGTGATCCCCTTCTCGTTCGAGCGGAGCGCGCGCACCGCTATGTCGGTCTGTTTCCTGATCTTGTCGTAATTGCGGACAAGTTCACGCTCGGCGAGCAGTTCCTCCTCCTCGCCCTCCTTCAGGCGGCGCGATCCTATATCCTTTATCTGGTATTCGAGCATGTCACGGAGCCTTGCCTTCTCGGCGGCGCTCTTCTTCAGCTTCGCGAGTTCTGCCGCCGCGGACATCCGTTCTCCGTATATCTCCCTGTATTCCGACAGCAGCGGCCCGGTGTGAGCTGCGGCGTCGGTGACGGCCACACGCGCCTCGGGAGACTCGAGCGCCCTCGTGTCGTTCTGCCCGTGCAGCGATACAAGCAGGTCGCCTGCGGAGCGCAGTATCTGGTTCGTCACCGCTCTCCCGTTGATCCGGCAGATATTCTTTCCTTCGGTATCGCGGCTTCGCTCAAGCAGCACCTGACCGCCGTCTGTCTCGATGCCGAGTTCGGACAGGCGCGACACGTCCTCCGGTTTCAGTTCCGAGAAGAGCGCCGAGACGAAGAGTTTTTTCTCGCCCGTGCGGATGAGGTCTCTTTGCGTCTTGCGTCCCATGAGGAAGTTTATGCTGTCTATGATCACCGATTTCCCGGCGCCGGTCTCTCCGGTGAGGGCTGTAAATCCCCTTCCGGGCTCAAGATCGGTGCTCTTTATGACAGCCAGGTTCTCTATATGCAGCGACTCAAGCATTTTTCTTCTTCCTGCCTCCGCTTCCGCCGCCCTGCCCGCGGGTACACAGCGCCGAAAAAGCCGCGCTGACTTCTGCCGCCTTCGAGCTGTCCGACGTCACGACGATTATGGTGTCATCGCCGGCGACGCAGCCGAGTATGCCGGGGTATTCCATGCCGTCGATCCCGACGGCAACCGCGCCTGCCATACCGGTTATCGTCTTCAGCACGACCGTATTTCCGGCGAAGTCTGATCTGATGAGCAGCGGCGCGAGCGACTCGCTGTAGTTGAACCGCCTGCCTGCGTCTTCCTCTCTGCCCTCCGGTATATAGTATACCGGGACGCCCCCGGGGCCGGGGCGCTTCTTCGCGCCGAGAATCCGCAGATCCCTTGAGACAGTCGCCTGGGCGGCGGATATCCCGCGTTCCTCGAGGAGGGCGATGAGTTCCTCCTGCCTATTTATGCCCGCCGTCCTGATCAGGCCGGCGATCACTTCCCGTCTGTTTTCTTTCATTTCGGACATCTTTCTTCTGATTTGTCATCTATGCGCCGGCGACACCCCGGCAGAATGACCTGTTCTTTTATTCCTTTTCCTTTTCCCTTTTTACTCTCTCTTCATTCTTCAGGCCGCGGTCTCCGCCCCGGCCTCCCGGATGCTCAGATCTGAAGCTCAGAACTGACGTTCAGAGCTGAAGCTTAGATCTGAAGCTTAGAACTATAATTCAGAACTAAAGTTCAGAACTAAAGTTCAGAACAAAAGTTCAGACCGATTCCAGCTTCTCGGCGAGAAGGCGGTAGAACCTGTTCTTTTTCACGCGTATGAACGACGCGGAGGACCCGGATTTCGTGATCACGACGGCGTCGTTCCGGCCGATCCTGACGTTCGTCCTGCCGTCGACGGTGAGCCAGACGTTCGGTTCTCTCGTCGAGACATTGACGATCCGCAGGACCGTCGAGTCCGGAAAGACCATCGGTCTGGCCGCGAAGGAGTGCGCGCACACCGGCGTCACGCAGACAGCCGACAGCTGCGGGTCGAGTATCGGTCCGCCGGCGGAAAGCGAGTATGCCGTGGATCCGGTGGGAGTCGAGACGATGAGACCGTCAGCCCTGTATGTCCCGACGAGCTCGTCTCCCTCGTACAGCTGAAGATCGATTATCCTCGAGATCGAGCCGTTGGTCACGACGGCGTCGTTGAGCGCGGTGAAGGTGCTTACCCTCCGGCCCGCCGACTCTACGCCTACGTCAATCATCGAGCGCTTCTCGACGGTGTATCTGCCGGCCGATATCTCTCCGATGAGCGGGAGTTCCGAAAGTTCGAGCTCGGCCATATACCCGAGCCTGCCGCGGTTTATGCCGAGGATTGGGACGCCCGACCCGGCCGAATTCCTCACGGCCTCGAGTATGCTCCCGTCTCCGCCGACGACGGCGAGGATGTCGGGACCTTCGTAAAGCTCGCGGTTAGGAACGAATCTCAGCTGCGCACCTGCCTGAAGCGCCGCGATCTCCTCACTCTCCCTCGCGTAAACGGGCATGAGGACCTCGGCGCCGCACGAGATGAAGATCTCGGCCGCCGCGCGCGCAGTCGATGCCTTTTCGGGCGTTTTGAAGTTTGTTACGATCGATACTTTTTTCATTTCAGCCAATATCCTTGCCGGAGGTCAGAAAGATGCTCCGTCGATGATCCTTTGAATATCTTCGGACGGGACGGGGTCACGCACGAAAAGCGCGAGATATTCGCGGTTGCCGTCGCCGCCTTCTATGGGAGACACTATGAGCCGTCGCATGAACAGTCCGATGCCCGCGGCGCTCCGCGCGACGCTCTCGGCTGCGCGTTTTCTGTCCGCGGGATTCTTTACGATGCCGTTTTTCCCCGTCGCGCCGCGTCCTGCCTCGAACTGCGGTTTTATAAGACTGATCAGCACTCCGCCCGGTTCGAGCAGCGGGGGAATGACGGGGAGGATCAGCGTCTGAGAGATGAACGACACGTCCATCACCGCGAGCCCGCAGCGCACAGGGATGAGTTCGTGGCCTATGCTCCTCGCGTTTACCCCCTCGAGCGAGATCACACGGGGATCCGCCTTCAGCGCCGGGGCAAGCTGCCCGCGGCCCGAATCGACGGCATAGACCCTCTCCGCCCCGCGGCGGAGCAGACAGTCGGTGAATCCGCCCGTCGACGCTCCGATGTCGAGGCAGACGAGGCCGGACGGACAGGTCCCGAAGGCGTCGAGAGCGGCTTCGAGCTTGACACCTCCGCGGCTCGCGTAACTGTGCACCGGCCGGCAGTCGACGTCGTGCGGGAGGGCTTCGTCGATCTGTTCCGACGCCTTGGAGATCAGAGCGCCGTCTATCCTCACGTAGCCCGCGTCTATCGCCGCCCTCGCCGCCTCACGGCTGGCAAAATATCCTTTTTCACGAAGATATATGTCTGCTCTCATCTTTCAGCCGGGCATCCGGAAGTCATGCGGGGCCTGTCACCCGGAGAATTCGCCCGGGCCGGGCCGTCCCTGTCCTTCTGCCGTTATGATCCGTTTTATTCGTTTTCCGCTCCGGTGCCGGGGCCGACGACCTTCATCCGGCTCCTCGCCTCTTCGAGTCTCGACGTGCAGTAGCGGACGAGCCGCACGCCCTCTTCGTAGTATTTCATCGAGTCATCGAGAGAAGCCCTGCCCCCCTCGAGCGTCCTGACTATCGTCTCGAGCCGCTCGAGCGCCGCCTCGAAACTGAGTTCACCGCCGGCTTCTTCCGGCGTCTTTCCGTTTTCGTCCATTTCTGTCTCTTCCCGTTCTTTCTGTGATGGCACGCCGATCGTTTGACTGTTTCCCGGACACCGCCGGGCGGGGCCTTCCGGAATACCGCTTTCCTGTCACGTCACCGCGGCGCGGTCCCGGCCTTATGCGTGCTCCGGCGTGCCGGTATCCGTTATGACAGCGTCCGCGCTGCCGTCGCTCATTCTGATCTTCACGGCGTCTCCCGGCCGGAGGCAAGCTGCCGACTGTACGACTCTGCCGTCCTTCGTGACGGCGGAGTAGCCTCTCACGAGCACCGCAAGCGGGCTCATCGCCTCGAGCTTCGCGGCTCCGACACGCAGCTTTGACCCCGCCGCTTCGATCACGGCGGCGGCCGCTGCGTCGTTTCTCGACGCCAGCGACATCAGCTCGTCGGTAAGCAGGTCGATATATCTCCCGGGCGAGCGCAGCACCGGCGCGTTCGCGGCGGCTGCAAGACGGGCCTCCAGGTAGTCGAGCCTCGACGACAAGCTTCCGGCCATGCGCCGTTCGCTGTCACGCAGCCTGCGCGCGAGCACCGACGAATCGGGGACAGCGAGTTCTGCGGCGGCTGAAGGAGTGGGAGCCCGCAGGTCGGCGGCGAAGTCGGAGATCGTGAAATCGGTCTCGTGACCGACAGCCGATATCACCGGGACCTCAGATGCCGCGACAGCCCTTGCGAGGGCTTCGTCGTTGAAGCAGAAAAGATCCTCCTCGGAGCCTCCTCCGCGTCCGATAATGATCACGTCGGTGCGAAGTACGCGGTTGAAATAGTTAATTCCTTCAATGATGCTCCCGGGCGCCGAGCTGCCCTGGACGACCGCCGGGTACAGCAGTATCTCAGCCGGCGGGTATCGCCTGCCGATGATGCTCATCATATCCTGCACGGCGGCTCCGACGGGAGAGGTCACTATCCCTATGCGCTCGGGAAAGACGGGGATCTTCTTCTTGCGCGATTCGTCGAACAGTCCTTCGGCGGCAAGTTTTTTCTTCATGCGCTCGAAGGCAGCCTTGAGCTCTCCGGCTCCGGCCTGGGTGAGCGCCGTGACGTAGAGCTGATAAGCGCCGTCGCGCGGGAATACCGAAAGCCTGCCGTATACGATGACGTCGTCGCCGTCGGCGGGATCGGCTTTCAGTTTCGACGCGGCAGAGGAGAACATCACGCACTTCACGATGCCCCCGCCGTCCTTAAGCGAGAAGTACAGGTGGCCGGAATAGTGGTGCTTGAAATTCGATATCTCGCCTCTCACGGCAAGCGTCGAGAGCACTTCGTCGGAGTCGATGAGCATCTTGACGTATCCGTTCAGTTCGGATACCGTGAGCCACGTTTTTTCGCCTCCGGAGTCAAACCCGGCCGGAGACAGGCCGGACAGGCCTCCTCTTTCGGTACCGGCATATCCCGTTCCGTTCATAAAAGATACCTTTCCCTTGCGAGCATGGCGATGCCCGCCGCGTTGTCCGACGAATAGCCGGGACCGGCGAAATACGATCTCACACAGCCGGCCACGGACTTTTTTATCTGCGCGTTCGAGAGCACTCCGCCCGCCCAGATCACAGGAAGGTCTTCTCCTTCCTGCACTGTCGCGTTCTTCGCGAGAGCGCAGAGGGTGCGCGCAATAAAATCAAATACGAAATACGATACTTCACCGGGCTCCGCCGATTCGCCTCCGGCATCCTTCCCGCGTGAGAGCATCGACATCGCCATGTTCTCGAGCCCCGAGAGGTTGCAGCTGACTCCTCTGACCGAGATCCTGCCCCTCTTTATCCCTTCAAGAGGCTTCCGCCCTTCGGCGGCGCATTTCGCGGCATAGGCGTCGGCGACCTTCTCCATTGCCGGACCGCACGGGAATCCGAAACCCGCGGCCACGCCGATCCGGTCGACCGCCTGGCCTGCGTTGAGGTCGGCCGTCCCGCCGAGGAGCGATATGCCCGGTATCCCGTTCTCCAGCTTCACCGACAGAACCTCCGTCGTGCCGCCGGACACGTGAAATGCGATGAAGCGGCCGGACTTCGTGTCCTCCCTCCCCTGAGCCTCCGACGTAAAGAGGGCGGCAGCAACATGTCCCTGCTGGTGCGAGAACTCGAAGAGCGGGATGCCGCAGCCCGACGCGAAGGACTTCGCCGCCAGCACTCCCGCGAGGAAGCAGGGCATGTACGATCCAGGGGCCGGCCTCGGCCTCGACGACACTCCCGCCGCCGTGATCACACAGCCGCGCTCTCTCAGCGACTCCGCTGCTTCCGGCAGCATCGTGCCGAGGTGTCTCACATGCGCGAAGAGCGCCTCCGACTGACGGAGGCCCCTCCCGCCTGCCGGGACCGGCAGGAGCCTCCTCTCGTCGAGGATGACCTGCCCGTCCTCACCGACCGCCGCGAGCGACGTCGTGTAATTGCTGGTGTCTATACCGAAAAAACACTTATTCATTCGTGTTCCGCGGCACCGGCGGAGGATCCATCTTCCGCCCCGTCTTTCATCACCGCGTTGAGAACACCGTTGACGAATTTCCGGAGCTTTCCGGCGTCGTCGTATTCCTTTATGAGTTCGATCGCCTCGTTGACCGCCACGCTTCCGGGGACGTCGTCGCGGAATCTTATCTCGTATACCGCCACGCGCATCACCGCCATGGCGACCGAGGATATCCTGTCGTTCCGCCACCCGTTGGAATACCGGGATATGACGGCGTCGATCTCCGTAAGATTTCCGCAAACTCCGAAAAAAAGTTCTCTCATGTACGGATCGGGTTCGATCTGCCGCAGTTCCATCGCCCTGTCGAATACCTCCGACGGCGTCTCATCAGGTCTGCAGGCCTGCTCGTAAACGAGCTGCATGGCCTCGGCTCTCGCCTGTTTTCTTCTCATTTCGGTAATTGTCCTTATTTGTCGTTTCCGGATGCGATACGGTCACCTGCCGGCTCCGGAGTCGGTAATGTAAATGATCTCGTCCGACGGTACGAGCCCTAACAGTTCTCTGGCGAATTTCCTTATGTAGATCTCGTCCATCGGGGCGGAGATGTAGTACTCGAGCTCTTCGATCTCTTCGTCGAGCCGCCGCAGTTCGCTCTCGCGTTCGCGTCGCTCGGTGACGGTCTCGCTGTATTCGATGAAATAATACACCGATATAACGAGCAGGATGACGCTCACGATGATGAGCGCGGGCTTTACGAATACCGATGCCTTGCCGAGCGGAGTCTCTCCGCTCCTTCGCCCGGAGCGCTCGCGGCCCGCGCGGATGACGCTTCCTCCGCCCGCTTTGCCTTCAGTCAGTGCCGTGTCGTTTTTTCGTGTCATTAAGTGATCCCCCGCGGCCGACGCCGGTCAGCCCTCAAGTACTTCGTAAAGTTCGCCCGCGCCGTCTTTTCCGACGGTCTCGACGACCTTTGCCACCCTCACCTTCAGAGTCCTGCTCCCGAAGGCGATCTCTATTATGTCGTCCGGCTTCACCTCGAGCGACGCCCTCGCCACCCTGCCGTTGACCTTCACGTGTTCGGCGTCGCAGGCCTCGTTGGCAACGGTCCGCCGCTTGATTATCCTCGATACTTTAAGATATTTGTCGAGACGCATGCCGTATTTCCTTTCTTCTCTTCCCGCAGAATCCGCGCCCGCCGTCAGACGAACTCGTGGTACAGCGACTTCTCGCCGATCAGCGAACTGTCGATCACGGGCAGCCCGCGGAGCGTCTCAAGGATCGCCCCTGCCTCCAGAGCGTACCCGCTGTCCTCCGGGACCTCTGCAAGGATCTTCTCGAGATATGGCTTGAGCATGACTACGTCGTAGTCCATCAGGGAATCGAGATAGTAGTCGACATTTCCCGTGTATGGATAGATGTTCGCGTCCTCGTTCTCCCTGACCGATTCCCACAGCGACAGCGTCTCCGCCGCGGTCGCGCTGCGCCGGTAGTAGTCGCGGACGAGTCTGCGCAAAAGCCTTATGCGGTTCCGGTTGAAGATGCGGTGGCCGATCTGCAGCGAACCGCGCACGTTGATGAAGAGCGACACGGTGGGATACGCGGCGAAGAGCGACGATACCTGCGGATACAGCGCCTGTATCCCTTCGAATATGAATATGTCGCTCCCGTCGGTCTCGATGACGTTCGAGCCCTTGCGCGTTCCGTCGAGGAAGTCGTAGTTCGGATATTCGACCCTGCCGCACTTCTGCTCGAAGATTTCGGAGACCGTCATGGTCAGCGCTTCGATGTCGATGGTATCGGGGGAGTCGAAATCGATCTTCCCCTCACCGCCGTCCGGCCCCGAACTGAGCGAGCGCCCGATGAGCACGTTCCGGTCGAAATAGTAGTCGTCGATCGATATGATGTGGGCACGTCTGCCCCGCCGCTCAAATTCGGAGGCGAGCATCGATGAGGCCGTCGTCTTGCCCGAACAGGTCGGGCCGCAGAGCGTCACGGCGCGTATGCCGGGCCCCTTCGCGATGATGAAGCCGACTACGTCGGATAACCTGTTCTCGAATCTTTTGTCGCTCCGCCTCACTATCCAGGCGGCTGATTCCGCGCTTATGTTTGAAGGTATTCTTCTGATCATTCATTCCTCCGTTCCGGCTCCGGCGGCAGCGGGCACGCCTTCACCTTCCGCAACATCGGGAGCTTCGTATGCGCCTCTCATAGCCGCGACGAGTGCCGCGCAGTCGCCTCCCCGCAGATATTCATACGGGTATTTCGGGTTGAAGAAGCGCTTTATTTGCGCCTTCCTCCCCTCCGAGGCGGGCCTTACGAATTTCGCGACCGCCCCGGCTCCGATCGCCAGGATCGAGTGGACCTCCTCCATCATATAGATGTTGTATCGCCCCTCGTTCCCGGGCAGCGAGAAGCCGACGTTCTCGAAATTGCCCACCGTGTTCTTCTGGCGGTACATGTAATAGGGTATGTATCCCGCCTGTCTGAGCTTTATCTGAGAATAGTCGACGCACTTTCCGGCCTCGCCGCCGCGCATCGAATAGATATTGTCCCGCTGGTTTATCGCCGCCGAGCGCTTCACGCAGAAGGTGTGTACGGTCACGTTCTCCGGCCGCAGTGCGATGATCCCGTCGACGGTCGACGAAAAGATCCTGAAACTGTCCCCGGGAAGGCCGGCGATGATGTCGGTGTTGACCGTCTCTATCCCGCTCTCGCGGGCGATCGAATACGCCCTGTAGAAGTCCTCGACGGTATGGTTCCGTCCGATGCCCTCGAGCACCTCCTCGCACAGCGTCTGCGGGTTCACCGAGATCCTGCCGACGCCGAATTTCTTCATGATCCGCAGCTTTTCGGCCGTGATGCTGTCCGGCCGTCCCGCCTCGCAGGTGTACTCCTCGGGCTCCCGCCCGTCGAGCTCCTCCCTCACCGCGGAGAGAAGGAAGGTCAGAAGTTCAGGCTCAAGGATCGACGGGGTACCTCCCCCTATGTAAACTGTCCTTATCCGGAGTCCGTAATCGCGGACGAGCTTCATGACCGAACGGAGGTCCTCCCTCAGGCGCACGACATAGTCCGGGATGAGCGAGAGCAGCCGCTTGGAAGTGTACGACACGAATGAGCAGTAGGCGCATCTCGACGAACAGAACGGGATCGACAGATACAGACTGCAGTCGAGCGGGGATGTGTCTTCGATTATCCTCTGTTCGTTCAGAGCGACGGCCACCGCGAGGTCAGCCTTCTTCGGGAAGACGTTGTAGTCCTGCGTCAGTATCCGCCTGGTCCTGGTCTTGCTGATGCCGGCGGTGAGCATCTCGGTCGCGACCTTCGACGGCCGCACGCCCGTGAGCATGCCCCACGAAGGGCGGTATTCCATGAGTTCGCCGAGCGCGGACGTCACGGCGTCGCCTACGGCGAGCTTCGCGCATCTCTCCTCGGAGTAGCTGCCGTCGTCGTCGCGGCTCTTCTCCGTCCCGACGGACCTGCCGTCGAGCGTTACGCGGGCGAAGGCGTCGAATCTGCCGTTCTCCTTCGTCAGCTTCACATACAGTTCGGGCACGCCGGGTCCCGGCTGCTCGTCCTCCGGAAACGACGCTCCGGGAAAAAATATCATGCACAGAGTCTGAACATAGTATCTGTTGATATTTCCGTCTATGTTTAGTATCATGAGAAACCTCTCGAGACCGAAATCACGCACTTAAGCGACCTGACCTTGGATACAATGGAATTGAAGTGGTCGATATTCTTGCACGCTATCTTCACGCTGACGGCGACGCTGCCGTTCTGCCGCTTCTGGGAATTGATCGAAAGGATGGACACCTTCATATCGACGAGCGCGGAGGTTATGTCGGCCATGGCTGAGATCGAGTCGTCGGCTATGATATGCATGAGCGCCTCGTAGACTCCCGCCTGGGTCTTGGTATCGGCACTGTCCCAGCTGACGGTGACCCAGCGGTCGGCGGTGTCGGGAGCGAGCAGACTGCGGCGCACGTTGGGGCAGTCCTGTTTGTGGACCGAGATGCCGTACCCTTTGGTGATGAATCCGATGATCGGATCTCCGGGCAGCGGGTTGCAGCATTTCGCGAACTTTACGGAGAATCCGCGTTCACCTTCGACAGAGATGCCTCTGTCGCTGTTTATGTTCTTCGGCCTGCTGATAACGCTGTCGGAGGCGGCGGGCGGCTCGGCGGACTCGGGCGGCTTCACCGTCCGGTCGAATTCGTCGCGCAGCTTGGCGGCGAGCTTGGTCAGCGGTATCCCGCCGTAGCCGAGGGTATTGAACATGTCCTCGGAGCCGGAAAAGCCGTTGCGTGTGGCGACTGCCTCGCAGACCGACATGAACTGAGCCTCGGTATACGGCCTTCCCTGCTTTTTCAGCTCGTTTTCGACCGAAGTCCTGCCGACGACTATGTTGTCGGCGCGCCGCTCCTTCTTGAACCAGGAGCGGATCTTGGTCCTCGCTTCACTTGTCTTTACTATTTTGAGCCAGTCGCGGCTCGGCCCCTTCGACGAGGCCGAAGTCAGTATCTCGACGATCTCGCCGTTCTGAGGGACCCTGTCGATCGGCACAATCATGCCGTTGATCTTCGCTCCGACCATACGGTTGCCGACGGCAGAGTGTATCGCGTAGGCGAAGTCGATGACGGTCGAGCCGTAGGGCAGCGCGATGACGTCGCCCTTCGGCGTGAAGACATATGTCTCGTCGTGGAAGATGTCGGTCTTGAGCGCGGCCATGAACTCGTCGGGGTCCTTCGTGCCGTCCTCGGTCTCGATCAGTCTCGCGATCCACTCGAGCTTGCGGTCGGTATCGGGGCCCGACTGCTCGCCGGTCTTGTATTTCCAGTGCGCCGCGACGCCGTATTCGGCGATCTCGTGCATCTCGCGGGTGCGGATCTGCACCTCAAAGGGGATTCCGTCGCGTCCGATGACGGTGGTGTGCAGCGAGCGGTAGAGGTTGGGCTTGGGGGTCGAGATGTAGTCCTTGAAGCGGCCGGGCATCGAATTGTACATCTCATGGATGATCCCGAGCGCGGTGTAGCACTCGAGCTCGGTGCCCACGATTATGCGCAGAGCGTAGAAGTCGTAGATCTCGTCGAAGCTCTTGTTCTGGGTATACATCTTCTTGTAGATGCTGTATACCGTCTTGATCCTGCCCTCGAGGGTGAAGTCGATCCCGTACTCGCGGAGCTTTTCGTCGACATGCGACCTGACTCCTTCGATGAATCCGCGGTGATTGCCGTACTTCTTTTCTATGTCGCTCTTGACCTCGGCGTATCCGATCGGGTCGAGATAGTAGAGCCCGAGGTTCTCGAGCTCCTGCTTGACGCGCTGCATGCCCAGCCTGTGCGCGAGCGGAGCGTAGACCTGCATCGTCTCGAGCGCCACGAGCCGCTGCTTCGGCTCGGGCTTGGCGCTGAGGGTGCGCATGTTGTGGAGCCTGTCGCAGAGCTTGATGAAGATGACCCTGATGTCCTTCGACATCGCGAGCAGCATCTTGCGAAGGTTCTCTATGTGGGCCTCCTCCTTGTCGTCGACCGACAGGAAGACGATCTTGGTGAGGCCGTCGACCAGCATCGCTACGGTCTGCCCGAACTTTTTCTCGATATCGGCGAGGTTTGTGCGGTCACCGCAGTCCTCGACGGTGTCGTGCAGGAGCGCTGCGCAGATCGAGTCGGTGTCGAGGTGCATGCCCGCGACTATCTCCGCTACGGCCAGCGGGTGCGAGATATACGGTTCGCCGCTGTCTCTGAACTGGCCTTCGTGCATCCTGGCGGCGAACTCGTACGCCGCCCTGATCTTCGCGATGTCGTATGTGTTCGGCGACGCCTCGATGATCGACCGGAGTCTCGCGGGCGATACCGCGGCGGCGGGGTCAGGGTCAGTCACAGTCCCCGGCACGGGCGGGACGGCGGCCGGAGCCGCCTCCGGTCCCGGCGACTCCGGCTCCCTCTCCGTTCCGGATGCCGCTGTTTCGTATTCGGTTGTACTGTTCTCTTCTGCAGGCACTTTTTCGTCTCCTCCGGAACGCGCCGGGGCGCTTTCGGTCTGTTTTGTTTTTTTATCTGTTGAAATTGTCGTCCTCGCACTGAGCAGTGATCCGGCGCAGTATCGGCGAGACGGTCAGGTCGACTTTGCGGCTGTGGGTCACCCGCTCGACCGACACGAAATCCTCAGGCAGGCACCACTCGGACGACTCGCTGTCGGGCACGCAGCAGTCCTGTCTGATCCTGAATATGCCCATCTCCTCGAAAATGGCGAGTAGCAGCTTGTACTTCACGTAGTTTATCGATCTGTCGCCCTGGAGCCTCGAGCGTATCACCCGCATGATGTAGGTGTCGCTGAAGGCGTCGCGGCCGCCCTTTATCATGTCGCTGATTATGTTGTAGAGGTTCACGCAGTCCGACCTGTCGGGCAGATATCTCTCCGATGCCGGGAAGTGCGCGCCGGCGAGTATCTCAGCAGCCCTCTTCCGCTCGTACAGTCTCTTTTTGTATACTCCGCGCGAATAGCAGATGTCGGACAGTATCAGCTGCACCGACGTCTCTCCGGCATAGCTGTTTATGTTGAGCGAGAAGAGCATGTCGACGCTGTCGCCCGGCTCGAACTCGATGTCAGAGGCAGTCTTTCCGTAGAAGATGGCGACGAAGCGCTTCCCTCCGCACAGCACCGAGAATTTCGTATGCCGTCCGCCCGAGAACTGCCTGACCGACTGTACCGTCGCGTCGCGCAGTATGAATGTGGGAACCGGGTTGCCGGCGCTGCACGGCTCCATGTATCTGTATATGTCCTCCGCGAGCTTCAGCGTGATCTGCTCGGGGAGTATCTCCTCGTCGGCCTCGACGTTCACCGTCAGATCGAGCGCCGACAGCCTGTCGGCTGCGTATTCGTTGAGACGGCGGCGGAATTCCGGGAGCCCCGCCCTCGTCACCGACAGCCCGGCGGCCTGTTCGTGCCCGCCGTAGCGCTCGAGGATGTCTCCGCAGGCCGAGAGGGCCGAGACGAGATTGAACCCCGGGACGCTGCGCCCCGAGCCCTTGCCCACATCGTAGTCCGACTTTATGCCGGGGGTCTGCATCCCCTCGAACGTTATCATGATCGCCGGCTTGTTCTCGCGCTCCGATATTATCGAAGCCACGATGCCGATAACTCCCTGCTGCCAGTTGTCGTCGTCAAGCACGATCACGCTGTCGTCGAAGTGCGATATGTCCGTGTTCAGCTTTTCGAGGGCCTCGCAGACGATCCTGTTTTCCTCGATCTGGCGCTGCCGGTTGACCTCGCAGAGGTTCTCGGCAAGCTCGCGTGCCGTGAGCGGGTCGTCCGCCAGCAGCAGCTCGACGGCCTGTCCCGCGTTCCCCATCCTGCCGGCCGCGTTGAGGCGCGGTGCGAGGGTGAAACTTATGAACGACGCCGTTATGTCGCGCTCGGTGACACCGCGTCTTGAGGCCTCGATGAGCGCGGCGATACCGCAGCGGCAGTTCTTCTTCATCATCTCGATGCCGCGCGAGACTATCATCCGGTTCTCTCCCCTGATCTGCATGACGTCGGCGACGGTCCCGATCGCGATGAGATCCGCGAACCGCCGGAGGACCTCATGCGCGGAGGCTTCTGTATCGGGCTTCTCCCCCGGCCCCGCCTTTCTGTCGGCCTCGAGAGCGGTGATCAGCTTGTAGGCGACGCCAACGCCGGCCAGATCGGTGAACGGATATCCGCTTCCCGGTCTGTGGGGATTCACCACCGCCACGGCGTCGGGGAGTTCCGGCCTGCATTCGTGGTGGTCGGTGACCACCGTATCGATGCCGAGCGTCGACGCGTAGGCGATCTCCTCGTTCGCCGTGATGCCGGTATCGACCGTTATTATGAGCGAGACTCCTCTCGCCTTCAGTCTGTCGACGGCTTCGGTGTTCATGCCGTATCCGTCTGACCTTGCGGGTATGAAGTAACCTGTTTTCATGCCCCGCGACCGCAGATAAAGGTACAGTATGCTGACTGAGGTAACGCCGTCGACGTCGTAGTCGCCGAAGATCGCGGCTACTTCGCCGCGCGCGACGGCCAGGTTTATCCTGTCCACCGCCTCACGCATGCCGTCGAGCAGGAAGGGGTCGTGGCAGCTTCCGCTCTCCTTGCCGATATATCTCTCAACGGTCTCCCTGTCGTATCCGCATCTTCCCGCGATCAGTCCGGCACAGACCGGATCTATGTCGAATCCCTCGGGAAAAAGCTTCGCGGCATCCGGAAGACCGACCGCATTTTCGTATTTCAGTGTCCATTTTCTCTTCTTTACCGCATTTCTCATAACCGTTCTCTGTTTCTCTTCTCTTTCTCTTTGCAATAATCCACATTGGCAAACAATCCGTTTTCCGGGTCAATGGCCTGGCCTGTCCTGCCATGACATCCGCATTCAGTTTTGCATGACCCGCTCCGCGCGGCATATCCGCGCCGCGGGCGGCGGCAGGCCTCCCGCCTACGGCTTCGCGCTCCGCATGCATCTTCTTTCCCTTATTCCGCTTTCTCTTTCTCCTTCCCCTTTCCTCTGTCCTTCCTGCCTATTCTCTGTTTCTTTTTTTCTTTCTTTCTTTCCTTCCTTACCCGCCTTTGCGGGGAAGTCCGTTCACGCCGGGGCAGAGCCCTCAGTCCTTGATACCGGGAGTTTTCCCGGGATCTTCTCCGGCTCCGGAGATCACGGAGGTGATGAAGACGTCGGTCTCCCTTCTGCCCCTCACGGCCGACCATATGCCGGCTCCGGCAAGAGCCGCGGCAAACGCCGCTCCTGCCGATATGACGGGTATCCCTTCTCCTCCCGCGAACCGTCCGGCGATGAAATATGCCGCGATCGCGAGCGCTATGGGCAGTATGAATATCACCGCCCCGTATGTCAGCATCCTGCGCGAATCGGACGAGATCTCGACCGTGTCTCCGGTCTTAGCTCCGGCGTCGTTCCTCGCGCGGCAGGTCATCTTTCCCCCCGCCCCGAGCAGACTGCAGGCCGCGCATCCTTCTGCGGAGCGGTGGCAGCCCTCGCAGGCCGACTTGCGCTCGGTCATGACCGTCGCGTATCTCCCGTCAGTCGAGACCACCTTCGCTCTTCCGGTCATATCATTCCTCTGTCGCGTCCGTTTCTTCCGGAGAGGTCTCCTCCGGAGGCTGCTCCGTCACGGCGGGCGGTTCAGTCACGGGTTCTGTGACGACGGGAGCCGGCACGACATAGACCGTGATCTTTTCGGGAGCATCCCTGAACTCGAGTCCCGACGGCAGGGTGAGCGAGGAGACATCCACCGTGATCTCGGAAGGCGATTCCTTTCCAACGGTCACGACGCTGAGCCTCGTCATCGACGACACCGTCTGAGGATCTCCCGCCACCTTCAGAGTCTGAGGAGATATCCTCACCGACTGGATGTCGGAGGCGTCGGTCCCGGTGTCGAGAGTGTATGTAAGCCGCAGCTCGGCAGTCATGATGACCGAGACGTCGATGTCTATCTGGGTCACGTCGGAGGTCAAGAACTTGCTGCTCACCTCGGCGCCAGAGGCGTCGAGGAATACGAGTCCGGCATTGTGCACGAAACTCGACGTCACCCACTGCGAGTTGAGGTCGACTTTCGCGGAGGCCTCGGCGATCCGCCCGACCACCGCCGCCGGTCCCGTCACGCTGACGCTTCCGGTCTCGGGGACGGCTGCGCCGAACTCATAGTTGCTGGCCATCGAATAAGAGGAGATGTCGACGCTCACCGGCACTTCCCTTGTTATCTTGACATCGGTGTATACCGTGATCGAAGACGGCGAGAACGACACGAGCGATACCGTCTCGGGTACGCTGACCTTGACGGGCACGTCGACCCTTCCGGCCTCGCTGATCCCGCTGACGTCTATGTAGGCTATGAAATCTGATGCGTCGATCTCTGAGATGTCCTGTCTCGTACCGCTGACGGTGATGCTGACCATACCCTCGGACCGGTCGTAGATCGAAATGTCCGACATCGATGTCAGCGCTTCGGCTCCCTCGACATTTATGTCAATCATAGTGAAGGTCTTCTCGTAGTCATCTGTGGAGATATTGACGACATATATCCAGATGACAAATGCGATAAGCAGGCAGAAGAGCCTGGGGAAGAGCATTATCTTTCCGCAGAATCCGTTTTTCCCTTTCTTTTTTTCGGACGCGCCTCCGGTCCCGGGAAAGCCGTTCTCACTTCTCATCCTCTCCGCCCTCCTTTCCGGTCTTCTTCCTTCTGCCGAAGAGCCCGCGGTTCGAATTCACCGATTCCGCAGGCACGAGCAGGCGGGTCAGTTCCTGCTTGAGCGAGCTGAAGTTGAAGTTCCGCCGCAGGCTGCCTCCCTCGGCCACCGAGACCGTACCGGTCTCCTCCGAAACGACGATCACTACGGCGTCGCTCATCTCGGAAAGGCCGAGCGCGGCGCGGTGACGTGTCCCCAGGTCCTTGTTAATGTCGGCCGTCGACAGCGGCAGGTAGCATCCGGCGGCATGGATCCTGCCGTTTCTGATTATGACCGCGCCGTCGTGCAGCGGGGCCTTGTTGAAGAATATGTTCCTGATCATCATCGGCTCAAGGTCTGCGTTCACGATGACCCCCTGGGTCAGGTATTCGCCGAGCTTGGTCTCTCGCTCGATGACTATGAGGGCGCCGGTCTTCGTCGACGACAGTGCGTCGGCCGCGGTGCAGATCTTCTCGATGTTCGTCGCCGTCTCGCCGTGCGACGCGACGCTTCCAACCGACCGGAGCCCCCTGATAGGCGTCGTACCGACCTTCTCGAGCGCCGCGCGGAGGTCGGACTGGAAGATGATTATGATCGCGATGATGCCGACCTGATAGAAGTTCTGAAGGATGAACTTCACCGCACGCATGTTTATGATGATGCTGAGCACGAGGGCGGCCGAAACGAAGAGCAGACCTATTGCGAGCTTTGCAGCGCGTCTTTCCCTTATGAATTTGTAAACATAAAACAGCGCGAACGCCAGCAGAAGTATGTCGAGAACGTCAACGAAGTTCATCTCCCTCACGGCGTTCCAGACATATTTTTCAAAGAGATCGGTAAACGACCCCCACAATGCCGACAGTTTTTCTGCCATGACAATCCTCCGATGCCTGCCGGGCGGACCCCGGAAACGAGTTTTTGCCTAAAGCTATGTATAGATATTATATTATACCATAACTCAGACGAATATTCAACATAAAATTCACTCTCGGATACATAAAAACCTCCGGGGCGAAGCGGCAGCGGCTTTGCCACGGAGGGATCGGTCACTTAAGGATTTGTTCCCGGTACCGGTTTTCCGGCGCAGTCCGGAACTGAAAAAAAGAATTCGGCACTTGCAAATGAGACTGAAAAATTATATAATATAGTGCAAGGCCGGCGGCAGGTCGTTCCGGGGTTCATCCGACGAGCCAGCGCTCTCTGAAGAAAAGATACTGCTGGGCGACTCCGGCGTAGGGTCCCAGCGTCCCGGCATCGAATCCGCCCGGGAAATATTTCCCGATGACCTTTTTTATCCAGACGTCGACGGGGAACGAGTCGAGTCTTCCGAAACCGAACAGCAGCACGCAGGCCGCGACCTTCGGACCGACGCCGCGCAGCTTCTGAAGGACCGCCGACGCGTCCGCTGTGTTGCCGCAGGCGGCGACGTCGGCGAGCGACGGCCCCGCGCCCGGAAGCTGCGCTTCAGCGGCGCCGTGGATGTATCCGGCCCGGAAGCCCGTCTTCATCTCCCGCAGGCGCTCTTCGCCCAGACGGCATACCGCCGCCGGCACCGGGAAGGAATACTCCCTTTCCGACGCCCCGCGGGCCGTCATTCCGTCACAGACGGCCGGCTCCCCCGCCTCTCTGCTCAGCGCCGATACGAGCGACTTTATCCTCGGGATGTTGTTGTTCTGGGAGATGATGAATGAACACAGCGTCTCCCAGGGCTCCTGGCGAAGTATCCGGATGCCCCTTCCCTTTTCGACGGCGTCGCGCAGCTCCGGCGTATCCGAGCGCGACAGCAGGTCTTCGTCGATCCGCCGGTATTCGCGGTCAAGGTCGAAATAGCGCCTGAAGAATCCCTCGAATTCCTCCTCCCCCACGTTGTACAGATACACGGTGTCGCCGTCCTGGCCGACCGATATGTAACGGCCGCGGACGACTCCTCCCCATTCGGCCGCGTGCGGACTGCCTTCGATCCTGTCGAACCTGAAGGTCTGCCCGCAGTCGAATATCTTCGACACGTCAAAATTCAGCGTGCCGTCGAGTCTTGTGACGCTCACGCCGCCGTCTTTGTAAAAAACTGACGAACGGTAGTCCATCGATACACCTCCGCCGCTCTGCGGCATAAAAAACTGAGACCGTCCCGCCGGTCGGCCGGGACGCAGCAAAAAACATGGAACAGATCTACACTATCCCGATCAAGGAGCACTTCCGCGCCGCTGAGGCGGACCCGTCATGCGGCTGCCCGCTCTGCTCTCTCTACCGTATGCTGGAGGAGAACGAACTCGATCTTATCCTCGGCGCCTCAATGATGGAGCCCGACGTGAGGATAAAGACCAACCGCCAGGGGTTCTGCGACATACACAGCCGCATCATGCTCGGCAGAAAGAACCGGCTCGGTATGGCGCTCACCCTCGAGAGCCACCTGAACGAACTCAGGAGCGACGTGAAGGATCTTCCGCTGCTCGTGCCCGGCTCTGCGGCCCGTCACCGTGTCAGCGAGCTCGAATCAAGCTGCTACGTGTGCGGCAGGATCGCCGGCAACTTCACCCATCTGCTCGAGAACCTCATATACATCTGGTCTGTCGATGAGGAGTTCCGGGACCTCTTCCTGAAGCAGCCGTATTTCTGCCTGCCTCACTGGAACGCGATGCTGAAGACCGCCCTCGCAAGACTGCCGAAGAAGTCCTACAGAGACTTCTCGCACGCAGCCGAGCAGGTCGTTCTCCCCTACTTCGACTCTCTGAGGGAGGACGTATCCTGGTTCTGCCGCAAATTCGATTACAGATACGCCGACGAACCCTGGGGGAACTCGAAGGACTCGGTTGAGCGTGCGGTCAGATTCCTCAGAGGAGACATCCACGTAAAATGATCGACCTGCTATCTCTTCACAAGCAGTTCATACTGACTCACCTGCGCCCGGGCGACGTCTGCGCCGACTTCACGATGGGAAACGGGCACGACACAGAATTTCTCTCGAAGACCGTAGGTCCCGGCGGACACGTATACGCCTTCGACATACAGTCCTCCGCCGTTGAATCGACGAGGGCGCGTCTCGAATCCTCGGGCTGCCCGGATAACTACACGCTGATCCGCGCTTCGCACCACCTGGCAGCGGAATACATAAAGGTCCCGATCAAGGCGGGTATGTTCAACCTCGGCTGGCTACCAGGCGGAGACAAGAGCATCACGACGATGCGTGAGACGACACTGCCCGCGGTCGCGGCCGCTGTGTCGCTCATGGACCGCGACGCCGTACTGACCGTCGCGGTGTACCCCGGGCATCCCGAGGGAGACGCCGAGGGCGTGATGCTGGATGAGTATTTCTCGGGGCTGTCGAGGCATTCGTACTGCGCGACGAAAGTGAAGATAGTGAACTCACCCTTGTCGCCCTACTTTTTCCTGATAGAAAGCAAGTAAACGGAGCATAAAATGGCACAGAAGGATCCGGACGTAAAAACCGAAGTCGCTCGGTCATATGAAGGCAGGGTCGGTCCGGATACCGGGGCGGGCGTCGGGAAGGACGTGCTGTCGGCCATCGAGGCGACCGAGCGGTTGCGCTCGCGCCGGGCGTCGGCCGGAACGCCGCGGAAAGAGCCGGCAGCGCCGTCTGCAGAGGCAGGAAGTCCGGCATCACGGCGCCCCGGCCCGGGTTATATATCAGGTTCCCCGGACCGCCGGAACAGCCGCGCAGCGGCCCCGCGGAGAGATGATATTACGCCCGGCGGCCGCCCAGCGAACGGGCGGAACACAGCTGCAGGGGCAGTTTCACAGACACCGTCCCGGACAGAAGCACAGACTCCGGCCAGGACAGGGACTCAGACTCGTGCCCGAGCAGGGACTCAGACACCTCCCCGGACAGAGGCACAGGCTACGGTCAGGACAGCTTCACAGGCTCCGGCCAGGACAGGGGCACAGACTCGTGCCCGAGCAGGGGCTCAGACACCTCCCCGGACAGAGGCACAGGCTACGGTCAGGACAGCTTCACAGGCTCCGGCCAGGACAGGGGCTCAGACTCGTGCCCGAGCAGGGGCTCAGGCACCTCCCCGGACAGAGGCACAGACTGCGGCCGATGCACGGAACATCACGACTTCCGGGAGCGCCCGGAAGGAGCGGGCATCCGGAGCCGCCGCGGAGAGAGCCTCCGCCGCGGAGGCGGCGCGAAAGCGCGATGCCGCAAGAGCCGCGAAGGCGGCCGAACGCGAAGCTGAAGCAAAGCGCAAAAGCGAAGAGCGGCGAGCCGCGGCCGAACGCCGCAGGGCCTACCTCGCCGGATACATGACGACAGTGAAGACCTTTGCCGGTCCCTTCCTCATCTCGCTCTTCGGGATACTCGCCGCCGTCGTCCTCATCTCCGTCATCGCCCTGGCGGTGCCGCGCGAGAGAGGCAACACGCTGATGAACGGCAAGATCGTCTATACACTGGGCGGAACCACGAGAAAGAAGGCTGACGCGTCCGAATTTCTCGTCGGAGGCACCGTGTACGCCGATTTCTCGGCTGTGGCCAGGATGGCGGGTCTTTCGGTCAGCGGCGACCGGAACGTGCTCGACTACACCTCCGAGAGCGGAGAGCGGGCAGTCTTCAGGAACGGTTCGGACACCGCCGTGATCAACGGCACGCGATACGAGATGGAGGGGCCGGCGCTCATCTCGCACTCTGACCTGAAAGTACCGATGAGCTTCGTTCAGGCCTGCATGAGCGGCATCGACGTGAAGATCGACCGTGACGCCGCGAGCGGGCTCATCTCCGGTATATCCATCACCCTTTCGGAAGAAGACGGAGCGGTCCCGGGCTTTATCCTCAAGGCCGACGATACGCTGAGCAGGATCCCTGTCGGGAACATCCCCGGGTCGATGCTCGTGACGCCCGGCTTTGAAGGAGCATACGAATTCGTGAACGACCTGTCGTCTTACGCGAAGTACATGGACCCGAAGGACAGGGACTCCTGCCTGCTTCTCATCAACGGAAACCGGCGCATCGACGACAAATTCAGTCCCGGCACGCTGACGAAAGTGGTCAACGCGAAGAAAGGGCTGTCGCTCGAGATGACGGTGAACGCGGAAAAATCGCTTGAGGCGATGTTCGTCGAGATGTACGCCGCGGGGTTCCGCGACGTCTTCGTCAACCGGGCGTACAGATCGTATTCAACCCAGAAGAAGTCGTTCGACAACTACGCGTACAACGAAAGATACTACTACAGATACAATTTCGAAAAGACCGGAAAGTACTTTTCCGACGCCGCCTACAGCGTGCTCGGGAAGGCTTATCTCGATTCCACGTATATATCGAAGGGAAAATACAGTCTGACTGCGTCCGACGCGCAGCTCGTCGCCACGTCCTACTGCACCTTCCCGGGGACGAGCGACCACCACACGGGTATGGCCGCCGATCTGTGGGGCGAAGGCGGCGAAGAGGCGTTCGGATCTTCCGAAGCCTACGCCTGGCTGACCGCGAACGCCTACAAATTCGGTTTTATTGAGAGATTCCCGCAGGGCAAGGAAAAGATCACCGGCTCGCCGGCCGAACCTTCTCACTGGAGGTTCGTCGGACAGTATCACGCGGCGGTGATGCACGAATCGGGGCAGTGCCTCGAGGAATACGTCTCCTCGCTCGGGGAGCCCGGCTGATCCGGAATAAGGCGCATAATCTCCGCCTGAGGCTTACGCGCGGTGCGTATCAGCCCTCCGGAGCGATCCCGAAGTATTTTTCCATCACCGCCCTGACTCCACGGGCGGCGCTTGCGCCGTGAGCTCCGCGCTCGAGCACGCACGAGACCGCTATCTCGGGCCGGTCGAGCGGAGCGAAGGCGATGAACACGGCGTTGCTGCTCTGACCGGTGACCTGCGCGGTACCGGTCTTGCCGCCCACCTTTACCGGGAACTTATCAAACGCGGTGACCGAGGCGTTCTCTTCAACGACCCGGCTCATCGCGTTTCTTATCGTCTCGAGTGTCTGTCCCGTCATGCTGAATTCCGCGGCGATCTCAGGCTCCGCCGTATAGACCGTCGCGCCGCCGAAATCCTTCACCTCACGCAGCAGATGGACCGAGTACCGCTTCCCTCCCCCGATAAGCGTCGCGGTGTAGTTCGCGAGCTGCATCGGCGTGAAACGGTTGTAAGCCTGACCGATAGCCGTCTGTATCGTCACGCCTCCGGTCCATACGACGCCCAGCTGGCGGGTATAGTTGCTGTCGGCCAGCACACCGGCCGATTCGTGGACCTCGATTCCGGTCGGCTGTCCGAGCCCGTAGGCCCTGCAGTATTTGTTTATGTTGTCGATGCCCATGAGCCTGCCGAGCTCGTAGAAGAAGCAGTTGCACGAGACCTCGATCGCCTTTGTGACGTTTATCGCGCCGTGCTTCTGATGCCCGTACGCATAGATCCAGCACTCGGGCTGGTAGTCGTCGTAATAGGTGTATTTTCCCTCGGTGACTATGACGGTAGAGGGGGTGAAGGCGCGACCGTCGGACATAAGCGTACCGTCGGTCAGCGCGCCCGCCGCGACGCCCACCTTGAAGGTCGAGCCGGGGGCGTAGGTGCCCTCGAGCGCCCGGTTGAAGAGAGGAGTCCGCTTGTCGGCGAGGAGCGAATTGTAGTCGGCGCCGAAGGTGGTCAGGTCGTATGACGGGTATGACGCGATCGCCAGCACTTCGCCCGTGCCTATCCTCTCTACGACCATCGCGCCGCTGTCGCAGTCTTCTCCGTCGAACTTGCCTTCGGTCCTCTCGGCCTCGTCCCTGACGAAGGCTATATTGTCCTCCAGCGCCTTCTCCGCCGCCTTCTGAAGCTCGATATCGAGAGTCAGGTACACGTCGAGTCCGGGCTCAGGCTGCTTCGTCACCTCTGCCGAGATGACGTTGCCCTCGGCGTCCTCGGTGATCCTCATCGTGCCGTCCATACCGCGCAGATAGTTCTCGAACGCCAGCTCGCAGCCGTCGACGCCCACCACCGCCGTAACGGGGTAGCCGAGAGAGGTGTAGTATTCGGCGTTCTCGGCATATATCTTGCTTATCCTTCCGAGTATGTGCGACGCGGTACCGGGGTAGTGATAGATCCTGCTGTACGAGACGCGGATCCCGGTACCGCGGGCGCCGAGCTCGCGTATGCCGGTGATCTCGCGGATGCCGATGCCGGAGAGCAGATAATACGGCTCCTCCGCCGAGAATCTGATCGCCTCCATCTCGTATCTAACCGCCACGAGGTCCGTCATCCTCTCGTCAGGATACAGCGGCTCACCGTCGCTGCCGAGCATCCGGAAGCGCTTTGCCACTGCCTCGCCGAAGGTAACGGCGTCGACGTCGTCCGGCAGCCCCATGTCGCTCCTTATCCTAGCGAACCGCGACGACGCAAGACTCCCTGAGAGCATCCCGAGGTCGTAATTGTAATACGGATATGTGCCCGAAAGAGGGCAGTAGCTCTCGTGCATCAGGTCTCTTATGCCTTCGGAGTCGATATAGTCCATCACCCTGGCGATGACGGTGTTCTGCTCTTCAAGGGAGAGCGTCGCGAGCTGGGAATAGTCGAAGATCAGCGAGTAGACGTACTCATTGGTGACGAGAGGCCGGCCTTCGCGGTCAAAGATCTCGCCCCTGACGGCCTGAAGCGTGACGTTCCTTGTCCGGTAGTTCTCCTCCTTCACGTCGGGGCCGTCTTCCCTCGTAGCGAAGAGACGAACCATCGAAAAAACATATACCGCGGCGACGCATACGAAGGCCACGGCTATTATCACGTAGCGGTAGGCCGGAGAGCGCGGCGAAGGATTGCCGGGAAGCGCGTCGTCGCCGCTGAACGCGGGCGATGAGGCGGACTCGTTCTGTCCCGGAAGAGACATCTCCGGCTGCCTTTTTTCCTTTTTGTTTTTTCTGCTGAACAGACTCATTTCTCAGATATAATAAGACAGGATAGTCAGCGCGATGGAGACCGTGAGAAAGACAAGGATCCCAGGCGCGAGGAAGAAGGTATACCCCGTCTCTCCCTTTCCGAGGGAGAGCGGACCTTTTTTTAAAGATATCTTTTCACGCAGCGGGAATGACATGAAGACTCCCGCGAGAGCCATTCCGCGGAAAACGCCCATGAGCATAGTTTCCGCGGCAAGTCCGGGGAGCTGCGGCCCGAGAAGTTCGATCACCTCGGCGGCCGGCATGACCGACGCACCTCCGCCCGAGAGCCACTCCGACATGATCCCGTAAGCCTGCGCCACGGCCTCCCTGTCGAGCAGGAAAGTATCGATGAGCAGCGGAAGGAGGCCGGCGAAGAGATTGACGGCGATATGGAGGATCACTGTGTATCTGAGTCTGCCTGTCTTGAGATATACGTACCCGAAAAGCAGTCCTGCCGCGAAGGCGTAGAAGAACTGCCCTATGCTCGCGTGGAACGCGGCGAAAAGCAGCGCCGAAGCGGCCGCCGCCATGCGCTCGCCAAAGGGACGCAGCAGCTCGCACAGAGATCTGCGGAAGAGGAGCTCCTCCGCTATCGGAGCCGCGACGAGTATCGAAAAGGCGTAAACGGCGATCCCGGCGGCGTCTCCCGGCAGTTCGACCGCGCTTCCCCCGCCGCCCGATACACCGGCAAAGAGGCTGTCGAAGATCTGCCCGAGCGCCGTTCCTCCGTATACAAGCGCAAAGCACACGCAGCATACGACGAACGGCCCCGCGGACAGTTTCCCGGGCGCGGCGGCTGGATAAGACATCGTCTTTTTTCTGATAAATCCGATCGTCGACGCGGCGATCGGCATCACGACGAGATAGCAGGCTGCGGTGTTGAGCAGAAGGAGCGGCGTGCCGCCCGGCGCAAAGAGGTCAGAGCCCGCTTCAGCGGATACATAATACACGCCGTAAACTATGGCGTAGGTGAGCAGCACCGCTCCGGTCAGGACGAATCCCGCGAGAGAGAGTATCGTCCTGCGGCCGGCGGCGCCTCCCGCCGCCCCGTTCGGAGCTCCGCTGCCTGTATTCATACCGGATCGATATTCCATCCCGTCTTTCCTCAATCCCGGCACTGTCATGCCGGATCCCTTTTGCGTTTTTCTTATATGGCGGGCCGTACGGCCTCTCACTTTTCGCCCGACGCCCGCATTCCTTCCCGCTCCCTCTCTTCCGGGCGCGTCAGACCTCGTCCTTCTTCTGGAACGGCATCACGACGAGTCTCGCCAGGAAATAGTTCGGCAGAGAGAAAGCCACCGTCATCAGAAGTTCGGGCAGTATTATCCGCGTGAACGCGGTGAACAGGTTCATTCCCTGCTCGGTGACGACTATCACGAGCAGCGAGAGCATCGCCCGGGCAACCGCCCCGAGCGATATGTAGATGAGCCAGGAGAGCAGATTCTTCTTGAAGTTTACCCTGGCGAAAATGCCGAGAAAATAGCCCGTCAGCATGTAGAAAACAGGCAGCGGGGCGGTCCCTGCTCCTCCGAGCGCCACAGCGAGCAGTCCCGCCGCCGTCCCGCAGACCGCGCCGGTCCTTTCTCCGTCGAAGAGCGCAAGGCCGATCACGGCCGAGAGAAGAAGGTCCGGGGACGCCGGAAATATGCTTACCGCGGGGAAAAACGAAGTCTGGACCGTCGCGCTGCCGAAGAGCAGCAGTCCGAACAGGATGATCTTGCCGAGTGTCCGCTTCGAAAAGAACCGCTCGCGCGGCTGTTCCTTGAATTTCATGGCTCTATTCGGAATACAGCTTGTATTCGGTGATGATCATGACGCGCGAGATATCTTCGGTATCGGCGTACGGTCGTATCACCGCGGTGAAGGTGCGCGTGTTTTCGTCGGGCTCGACCGACACGACCTCGCCGATCGCCAGCCCTCTCGGATATACGCTCCCGATCCCGGAACTGAGTATCCTGTCGCCTGCGCGCATGTCGGCGTCGCTGTCGATATATACCATGCGGCAGAGGCCGTCGTAGCGGAGTATGTAGTTGCCCTCTACGACGCCCAGCGCTCCCGAACGCTCGTCGTACGCGCCGATCGACGACGCGGTCTCGATGAGCGATACCGCCCTGCACCAGGTCGGTCCGACTTCGGTGACGCAGCCGACGAGCCCGTCGGACGTGATGACGGGCATATCCTTACAGATGCCGTGCAAGCTGCCCTTTGAAAGGGTGAAAACGGTGCGGTAGTTCGTCGACTCCCTCCCGATTACCGACGCGTCCTCAAAGCTGAACTCGCTGTGCTCGGCCTTGATACCGAGGTATGAGCGGATGAATTCGTTCTCCTCCCTGACGAGTTCGGCGTCGTATATCTTTCCCTTGTTCTCCTCAAGTTCGCGCCTGAGTTCGGCGTTTTCCTCTCTCAAGTCCTTCATCGTGCGGAAATAGACGACATATCCGTTGACACCCTCTCCGACCTTCGTGAACGCCCACTGAAACGGGGTGGCGATCAGCTGGAGCGTCGACTTTACGTAGTCGCCCTGTCCCATCGCGAAGAGGACGGCGGGAACTATCGATATCAGCAGCGCGACGCTCAGCGTCACGAGAAAGAACCTGCCTGTTATGAACTTCCTGAATCCGTTCACAAAGATCCCCGCCTTTCCTTTTTGCCTCCCGCGGTATCTCCCGCGCCGGGCTTACCTCGCCCTGAATTCCACCGGATAATCCGAGCTCCCCTCGATTATCCTGCCGAGTCCGCGGACCACGCTCTCGAGCGGCTGTTTTGCCACGGTAACCCTCACTCCGGTGTTCTCGCTTATCAGTCTCGGCAGCCCTCCGAGCAGCGCGCCGCCGCCTGACAGCATGATCCCGTAGCTCAAAATGTCGGCGGACAGCTCGGGCGGTGTGCCGGCGAGCGTCCTGCGTATCACTTCGAGTATCTGCTTCACGGGGAGGTCGAGGGCCTCCCTGATCTGGGCAGAGCTGATCGAGATGCTCGCGGCCAGCCCCGAGCGAAGATTGCTTCCCCTGATCTCGATCTCGCCGATGTCGGTCGACGGATGCACCGAGCCGATCTTCTTCTTGAGCTCCTCTGCCGTCGATCTGCCTATGAGCACCTGATGTTCGTCCCTCATATACTGGACGATGGCGTCGTCGAGCTGGTTCCCTGCCACTCTCGTGGACGAGCTGACGACGATCCCGTTGAGGCTGAGCACTGCCACCTCGGTGGTCCCGCCGCCTATGTCGACTATCATCGAGCCCCGCGGGCCGTTGATGCGCAGGCCGGAGCCTATCGCCGCCGCGATCGGTTCCGACACCAGTGCGACGTCCTTCGCTCCCGCCTCATACGTCGCGTCCTCGACAGCCCTGCGTTCGACCTCGGTGACTCCGTACGGTATGCATATCACGACGACGGGTCTGGATATGATCCCGCTCGCGTGTATCTTCGAGAAGAAGAAATTGAGCATCCTCGCGGTTATATCGAAGTCGGCTATGACGCCGTCCTTGAGCGGGAACTGTGCCTCGATACCGCCCGGCGTCTTGCCGAGCATGCGCTTGGCATCCTCCCCGACCGCCAGGACCCTTCTGCGCTGCCTGTCGATAGCGACGACCGAGGGCTCCCTCAGGATTATATCCTTTCCCTTCATGTAGATCAGGGTATTGGCGGTCCCGAGATCTATTCCTAACTGTTTTGACATTGATTGACCATCCGATAACGAAAATCAGTTGAAATCGCGCAGCCCGGTCCCGAATTCCGACCGCAAAAGCATGTCGAGGGCACAGACCGGAAGCCCCATAACGTTGAAATAATCGCCCCGTATGCCGGAGACGAAGATAGAAAAGGCGCCCTGTATGGCGTACGCACCGGCCTTGTCGGAGACGTTCTCATGACTGAGATACCACTCGATGTCGTCATCCGTCAGTTTCCTGACCGTGACGTATGTGGCGTCGGAGAGCCCGGCGGACTTCCCTCCGTGTATCACGCATATCCCGGTGAGCACCCTGTGTGTCCGCCCCGACATCGCGCGGAGCATCCGCACGGCATCGGTCCTGTCCGACGGCTTGCCGAAGATCACGCCGTCGATATCGACGACGGTATCCGCTCCGAGTATGTAATCGGCATCCCCCGCCGCTCTTCTCGCGGCCGCCGCCTTCCTTCCGGCGAGCAGCACGACGGCGTCGGCGGGAGCGGTGCCGGCCGGAAGCGACTCGTCGGCCCCCGCGGGCGCCACGGTGAACGACGCCCCGGCGAGCGTCAGTATCTCGCGCCTGCGCGGCGAGCCCGACGCGAGTATGAGTTTCCCGCCGGCCATGTTCAGCCGATCCCTGTCGAACCGAATCCGCCGGCGCCCCTGCCGGTCTGACCGAGGTCCTCCGACGCTATGAACTCGGCCTGCATCACGGGCATGAACATGAGCTGGGCGATCCTGTCGCCGTCGCGGACGGTGAAGGCTTCGTCAGACGTGTTGAAGAGCGCCACCTTTATCTCGCCGCGGTAGTCGGAATCGACGACTCCTATCCCGTTGGCGAGGCAGATGCCCTTCTTGACCGACAGCCCGCTCCGCGCGGCGATCACCGCGACGGCCGGGACTTCGGGGTCGGGCTCGATGTAAAGGCCGGTGGGTATGAGCGCTCTCTCACCCGGAAAGACGACGGTCTCTCCGCCCTCGAGGGCCGCCCTGAGGTCGACCGCAGCCGATCCTTCGGTGGCGTATTCCGGGATCTGTGCCCCTCTCCCGGTCTTTATCCTTACTTTGATCTTCACTTTTTTCACCTCTGAATGCGCCGGACGCATAATTACCACAGTAGTTTATTTATATATGATACCACAAAAAGGTAAAACATGCAACAGTGAATTTATAATATGACTCGCGGCCGCCCCGCAGGTCTTCCGCCGGGATCCCTCTCACCGGAGTTTTGGAGGAAAAGAGCGGGACACCTGTTGATTTCGGGCCGGATATGTGATAGAATTATTGCGGCAAAGGCCTAGTGTCAGACGGGAGGAGCATGAGCCGGAGATGTCAGACATGGAAAACACAAAATCAGACGGCGCTCTGAGCGCTGCGCCGGGCGGCGCAGATAAAGCGGAATGCAGAAGGATCTGCGTGCTGTCGGTCGGTTTCGACCCCCTGACACCCGGGGAAGCGGCTCAGTCGGTCTTTCTAGCCGCGTCGCGGAAGAAAGGGGACTGCGGCGGGGAAAGACTTCCCTTCACCGTCGTGACTCCCAATCCGATCTCTGTCATGAAGGCGATGAAAGACCCGGACCTCGCGGCCGCGCTGGCGGACGCCGACCTGTCGCTTCCCGACGGCACCGGGATCGTCGGGGCCGCGAAGCGCGCCGGAACTCCGCTGCCGGCACGGGTCACCGGGATCGACACGGCGGAGGAGGTCATCTCCCGGCTCGCAGGGATCGGCGGAAGCCTGTACATATACGGAGGGAAGCCGGGCCGCGCAGCCGAAGCGTCCGCGGCGCTGGCGGAGAGATACCGCGGACTGAAGATCGCGGGATACGCGGACGGATATTCGGAAGACAGGGACTCCGCGGCAGCAAAGATAGCGGCGGCGGCTCCCGACCTTCTCGCGGTCTGCCTCGGCGTACCGGAGCAGGAGATCTGGCTCGCCGGACACCGGAAGGAACTTGCCGGGACCGGCGCCGCCATTGCCGCGGGAGGGGCGGTCGACGTCTGGTCGGGACATCTGGGACGGGCCCCGGAACTCTTCCGGAGACTCCGGATCGAGTGGCTCTGGCGGATGCTCCGCCAGCCCTCGAGGCTGCGCGGACTGCCCGCGATGGCGAAGTTCCGGCTGCTGACCCGGCGCGTGCTGCCGCGACGGAAAGGCGGCTGAACACGCCCCGTCTGTTTTTTCGTTTTTTCCCCGAAAAGACTTGTAATGCCGGCAAAAATATAGTATAATATACAGTGGTTTTTCGCGGGGCAGTCCCGCGGAGGTACAGGTTCGAAAATAAAAATTTTATATATGGAGGACATTTCAAATGTCAGTAAAAGTAGCCATTAACGGTTTCGGAAGAATCGGCCGTCTGGCCTTCCGTCAGATGTTCGGCGCCAGAGGATACTCCGTCGTCGCCATCAACGACCTCACCAGCCCCAAGATGCTCGCGCATCTTCTCAAGTACGATTCGGCACAGGGAAGATACGACCATGACATCTCGGCTGACGACGAAGCCGGAACGATCACAGTCGACGGCAAGACCATCCGCATCTACTCCGAAAAGGATGCCGCCAACTGCCCCTGGAAGAAGCTGAAAGTCGACGTCGTGCTTGAGTGCACCGGCTTCTACACCAGCAAGGAAAAATCGATGGCCCACATAAAGGCCGGCGCCAAGAAGGTCGTCATTTCCGCCCCCGCGGGCAACGACCTCAAGACGATCGTCTACTCGGTCAACGAGAAGACCCTCACCACCGAGGATCAGATCATCTCCGCCGCGTCCTGCACCACCAACTGCCTCGCGCCGATGGCCAAGGCCCTTAATGACTACGCCCCCATCCAGAGCGGCATCATGACAACCGTTCACGCCTACACCGGCGACCAGATGGTCCTCGACGGTCCTCACCGCAAGGGTGACCTCCGCCGCGCCCGCGCCGCCGCCGTGAACATCGTTCCGAACTCCACCGGCGCCGCCAAGGCGATCGGCCTCGTCATCCCCGAACTCAACGGCAAGCTCATCGGCTCGGCCCAGAGAGTTCCCACCCCGACCGGATCGACCACCATCCTTGTGGCTGTCGTAAAGGGCAAGGACATCACCAAGGAGGGCATCAACGCCGCCATGAAGGCCGCTTCCTCCGAGTCCTTCGGCTACAACGAGGATCCGATCGTATCCTCCGACGTAATCGGCATCAGATACGGCTCGCTCTTCGACGCCACCCAGACGATGGTCGCCAAGATCGACGACGACACATATCAGGTACAGGTCGTCTCCTGGTACGACAACGAGAACAGCTACACCAGCCAGATGGTCCGCACCATCAAATACTTCGCGGAGCTTGCGTAATAACAGCTTCCGCTGAAAAAACCGCCGCGGCGGGGATGATTCCCTGCCGCGGCGGTCTGTTTGCCGGATCAGCCGGCCTTTGTGAAATTGTATTCCGCGTCCGACTTCCACAGACTTACCGAGGTCGCCCCGTCGGCGATATACCAGTATCCCCCGCCCAGCGATATGATGCCGGTGTCCGCCTTCGCCGGGACCTTCCCACCGCCTATGGCCGCCTTCACTCCAGAGGCGCCCCAGACCTTTTCGGAGAGTCCGTTCCCCTGGATACCGAGCAGCGGAAGATGGGGCACCGACGGATACTTCCCGTCTCCGTCCGCGTAGCATCCGGCGCGCTTCTTCACCATGTCCGCCACCGACGGGCTGGCGGGAGTGCTGTGCTGACCGGCCTCGAGCTCGCGGTATTCGGGCTCTCTGCTTCCGTCGGTCACGAAGAGCGACGCCCCGGAAAAGTATTCCTTCCTCGTTCCGTATGTGCAGAGGATGAGATTTCCGGTGTCGACTTCGTATTCCAGGTTCTGCACGCCGTATCTCGTGTTGCCGGTGAAAACGTAATAGGTTTCGTCGGCGCGGAGCAGTTCGCTGTCTTCGTAACCGGCCGACAGTCCGCGCTCGTAAGTAAAGCGGAACAGACGCTCGGGCGTCAGCTTGCCCGGATCGTACGCCTGAATTATATTGTAGTCGTTGTCGAACCTGACGCTCGTCCAGTCGCCGGCTCCGTATACGCCGTACGCGACGAGCATGTATATCCTGTTCCCCGCCCCGGGGATCCTGCCGAAGGTCACTCCGTCGATGCCTGAGCAGCCGAACCTGTGGCCCTGCAGCTGCTCGTTCACCGCGAAGCCGTCGGGGCTGAGAATCCTGTCGGAGAGCGGGTCCCTGAAATCGGCCGTCGGCTCGTACAGCAGCACGGCGTCGACGCCCTCGTCCATCTCCTTCATGTCCATACCGACCCTCGTGATCTTTTCGGGATCGAAGACGCATATGAAGAACTTCTTGCCGGGGTCCTTGTATTCAAGCGAACCGTATACCCTGCCGTCATACCAGGCGAGACAGCCGAGATGGGCTCCTCCGGATGTGCCGAAACTCCCCTTCCCGAAGCCGCCGACCGACCCCACGACCTTGCCCGTCTTCATGTCGAGCTTGGCGAGGACATCGGTGTACGAAAAATACATGTATTCGAGTTTGTCGTCGACGCATATGCCCTGCAGATGCGAGCTCGACCCGCAGGTGTCGACCGTGTCGAAGCTGTGCGCCCTCTCCCGCAGCGCGGTCTCCCACAGCACCGGTAACTGCGGGGCCTGAGGCGACGTCGTTTCGCCGACTGATGCGGCAGCGGTCGTACCCGCGGCCTCCGTGAGCGGCTCCTGTGACGTCGGCCCGTCCGCGCCCTGCGGCGCACACGACGCGAGTGCCGCGCAGATCACAGATGCAGCCGCGGCAAAGAACAGCACCGCGACCGAAATGCGTGATGCGCCTCCGGCGCGGCGTCCCCGCGGGAACCGTCCTTCCGCCACTTTCCCCTGCCGACGCGGGATTTTCAGGCTCTGCGAAGTTTCAGATCTCTTTTCTGTCATATCGTTTCCTCTCTGTCCGGGTCTCTCCGGACCGCCGTGTTTCCGGGACAGGACGCCCGGCAAACAATCCGCTCCCCATTATTATACACCAAACCCGGCCAAAGCCGAAGAAAAAACTCTTTTTTCCCCAGCCGGCGAAAAAAAGATTGACAAAACCGGCAAAGCGCTGTATAATATACGGCGTTCCGCACGTGACTCATTAGCTCAGGCGGTAGAGCACTTGACTTTTAATCAAGGTGTCCGGAGTTCGAATCTCCGATGGGTCACCAAACAGTAATAATCCGAACTTTGTCATCATCGGTGACGCGTTCGGATTTTCTGTTTATTTCGACTACGACAGATACGAACGGCGCTGAAAGACCGGATCCGGGGACTTTTTGTTCCCCGGATCTTTCCATTTTTGCCTGTTACCGTCTATTCGTCAGCCGCTGTCCTTTGTCTTCCGCTTTTTCTTCGCCTGCTTCTTTTGGTGTTCCGGCTGACCGTTCTTCCTCATCTCTTCCGCCCGGGCAGTCAGTTCTGCTTTCCCTTCGTCGGTAGCATACATCTTAAGAACAGCGGGAAGGAAGAGACGCGCAAGATCCCTGAGAACAAAGTCCGGAATATAACCTTCTCCGCGGGTGTTGTCCAG
>JAFTCN010000003.1 GCA_017454675.1 Clostridia bacterium
CATCCCCGCCGGCGGTGAGAGCCGTCTCACTTGACGAGGCGGACCGCATCCGTTACGGAGCGGTCCGCGCAAAGATCTGCGTCACCTGAAGTCAGTCAAGACCGTCCATGGATTTGGAGAAGTTCTTGATCAGCGCGTTCACGGTGTTCTTTATCGGTTTGAGCGTTCCTTCGAGATCGACTGTGTTCTTTCTCGCCATATCGCCGATGAGGTTCTTGCAGGAGCCCCAGTTGAATACGACGGCGAGGTCGGGGGCGCTTACGGTGTCGAGAATGATACCCAGCATCTCGAGGGATCCGAAATCGTTGATATATCTGTTCGACAGGACGATATCGAAGAAGGCAGGCGTCAGTGTGTCGACCGATTCGCGCCCGAGGGCGGAGAGGATAAGAGAAGATCTCTCAAGGTCGGCGTTCGCGGGGACCGACACGACGACCGCGTCGTTCATCACGCAGATGTAGTCGGGCTGATCGGTATTGTAGAGCGGCATGGGAAGCAGCCAGTAGTCCTCCATGCCGAGCGGGACGAGACGCTCCGCCGTGATCAGTTCGGCGACGAAGAAGAGGACCTGGCCGCCGATGAACTTCCTGTTGTCGTCAGCGGCGTTGTCGTTCGACGAATCGTAGGCGATATGTCCGTTGTTGAAGAAGTTGATTATCGCCTCGACCTTGTCCTGGGAGTTGTCGGCCGTCATCACCCATTCGGGATCCCCGGCGTCATTAAGCGAACTGAAATGTCCTCCGAATCCGGAGAAGAGCGCCCTGAGGGCCGAATTGTACACTAAGACTCCGTAGTTGTCGTTGCCGTCCCATACGTCGTCGGAGGAGCTCGGAAGATCCTTTGAGAGCTCGATGAGCTTCTCAAAAGTCCATTGGCGGTCTTTTACCGTGCCGAAGAGGTCATCGGGGAGCTTGTGCGTCGTGTAGACGTCGCTGTTGACCATGACGGTCATGGGATAGAAGTTGTCGCTGAAGATGATGTCCCCGGAGCCGAAGAAACGGTGCCCGCGCAGGGCGAATTCATCCATGACGCCGTGGTTCCACCAGGGCATGTCCTCCGAATAGTACGGCATGCCCTTGTAGTCCGCGCATACTCCCGAAGCGCCGTAGTTTATCACCATGGCGATGGGGGCGCAGAACGCGTCGTAGTTGCTGTCGCCGGCCTTGATGTCGGACTCGACTTTGCCCGAGATGTTGCTGCACCACATGAGCTGCTGCACGATCTTTATGTCGTACGCGGTCTCGACGGCTGCGTTTCGTTTGTATACGGCGCTGTCTATGACGTCGCCGTTTTCCTCTGCGACGGCGATCTCGTTGTGCATGAAGTGTCCGTCGGGATGCGGTTCCGGCCAGAGGACGGTGAATTCCTCGCCGCCGTATTTTTTCACGTCAAGCGGGGGAAGAGCGGTCTCGGTCCCCTCGGGAGCCGCCGATGAGCCGGGGCCTGCGGGCGACGTCCCGGTATCCGCGGGAACCTCAGGCTTGTCCGAGCAGGCGGCGAAAAGAGCCGCGAGCGCGGTGAAGGCGAGAAACAGGGCAATGAATTTCTTCATGTTCTTTTCCTACTTTCAGATAAATAAAGAGAAAAATGCGGCCGGTACCGGTAATACGGTACCGGCCGCCCTTTGGATAAGGGGCAGCGCTGTCCTTTTACTTGGAAGCGGCTACGGAGGTCACCTGGACCTGGGGAGCGTTGTACCAGTAAAGGAATCCGCCTATGTCGATCTTGTCGCCGATCTTGAGAGCTTCGACGGCCTTGTAGATCTCGGAGTCTTTTCCGAAGAAGTCGGATTCGACGACGAACGTGTAGTCCTTGCCGCCGACGGTGACGTTGAAGTAGATGTCATCGCCCTGAGCGCCAGAACCGTCGTGCTTGTAGAGGAAAGCATACTCCTTGGCGTCGTCCTTGATCTTGGAAGCCGCGACGACGGCGCCCTTGATGACGACAGCCTTGTTGTTGTCGGCCGCGACGGCGTCGCTGCCGATGGTGGCGGTCACGTCGACCGGATCGGCGATCCACTTATCGGTCCCGACGACCTCGAGTTTGGTGACGTCCTTGACCTCGGTCTCGCCCGACCACTGGTCCTTGGTACCGGTGATCCGGAGCTTCGCGCCGACCTCAAGCTTCGCGTAATCCTCGGGAGTGGTGGCGTAGCGGTATACGAAATACGCGCCGTCGCCGTCAGCGAGATAGAGGCTCGTGTTCTTGTAGGCTTCCGAATATTCGTACTTGGCCTGGAGGAAGCCCTCTATGACGACATCCTTGCCGTTCTCGGTGGCGATGTACTGCTCGTAGGTGAGGACGCCCTCGGACTTGGTCTTGGTGTCGACTTCAGCCTGTCCGGCGGTGGTGTCGGCGGCGGGAGCTTCTGTCTTGACGTCGGCTGCCTTGGTGGTGTCGACGGGGGTATCGCCGCCCTTGCAGGCCGCGAAGGCGAAGAGCACTGTCGCGACGACAAGAAGGGAGGCGATGATCTTGCTGAGTTTCATCTTTTCTAATCTCCTTTTGAACAGGTTTCTTTCTTCTTTGTGCCTTCCGCGACGCGCCGCCGCAGCTTTGCGGAACGAAAGGCATCCGAACAAAAATACGGTGATATTATACCGCAATTCCGTCCGGATGTCAATACTTTATTTTTTAAGCCATATCTGCGGAGGCTGTTCCGGCAGATGTTCCGCCGGGGATCAGTCAGCGCGGTGTGCTCCCGCCGGAGAGGCGCCGCCTGCGCCTTGCCGAGAGGAATGATATGCCGAAGTACGCGCCGATGCCGGCCCAGACGGCCGTAAGGCCGCACAGAAGGGCGACCGACGTCGCCGGGAGCGGACCCAGGTCGGCCCTGCCCTCGGCCGAGACTCCCCGCTCGTTCAGGCGGTAGAGGGCGGCTACATCGGTATAGAGTTTGTCTATGAAGGCGTCGTCGACTTCGTATCCGCGCCTGATCTGGCGGGCGGTCTCCTCGATCAGCTGGCCCGCAGCGTCGCGGAGCGAGGCCGAGCCGTTGTATACGGGGGTGATGAAGGTGTTGTCTATGTTGTCGAGTATGAGCCTCGAGGCGTCGGTCTTGACCTTGTAGTGAAGGTCGCCGTCGGGCGGGGCGTCAAGGTATTCGCGGTATCCGGCCGAGTTCTGCGCGCTGTATGTGACCGGGACGTAGCCCTCGGTCATGCTGTAGGCCGTCTGTACTCCGTCGGATAGCAGATACTGAGCGAAGAGCCAGGAAGCCAGGACCTCGCCCGGATCGTCCTTGTTGAAGATGCAGAGCGACGGGCCCTGCGAGATCATCTTAGGGTGTTCGGGATCGAACTGCGGGACGGCGGTCACGACCGTCTCGAAGTCGTTCACTTTCATCGATTCGTGGATGTCGGAGAGCGGGGCTCCGCAGCCCATCCAGGTGGCGCCGGCGGTCGAATCGACGGCCAGGATGCACTGTCCGGCGTTGAAATGGTTGCCGGGATAGCTCGAGATCTTGAAGGTCGAAAACGATTTGTCGGCGATATGCTCCGCGACGGTATAGAGTATCTCGCGCGTCGAGTCGTTGAAGAGCAGCGCCTTTCCGTAGTCGGTGGTGTAGCCCGTCCCGCGCTGTTCGGTCATCTGTATCATCATGTTGTCGGTCGACTTGTAGATGAATGGGATCATCGCCTTCTGACCGTTGCAGACGTAGTTGCCGTCGGCGTCCCTGCGGGTGGCCGCCAGCGCGACCTCCCACACCCAGTCCCAGGTCACGGTCTCCGGGATCGTGAAGCCCATACGTTCGACGTATGTCCTGTTGATGTAGAGCGCCTCGGACGAGCGCATGAAGGGCAGGGCGTACTGTACGCCGCCGATCTTTCCCTCTTCGAGGAATTTTTCGATCACTCCGCCGCTGCCGGCGCCGTCGAAGGCGAGGCCGCTGCCTCCGAACCCGAATACGGGGTCGGAGATGAGTGCGTCGAGCGGGACGACCACGTTCTCGCCGGTGAGGTAGGTCGCTATGTGGTCGGGGTATGAGATGCAGACGTTGGGCGTCGTGTTCGTCGGTATGTTGGTTATGACGTCGTTGTAGATGTTGCCGTAGTCGGTGAACGAGCGTATCACGACGTTTATGTTCGGGTAGATCGCGTGGAAATCTTCGGCGGCCTTCTCGTAGATCCGCTTCTGGGTGATGTTGGTGTCGTTCTTTGCCCAGAAGGTGATCTCGTATCTCTTTCCGGTGTCGAAAGACTCCGGCACCTCGAAGACCGCGCGCTCCCTCGAGCCGTGGCAGCCCGCGGCGAGCGGGAGGAGGAGCAGCAGCGCGAAAGCCGCCGCGAGCGCCCTGACGGCGCTGTTTCTTTTTCCGTAAGCCGGTCTTCTCATCCCTTTGAGCCTCCTCTCGAGACACCTGCCATGATCTTGCGTCTGAAGATCAGGAAGAGCAGGATGAGCGGCACCGAGATTACGACCACGGCTGCCATCATCGCCGGGATATTCTCTCTGCCGAATCCGTTCTCGCGGATCTCCTGTATGCCGTTGGATACGAGAAAGTAGTTCTGGTCGTCGGTGATGAGCCTCGGCCAGACGTATGAGTTCCAGCACTCGATGATCTTGAGGATCGTCACGGTTACGACCGTCGGGCGGCAGATCGGGACGAGCACGCGGACAAGGTAGCCGAAGTCGGAGGATCCGTCGATCCTGGCGGCGCGGTAAAGGTCGTCGGGCACCTGCTCGAAGTTCTCCTTGAGCAGGTATATGTAGAATACCGAGGTGACCGACGGGAGTATGAGTCCCGTGAAGGTGTTGCGCAGCTCAAGGTTCGTGATCGTCTGGAAGTTCGTGATGATCATGAGCTCCGACGGTATCATCATGAGCGACAGGAAAAGCGGGAACACGATGTCCTTGCCCCTGAAGTCGAGTCTGGCGAAGGCGAAGGCCGCGAGCAGCGACACGACGAGCATGAGGGCGGTCGTCACCAGTGTGAAGATCAGCGTGTTGACGAAATACCGGGCGAGAGGCACCGCGGTGAAGGCGCTGCGGTAGTTCTCGAACGTCGGCGAGGGGGTGAAGAACTTCGGGACGAACTCGGCTGCGTATTCGCCGTAGCTCTTGACCGAAGTCAGGATCATCCAGTAGAACGGGAAGAGGACGGCGACGGCCCATACCGTGAGCATCAGGTAGACGAAGACCTTCCTGATCACCGAGAGGACCCTCGTGCGCTTTTCGAGCGCCTCGCGGCTCTTTCCGCTCTTTTTTCCGGAATATGCTGAGGTCATGACGTCAGTACCTCCTTACGGCGGTCTTGCGGCTCACTATGAGGTTCACCGCGGTGATCGTCATCACTATCGCGAAGAGTATCAGCGCGGCGGCCGACGCGTAGGACGGGTATCCTCCGCTGTCGCCGTAGAGCATGTCGTAAACGTATCCGACGATCGTGTTCATCCCCGCGGCGTTGAGGTCGGTCCCGAAGAGCGCGACCGAGTCGGAGTAGGCCTTGAAGGCGCCGATGAATCCTGTGATCACGAGGTAGAAGATCATCGGCGAGATCATCGGGAGAGTGATGCGGGTGAACATCCGGAAGCGCGACGTGCCGTCGAGCTTCGCGGCGCTGTAGTAGGTCTTGTCGACCGACGCCAGAGCGCTCGTCAGTATCAGGATCTTGAATGGCAGGACGATCCAGACGGTGTAGAAGCAGAGCACGAACATCTTCGCGGCGTAAGGCCCCTCGATGAAGTCGACCGACTGTCCGCCGAGTGAGGTGACGAGAAGGTTGACCAGTCCCTCGGAGTAGTCTGTCTTCCGGAAGAGGATCATGAAGACGAGGCCGACGGCCAGCGTGTTCGTCACGTACGGCAGGAAGAACACCGTCTGATAGAGCTCGCGCAGCTTTTCGATCGACGACAGTCCGAGCGAGATCAGCAGCGCGAGGCCGGTCGACAGCGGCACCGTGATGATGACCAGGATAAAGGTGTTTTTCACGGCCTGCAGGAAGTAGGGATCGTGAAGCACGAAGGAATAATTGTAGCCGCCGTAGCCGAAAAAGCTCTGCGACGCCGAATTGTAGCCCTCTTCCGCCGAGTAGATCAGAACGTCTATCAGCGGATATACCATGAACGCTCCTATGAAGAGGAGCGCCGGAAGCAGGTACAGCCAGGCCTTCAGGTTTTTCTTTTCCATCTTTCTTTTCCGATTGCCGGATGATTCCTTTCCCTTTCCGGCGCCGCCGTAGCGCGCGCCGGGACAAACAAAAATTCATTATAATTTTACTATAATAAAGCGGATGTGTCAAGAAAAAATGATGAAAAAGTGACGGAAAAGGGGAGGAGGGCGGCAGAGAGTTCTGTTGCCCTGACCGTCTGACGCGTGCGCTGCCAGGCGCCGCCCGCCGGGGAGCGCTCCGGAGCGGCGGCCGGCCCAGGTATCCGGAAAAAAGCCGCGAAATTGCGGCCTTCCGTCCTTGATATAATCCCTATTTTGTGATATAATTGATTTTGGAAAAATAGCTTCCGGAAAGGAACATGATATGGCAACTGAAAACAGATGCGCGTGCTCTCCCGCCGCAGGGGGGGCAGACCCCTTCGAAATGAAGGATTTTCCCCGCGTGATCGAAGGCGGGGCCTGGGACAGCGGACACGTGCAGGGCATCGCCCTCGACACCGCTCACAGATACGTTTACTACTCGTTCACCACCGTTCTCGTCAAGACCGACATCTCCGGCAGGCTCATCGGGACCGTCTCCGGCCTTACGGGACATCTCGGCTGCATCTCGTTCAACGACGAGGACGGAAAGGTCTACGGTTCGATAGAATACAAGCACGACGCCATCGGTCAGGGCATCATGGCGAAGACGGGAAAGAAGCTCGCCGACGAGGACGCCTTCTACATCGCGATCTTCGACGCCGACAGGATCGACCGCCCCGGACTCGACGCGGAGCGCGACGGCATTATGAAGGCGGTCTACCTGCCCGACGTCTGTGACGACTTCTCGTCTGAGGGCCTCTGCGGCCTTCCGCACAGATACGCATGCTCGGGCATCGACGGCACCGGCTTCGGCCCCGATTTCGGCGCGCCGCAGGATTCCCCCCGCATGCTTCACGTCGCCTACGGCGTCTACGGCGATAACGGACGGACCGACAACGACTGCCAGGTCATCCTCCGCTTCGACCAGCGGAAGTTCGCCGAATACGCGAAGCCGCTCACGCAGGCGGAGCCTCACCACTCAGGCCCCCGCTGCGACAGGAAGTACTTCTTCCACACCGGGAACACCAACTGGGGAGTCCAGAACCTCGAATACGACGCCTTCCTCGACGCCTGGCTCGTGGCGGTGTACAGGGGAAAAAAGCCGCAGTTCAGAAATCCACCGATGTTCATCATCGGCAGGGCGTCCGCTCCCGAGGAGCGCGAGATCCCGGGTCTGGGCGGCGAACGCGGGCTCATGCTTCCCATGTCAGAGCTCTGCTACGACGGCGGTGTGTTCACCGGGTGCGAATTTCCCGAGGGTTCCACCGGCATGTACGCGTTCGGAAACGGATACTACTGCTTCTCATATCCCGGCAGGAAGACCGTCGGGGAGGGCGCGGACGCGAAGAGGCTGTTCACGAGCACGGTGAAGCTCTGCCGCTTCACCGGGAAAAAGCCGATCCTGTTCGAAGAAGTCTCGGAGTGACAGGGCGGTCAGGAGAGTTGTTTTATGCAAATGACCGACGAAGAAAAGACCTTAAATGACGGGATCTCCGCTGAAAACGGAGAAATGACGGAAAACAGGAACGTGAAAGAAGGGAAAGGTGACGACGGACTCTCCGAGCCGGTGAGAGGAAACTTCCTCTCGTCCGACGGCCGCACGGCGATCTCTTTTTATACCGTAGAGCCGGAGGGAGTGCCGCGCGCGATAGTGCAGGTGTCCCACGGAATGTCGGAATATGCCGGGCGATATCTCGAATTCGGCAGATATCTCGCCGCGCACGGGATAATGTTTGCCGCGAACGACCACCTCGGCCACGGTGAGACCGCCCGCACCGCCGACGATCTCGGCTTCTTTGCCGAAAAAGACGGATATGTGCTGCTGGTGGAGGATCTCCACAAATTCACCCTCCTTCTTAAGCAGAAGTACCCGGGGACCCCGCTGATCCTCTTCGGACACAGCATGGGCTCGTTCCTCGTGAGGATGTATCTGTCCCGCTACGCCGAGGAGCTCGCGGGAGCTGTGATCTGCGGCACCGGAGGGCCCGGTTCGCCCACCGGACTCGGGATCGCGATGGCGGACATCATATCCTTCTTCAGGGGCGAGAGACACCGCAGCAGGCTCATAACCGGCATAGCCTTCGGAGGGTACAACAAGAGGTTCCCGAAGGATGAGGGCATATTCGCCTGGACGACGGGCGACCCCGTCATCAGAAAAAAATACGAGGATGACCCGAAGAGCGGCTTCATGTTCACCGTCAGCGGCTTCCGCGACCTCTTCCGCATGATAGCGGAGGTGAGCACCGACGAATGGGCGGCCGGCGTACCGACCGACCTGCCGATCCTTATTGTCAGCGGGACCGAGGACCCGGTCGGCGGATACGGAAAGGGCGTGCGAAAAGTAGCCGCTATGCTCGGCGGAGCCGGCGCAAAGCGGCTGACCGTCAGATTATTCGAGGGCGACAGACACGAGATACTCAACGAGAAGGACCGAGCCGGGGTGATGGAATTCATCACCGGCTGGATCGACGGTGTCCTCGCCGGCGGCCCGGCAGACGGGCAGACCGGCAGGGAAGGGGAATGAATCCCGGGACAACGGTGATAAAGACGGCGGACGGGTACGTCTTCGAACTGCGGTCGGCTTCGGGAGAGGTACTGCTGACCGGAAACCCGCAGGCGTCGCGTGCCCGGTGCCTCGCCTCGGCGGCGTCGGTGCGGCTCAACTGCCGCGCTCCGCTCGAAAAGGATGGAGAGCCCCGCCGCTGCCCGCGGTTTGCCGTGCGGACGACCGGATACGGCTTCTTCAGGCTCGTATACATCGGAGGCGGAGGCAGGGTGACCGCCCGTGGCCCCGAATGCAGATCTTACGCGGCCGCGGCGTCGGGCGCCCGAAAGATAGCCGCCCTCGGTTTCGCCGGCGATACGGCGCCGGATGACGCGTGCGCGCCGGGCGGCGCGGAAAAAGGCTCCGCCGGATGAACAGGCCGGCAGACACATTATAAACGGCAGGAGGTACCGGAACAGATATGGGAAGCGATAAGAAAAACAGACCCGATACGCAGGACCGCGACGACTTCTTCGACGAGGAGCGCGAGGAAGAGCGCGCGGAGAACCGCGAAGAGAAGAAACAGCCTTCCGGCATCGTCAGCTTCCTGTCCGGGAACAGCAGTTACAAGGAGTTCAACGCCAGGCGCAGGTTTCTCGTGAACTTCGCGTTTTTCGTCGTGCTGTTCGGACTGTCGATACTCATCGTGAGATACGCCCTGCCGGCGCTCGTTGCGTTCTTCATAGCCTATGTCGTCGTGCTGATCCTGAATCCGGTGGCGAGGTTCTTCAGGAAAAAGCTCCGTATGGAGCGCAAAGTGGTGTCGGTCATACTGGTGCTGCTGTTCTACGCCACGATAGGACTGGCCGTCGTTGCGATGGTGGTGGGGATAGTCAACTGGCTGACAGCTTTTATCAAGACGCTGCCGGACCTGTTCTCCAAAAACATAGTCCCCGGCCTTTATGCCGCGGCGGACAGGATCGATGACTTCTTCTCGCGGTTCAACCAGGACGCGGATATCGGATTCGACGCCGCGCTGTCGAATTTCCTTTCGTCGATCACCTCGGCGGTCGCCGATTTCTCGAAGAAAGTCATCTCGAGGACCCCGGCTCTTGCCGCAGGTCTGTCGGGAGTGCTCTTCAAGGTGGTCATATGCATAATCTCCACATTCTTCATGCTTGCTGATTACGATATAATCAGGAACTTCTTCCACAGGCAGCTGTCCGAAAAGACCAGCACCCGCATAAAGACGGTAATGCAGCACCTCGGCAAGGTGCTGAAGAAATATATCCTCTCGTACCTGCTGATAATGGTCATAACGTTCGCCGAGATCTTCATCGGGCTTTTGATAATCGGGACGGACAGGCCGGCGCTCATCGCGGCGCTGATAGCGGTGTTCGACATACTGCCGATCGTGGGGTCGGGCCTGGTCCTGCTCCCGTGGGCGATCGTCACGCTGATCCTCGGCAAGTTCGGACAGGGTATCGGTCTGCTGATCCTCTGGGCTGTCGTGGTCGTCATAAGACAGGTCATCGAGCCCAAGATCGTCGGTTCTCACGTGGGGATGCACCCGCTGCTCACCCTTTTCGCCATGATAGCCGGAAACTTCATTTACGGCGGTATCGGAATACTGCTGCTTCCGGTATCGCTGGCGCTCATCCAGAGCCTTAACGAGGAGGGGATCATCCATCTCTACACGCCGCTGAAGAAAGAGGACTACCCCGAGGACGACAGAGGCAGGCTCGCAAAGATCATCGCGAAGCCCGTGGACAGGATCGGAGACAGGCTGTCGAACGCCAGGGAACGCAGAAGAGAGAAACGCGTGGCTAAAAAGGCAGAGAAGGAAAAGGAGAAAGCGAAGAAAAACGGGACGTACGGGGCTGACGGCAACAGCGCCGGTATGAACGACCCGATACTCAACGACCCGGATGAGGGCGGAGAGGCCGGTCCCGGAGACGGCGGCGAAAAAGAAGAGAAAAACGATTGAACAGTCAATAAATCAGGGTTTGAGAGGCATAAAATGACCGACGACCGCAGATCATACTACACCGACGCCTTCCTGAACGAAGGCGGAGGCGGATGGGTGTGCTACCGCACCGGACTTACCGTATACGAGGAATCGATGGCCGGGCGGCGCTACGTCACCGCCGGCTGGAACGGAGCAGGCTTCCCGTCGAACGTGCTCGACGCGTACCACACGAAGCAGAATCCCGGCGACTATTCGCTGCCCTTCGCGTTCGAGCTTGAGGCGAACGGTGTATCGCTCGATTACGGCTGGGTGTTCGACGGTTTCGAGAAGGAGGAGGCGACTCTCGAGAACGGCGTCCGTGTCCTTCTCTGCCGCGCGACGCTGCGCTCTGAGACGCTGCCGCTGACCGTCGTCCTTCACACGACGCTCGACGGCACGGCGATCCTCACGCGCAAGCTCGAGCTGAGGAACACCGGCAGCGAGCCGCTGCTCTTCGGCAGGATAGCCGTCACGGGCGGCGCGGCCGGCATCGTGCGCGGCTACCGCCGCTACGTGAGCCTGGGCGGAGACCCGTCGGCCGCGTTCTCGGTCGGATACTTCGACAGCGCCTCGTGGGGACACGAGGGGAGCTTCTCGTGGCATCCGCTGAAACCGGGCAGGCTCTCGGTTTCGGGACGCTACCGCGACGGCAGATACAGGCACCCCGCGGCGTTTCTTCGCAACAACATCGACGGCGGCATCTTCGCCGTCCAGTTCGGTTATTCGGGCGGCTATTCGCTCGTCTTCGACTGCAAAGCCGACGCGTCCGGCAACGCCGACGGCGCGGCAGCGGTCTCTTACAGCGTAGTGTTCGACGGCGAGGCACCGCGTCTGCGCGTGGACCCCGGAGAATCCGCGTTCACGCCCGAGGTCCACATCGGTATGATAAACGGCGACCTCGACGGCATCGTGTACGAGATGCACACGCATATAAGACGGAGCGTCATAACGCTTCCGCCCGCCCCCGGGAGCGAAGGGGGGATCGTCGAGTCGGGCATGGGACCCGAGCGGACGATGAACTTCGCAGCGGTGAAGCACTTCGCCGACACCGCCGCCGCCTGCGGCACCGAGACTCTGATCATCGATGCCGGCTGGTACTGTCCGCCCGGAAAAGAGGGCGAGTGGAACGCCAGAGCCGGCGACTGGGAGTACGACAGGGAACTCTGGCCCGAGGGGATAGAAGCCGTCCGGGACTATATCCGTTCGAAGGGGCTCAAATTCGGCATGTGGCTCGACGCCGAGCGGCTCGGAAAGAGTTCGGAGGCGGCGCGCGTCCACCCCGACTGGCTGACGAAGCCGCTGTCGGGCTCGGGTTCGACGCTCATCGACATGTCGAACCCCGAGGCTGTCGCCTGGGTCGAGTCGCAGATATCGAAGCTCATCGAGGAATACGGGGCGGAGGTGTTCAGGCTCGACTACAACATCGGTTCCGCCGAGATGAACTACAGGGGCGCCGACGGGGCGGCCGGATACCCGCGCTACGCCGAGAACACCTACGCGATGTACCGGCGCCTGCGGCTGAAGTACCCCGGCGTCGTGTTCGAGAACTGCGCCGGAGGCGGCGGGCGGACCGACCTCGGCATGATGAAGAACTTCACACACACGTGGGTCAGCGACTGGCAGATCGCGCCGCGCTCGGCAACGATCACGAACGGCATGACCATGGTCCTGCCGCCCGAAAGAGTCGACAGACTGGCCTCGGGTATGAACTCGCACACCGCGGGATCGCTCGACTTCATAATAAGGCACACGCTTTTCGGCAGACCGACGCTCAACAGCTTCGGGCCGGTCGGTTCGGAATTCAACCCGCTCCAGATCGGATTCGTGAAGAGGAGCTACGACATATACAAAAAGTACGTGCGACCCTACGCCCCGGAGGGCAGGATCTTCCATCATACTCCCGAACGCGGAGGCGAGGCGCCCTGCGGCGAGCTGATACTCGAGCGCTCCGACAGAGACCGCACGGTCGGCATCATCGGAGTCTTCACGCTTGCCGGAGGCAGCTTCGACGGCAGGGTGTTTCCCCGCGGGATACTGCCTGAGGGAGAATACGAGGTGTATTTCGACAACAGCGGCGCGAAGACATGCGTCCCGGGATACAGTCTCGCGAACGACGGGATCAGGGTCAGGGTCGGCTCTCCTATGTCGAGCGAACTCATAGTGTACAAAAAGAAGAACGTCTGACCGGCGCCGTCCGGAAACGGCAGTAATAAGGTCAAACAGCCACATATCGAAAGGAAAAAACGGGATGGCATCGTCAAAAAAACCGAAGAACGGCAGCGGATTCTTCGCCAGATACAAAAAGTATATAATCCCCGCGATCATTATCATCGCTGTGCTCGTTGCATACTTCGCATTCGGAAAGGACCCGCTGGGACTGTTCCCGGAAAATGCGGGGACCGGCACCGTATCGACCGTCGCGTCCGCCGCGCCCGCGGGCACGGCGGGGCCGTCCTCCACGGATGCGGATACCGGCAGCGGCGGCGATAAGATCAGCGAGAGCGGAGTTTACACCTCCAAAGAGGACGTCGCGCTCTATCTCCGCACATACGGCAGGCTGCCCTCGAACTTCATCACCAAGGACGCGGCCAGGGACAAAGGCTGGTCCGGCGGCGGCCTCGACGCGGTTGCCGGCCTGAATGGCAAGTGCATCGGAGGCGACAGGTTCGGCAACGCCGAAGGTCTGCTCCCGAATAAGAGCGGACGCCAGTACTATGAGTGCGACATCGACACCCTCCACGCAAAGGAGCGCGGCGCGAAGCGCATAGTATACTCGAACGACGGCCTTATCTATTATACCGGAGACCACTACGAGACATTTGAGCTGCTCTACGGCAATCCATGAGTGAGGCGCAGAACATGACACCGGTAATACTTGACGGCCGAGAGATGACATCGCGCGAGGCCGCGCACAGACATATAGCGTCGGTGCTGGGCTTTCCCGAGTGGTACGGCAGGAACCTCGACGCGCTTGCCGACTGCCTCTGGGAGACCGACGGCAATCTCTGCGTCGTACTCACTGAGCCCGAAGCGATGCTGGAGGCCCTGGGCGGATACGGGCAGAAGATCATAGACATCTTCAGGGAGAACGCGTCGCACAAGGGCGGCTGCGGATTTGCCGTATGCGGCGGCTCCGACGGCGGAGACGGCGCGGAAGAGGAGAATAACTGACCGGCGGGGCGCCCCGCCGAAAGGCTGGTCCGGATCATATGAGCATCTGTTTTTCACGTGAACTGAATGAAGAGAAAGAGGCCGGTGCCGTCATATGTGGCGCCGGCCCCGCCGGCTGGATCGCGGCGGTCGCCGCCGCGAGGAGCGGACTGCGGACTGTCCTGATAGACAGATACGGATTCGCGGGCGGCACCGCCGCGGCGGGATACGTGCTGCCGATCAGCGGCTTTTATCTGCGCGGCAGGCGCGTCGCGGGCGACATAGCATACGAGTTCGCGCGCCGTATGGAGGCGGCCGGAGCGGCGGCCTTCGAGTTTCCGAAGGGCAACATATCGTTCGACCCGGAATACTACAAGCTCATCGCCGGCAGGATGCTGCGCGAGGCGGGCGTCGAATTCGTCAGCAACACATACGTGTGCGGCTGCGTGACGTCGGACGGGCCGGACGGGAAGAGGATAACGCATGTGATCGCCGCCGGGAAGAGCGGAATGCGGGCGTTTCCGGGCAGGACGGTCATCGATTGCACCGGGGACGCCGACGTCGCGGCATACGCCGGGGTGCCGATGCAGCCCGACGACCCGGAGAGGCAGCCGATGTCGCTCTGCTTCCTGCTTGAGGGCGTCGACACCTCGACTGAGCTTCTCGCCCCGTATATACATCACGACGGAAAGGGCGGACGGGGCTCCCGTTGCGACCCCGTGAGGGAGTTCCTGCTCGGGATCGATGACATAGGAGACTTCTGCGGCCCCTGGTTCAACACGGTCGTGACGGGAGCGGGAACTGTCGCCGTGAACGTCACGAGGACAGACTGCGACGCCACCGATACAGCGGCCTTCGCCGAAGCCGAATCCAGGCTGCGCGAGGACATGTTCAGGATCACGGAGCTGCTTCGCGGCAGGTTCCCCGAGTTCGCGGACTGCCGCATCGCGGCGTCCGGCTTCAACGCCGGGGTCCGCGAGTCGAGGCGGATACTCGGAAAATACACCTTCACGCGCGACGACCTGTTCTCGGGAAGGAAACTGCCGTGTCCCGTCGCTGGCTGCGCGCATCCCGTCGACATACACGCGGGTCACGGCCCGGGGCAGAAACTGACATCGCTCGGAGCGCTCTCCTTCGTGCCCTTCGACAGTATGGTGGCGGAGGGGTTCCCCAATCTCATCGTCGCCGGCAGGTCGGTCTCGGCCGATCCCTCGGCGTTCGCGTCGCTCAGGGTCCAGGGCACGGCCATGACGCTCGGGGAGGCTGCCGGCCGCGCCGCGGCTTTCGCGGCGGAGACCGGCCTTCCGGTCTACCGGCTCTCCGGGAGCGGTTTTTCGGTCAGGACAGATTTCGAATGAGCGGCTGCTTTCTGTGCCCGAGGAGATGCGGTGCCGACAGGAAGTCGGCGCCCGGTTTCTGCGGTGTATCCGAAGCCCCCAGGGTCAGTCTCGTGATGAGACACATGTGGGAGGAGCCGTGCATCTGCGGCAGCGCCGGGGCCGGAGCGGTTTTCTTCTCGGGATGCCAGCTCCGCTGCGTCTTCTGCCAGAACGCCGCGCTCAGCCGCGGGCGTGCCGGAGAGGACATAAGCGTCGCGCGGCTCTCTGAGATATTCGCGCAGACGGCGGAGTCGGGCGTCGCGTCGCTCGATCTCGTCACGCCGACTCATTTTACTCCTCAGATCTGCGAGGCGCTGAGCCTCGTGAAGGACAGGATAAAGATCCCTGTCGTCTGGAACAGCAGCGGATACGAATCGCGGGAGACGCTCGCGATGACGTCGGGACTCGTCGACATATACATGCCTGATTTCAAGTTCGCATCTTCCGCGGTGTCGCTCGAGCTGTGCGGCGTCTCCGACTACGCCGCCCGCGCGGCGGAGGCCGTCGCGTTCATGTACGGACAGCTCGGCCCCCGCCGCTATTCCGCGCCCGCGGCCGTCCGGCCTTCGCCGTCCGCCCCTCCGGGGCCCGGAGCGGCGGGCCCCGCGCCGGAG